>JAYWBS010000081.1:0-17399 GCA_043781295.1 Polaromonas sp.
TGTTTGGGCAGGCGCAACACCTGCCCTGGGGCGTGTCTGAATCAGCCTACTTTGCACAAGACCACTCTCTGGCCTACCAGTATTCACCTTTCGGTGTGCCGCGCCTGGCGCTGCGCCGCACACCCGCCAGTGACCGGGTGGTGGCACCGTACGCCAGCATCATGGCTAGCATGATCAAACCGCTGGCTGCGATTGCCAACCTGCGGCGGCTGGAGCAACTCTCTGCCCGAGGCGATTACGGCTTTATGGATGCGGTTGACTTCACGGTGTCACGTCAGCCGCGTGCAGAGCCATTCAGCGTGGTTAAAAACTACATGGCGCACCACCAGGGCATGGCACTGGTTGCGCTGTGCAATGTGCTGTGTGGGCATATGCCGCAGCGCTGGTTTTCAAACATGCCGCAGGTAGCTGCCTACGCCAGCTTGCTGCATGAGCGCTGCCCGCGCCAGATCATCAGCACCGCCAACCCACGCAGCCTGCCAGACGCAGCACCAGACGAATCAGCGCACACTTTTCAGTCACGCCACATCAAACCCCAAAGCGGCCAGTGGCAGCCTACGCACCTGCTGTCGAATGGCCGTTACAGCGTGGCGTTGCGAGGCAATGGTGCAGGCGTCAGCCGCTGGAGCCAGCACCACACCCGGCACAACATCAGCCGCTGGCGTGATGACTTGCTGCGTGACCGGTACGGTACTTTTATTTATCTGCGTGCTGCATCCAGCAGTTATGTTTACTCCATCACGGCGCAACCTGCGCCGCACCCCGCCTGGCGTTACAGCGCCTGCTTTCTGGCCGACCGCGTGCAGTTTGACAGCGCGTCCAGCGATCTGGAAACCAGCACCACTGTTTTGGTTAGCCCGGAGGACGACACTGAAATCCGCACCGTGGTGCTAAACAATGTCAGCAGCGTTGCCATGACTTACGAGGTCATTTCCTGCTTTGAAGTGGCGCTGGCCGAAGCCAGGGCTGATGAGGCGCACCCGGCTTTTTCAAACCTGTTTATTGAAACCGCCTGGCACCCTGAATGGCGCGCTCTGGTGCTGACACGCAGGCCCCGGCTGCATGGCGAGCTAACGTTGTCGGCAGCGCATTTTTTGGCCGAGGCAGATGCCCATATTGTGTCGGTTGACTGCATTGCCGACAGGCGTACCTTTTTGGGCCGCAACCGCAAACGCGCGCAGCCCCAACGTGCCGCTCAGGCCTGGCTGGACAGCACCACGCCTGTCAATGGCCTGGACCCAGTCGCCTGCCTGCGGGTGACCGTTCGTATTGCCGCAGGCGGTGTGGCGCGCCTGAGTTTTGCGACGGCAGTTGCGCCTGATAAGTCCGAGCTGATCAGCCGCATCGACAAATATTTGCAGCCCATGCACGTGGAGCGCGCCACCCGCATGGCCGCCACGTTGGCCCAGGTGCGCTTGCGTGACCTAGGCATTGATGTGGAAGAAAACGCAGCCTTGCAAGACCTGACGACAGCGCTGATGTACACCGGTGCGCGGGCCGCTTCAGGCACTGCGCTGGTTGACCAGAGGCAGCTTTGGCGTTTTGGCATTTCTGGTGACAAACCCATTTTGCTGGTTCGCATTCATTCGAGTGAAGGCCTGGGCCTGGTGCAGTCGCTGCTGCGAGCGCAGCCCTGGTGGAGTTTTGGCGGTCTGCCGACGGATGTGGTGGTGCTGAACAGCGAGTCCAATTCTTACCTGTCACCCCTGCAACGCGAAATTTCAACCCAGCGTGACCGCCTGAATCAAAAAGTGCAGCACAGCTTTCCGCCTACCGATGCAGCGGGCTTTTACCTGCTACGCGAGCATGAGGTATCGCCTTCAGAAAAAGCCGCGCTGTCTGTGCTGGCACGGGTTGTTTTTACGGCCGATGGCAGGCCCATTGAAACCCAGGTGGCGGCTTTGCGCACGTTGTGGGCGGGGCAATCACCAACGCAAAGCAACGCACCCGTGGTGCTGGAACTGCCAGGCACTCGCCCGGTTATTGAGCCCACCACCATCACAACACCTCTGGGTAAGTTTGACGCAGCAACGGGTGAATTTCAGTTTGACATCAGCGCCAGCCAGCGCACGCCCCGGCCCTGGGTGAATGTGATTGCCAACGAATCATTTGGCTTTCAAATCTCTGAAGCAGGCAGCGGCTACACCTGGGCCATCAACAGCCGCTTGCACCAAGTCACGCCCTGGAGCAATGACCCGGTAGAAGACACGGGCCATGAACACTACTTGCTGCAAGATGTGGAGTCCCGCAAATTCTTGCATTTCACACCGGGCTACCACTACAGCCATCACGGCTCAGTTGCCGAGCCACAACTTCAGCACCGCGTACGGCATGGGCAAGGCTACAGCGTGTTTGAAACCACGCACGACCAGCTCACGATACAAGCCACTTTTTTTGTCGACCCGGCGGATCCCGTCAAGCTGGTGCATGTGCAGCTGCGCAATGCAGGCACACGTGCGCGCCAGTTGCGGGCGCTGGCCATGGCAGAGTGGCAAATGGGGTCAAGCCATGCAGAGCGCCGCACGCAACTGACGTGGAACCCGTCCGGGATGGCCGCCGTCATGACGCAGCAGCGAGAAAGCCGAGCCGGCTTTGGCGGCTCAACCGCATTTTTGGCACTGGCAGGTTTGCCTGGTCTGGTGCAGTGGACCTGTGACCGCAGCGAATTTTTTGATGTGTCTGGCCAGCTCACCTGGCCGAACACGCTGGGCCAGCGCAGCGGCGGCGGGCTAGACCCCTGCGGTGCTGTTGCCAGTAACTTCAGCTTGCCTACAGGCAGCACCATCAGCTTTACCTTCATGCTGGGCCACGAAGCTGATGCATCAAACGCTGCGCAGCTTGCCAAAACATGGCTGCAAAAAGACGTGCCACAAGCGCTTAAAAGCGTCAAAACTTTTTGGGCAGACTTGCAGGGCCGCATTCAGGTCAGCACGCCTGACCCGTTGTTTGACGCGCTAGTCAACCGCTGGCTGCTGTACCAGACGCTCACATCGCGCCTGTGGTCAAAAGCCGGGTTTTACCAGGCAGGTGGTGCCTTTGGTTTCAGAGATCAGTTGCAGGACAGCATGGCTTTTGCAGTGGTTGACCCGCAACGTTTGCGCAGCCAGATTGTGCTGAACGCATCGCGCCAGTTTGCAGAAGGCGATGTGCAGCACTGGTGGCATGCCCCTGGCGGCGAAGGCGTACGCACCCACTTCAGTGACGACCTGCTGTGGCTGCCCTTCGCGTGCACGCACTATGTAGATGTGACGGGCGATGCCGCCGTGCTGGACGAAAGCGTACCTTTCATCACCGGTGCAACCATACCCGAGGGCGCTGAGGACGCTTACTACACCCCCGAAGTCAGCGACCAGAGCGCAACCGTGTACGAGCATTGCGCCCGCACCATAGACCGCAGTTTGCCAACAGGCGCGCACGGCTTGCCGCTGATGGGCACAGGCGACTGGAACGACGGCATGAACCGCGTCGGCAACGAAGGCCGTGGCGAATCAGTCTGGCTGGCATGGTTTTTATGCAGCGTGGTCGAAGGCTTTGCCAAGCTGGCCCAAGCCCGTGGCGACAAAGCTAGAGCCGACAAATGGCTAGCCGCCAGGCAAGGCTGGATAACTGCACTGCACACCCACGGCTGGGACGGCGCCTGGTTCAGGCGTGCATTTTTTGACAATGGCGCACCGCTGGGCGCGTCCAGCAACGAAGAATGCCGCATTGATCTGATAGCCCAGGCGTGGTCGGTTTTGTCGGGCGCATCCACCGACAAATTTACCCAACCCGCCATGCTTGCCATGCGCCAGCAATTGGTCAGCACAGGCAAGCGCAGCGACGGCCTGCTGCGACTGCTGGCACCGCCGTTTGAAAAATCCACCAACAACCCCGGCTACATCCAGGCCTACCCACCCGGCGTGCGTGAAAACGGCGGCCAGTACAACCACGCAGCCGTGTGGGCCATGATGGCACAGGCACAAACCGGTGACACTGAAGGCGCCTGGGAAAGCTTCAAAGCATTAAGCCCGGCACACCGCACCCAGCACCCTACACGCGGCCCTGCCTACGAGCTGGAGCCCTATGTCATGGCGGGCGACATCTACGGTGCAGCCCCTTACACGGGACGCGGCGGCTGGAGCTGGTACACCGGATCAGCAGCCTGGCTGCACCGCGCGGCGCTGGAGACACTGTTGGGGCTGAAAGTGCGGCAAGGCGAGTTGTCGTTGATGCCCCGCGTGCCCAACGACTGGCCATCGTTTGAAGTCACCCTGCGGCTGGACGAGCGGGTGGTGACGCTGCACTGGCAGCGCGGGCAAGAAACCACGCTAAAACCTGACCGTATCGTTGCTGCTGGCGACGTGGTGCGCCTGGCGGATCTGCCTATGCAGGCTTTGGTACTTGTTTGGTCTGCTATTGAATAAATAGCTGCTTGCGCCCGCACCTATTGGGTTGCAGGCCTAAATAACGGTGAAATCAAAGTTGAACTCAAAGTTCACTACGGCGCAACCACGTTCAAGCCCTCAAAGTAATGGCGAAAGAAACCAGCATCCGTCGTCAGCAGAGCATCAGCCTGCTTGATAGCGTGAGCACCAATTAAAAAATCTGGGGCTACACGTTCGCGTGGCCCTTTGTTACGCGCATAACCGCGCATGATGCGCGCGGCCTCCAGGGCAGCGTCTGTCGACAGCGGGTCGTGGTCTATCTGGCATGCAGCTAAAAAATCTTTCAGGTCTTGTTCGCTCGAGAAGTAGCGCCCAAGTTCAGCGACAACGACCGCACATACGCACAAACTGCCATGGGCCAGAGCGGCTTCCAGCGCTTTTTGTGCGGCCTTCGCACCGGGTGCGCCTTTGACAATGTCAAACAGCACGCTGGAATCAACGGCGCTCTTCATTTGCGTGGCCGCTTGGCCGCTTTCCAGGGCACGGGTCTTGCGCGCAGCTCCGCCAGCGCCTGGGCAGTGGTTAACCCATCATCCACAGCCTTACCCACCCAGCGGCTCAGGTCAAGCTTCACCTGCTTTTCAATGACGAGCCGGCCCCCCTCAATGCGCAGTTGCAGCCGTGCACCCGGCTTGAGGCCGAGCGCATCGCGCGCTTCTTTCGGAATCACAATCTGGCCGCGTTCGGCCAGTGTTACATCCAGAGTTTCCATGGCGTACTTTCAGTAGTTTCTACGTTAGTATGCTTTATTAAGTATGAAAATACAAGTACGAAAAAAATCTGCAATTTTGCCTCGTGTCAAATAGCAGCATGAAACAAGTGCAAAACAAGACCATCCTCCAAGCCAGCGCCCTGCACTTCAGCTACCCAAGCCGCCAGCTCTTCACCAACTTTTCAGCCAACATAGCGTCAGGCATTACGCTGATACGCGGGGGTGACGGGCGCGGTAAAAGCACACTGCTTAGGCTGCTGGCAGGGGCACTGCCAGCGCAAGGCGGGCAACTGCACATCAACGGTATTGACTTGCAAGCGCAGCCAGCAAATTACAAAGCCGAGGTCTTCTGGGCCGAGCCGCGTACTGATGCGTTTGACCAGCTCACGGCGCTTGACTACTTTGAATTGCAGCGCCGCCGTTATTCAGATTTTGATGATGCTGCGCTGGCGGACATGACGTACGGCCTGGGCCTGCAGGAGCACTTGCACAAACAACTTTTCATGCTGTCTACTGGCTCAAAGCGCAAGGTTTTTTTGGCAGCCGCGTTGGCCTCAGGTGCGGCTGTCACGCTGCTTGACGAACCCTTTGCGGCGCTGGACACAGCGTCTATCGGTTTTATTCTGACCTGGCTACAAGACGCGACAAACAATACCGACCGCGCTTGGGTGTTGGCTGACTACACCGCGCCTGATGGTTTGCCTTTGGCGCAAGTCATTGATTTGGGGGATTGAGCGAATCAAACGAACTCAAAAGCGCAACGCGCTTTGAATGAGCCCGGCCATGACCGACGAATCTCCGTTGTAAGCTGCAATAGATGCGCGAATCATGTCTGCTTGGCTGATGCCGCTCCAGTTGACAGGATGCCCCGCAGCCTGGGCGAGTTGGCTAATAAACTCACGTTGCGCGCGTCCATTGCCTTCACGAAACGGATGCAGTACGTTAATTTCGCTAAGATAATAACCAGCGCGCTCACTGAAGAAGTTCTTACCAGAGTGGCGAAGATGTTGCTCTTGTGCAAGTTGGTTAAAAAGTTGTTTTGCTGCGCCTTCGATAGCAGATGGAAGTGCAAAAATTGTGGCACCTTTGACTATTTTTACCTGACGAATTTGGCCCGCCCAATCACCAGCGTACTTCCTGCCCTGTCTTGAATGAAGCGTGCTTTGAAATCGGCGATGGCAGCATCAATCGTCATGTCACCCCGAGCCCATTTTTTAGCATCCTCAATCATCTTGGCATCGGGTTCAAGGCCTTCCATACGCTGACTGGCAAGTGCATTTTGCAAAGTGGCATTACGCTCGATTTGTTCTTGCATGGCCAGCATGGTGACACCTTTTGGTTGTTTCAAAACAAACACTTATTTTATCGCGATGGCGGTGTGAATGCACCTTCTTTTTCATGTCCAATATCACCATGACGAACCCACAAGATACCCAAGCCAGTACCACCGACCAGCGCCTGACCAACCTCGAAATCAAGGCCACCTACACCGAAGATCTGGTGGAGCAACTTGACAACATCGTTGCCAGACAACAGCAGCAGATTGACTTGCTGCTGCGCGAGGTGGCCGAGCTGCGGCAGCCTGCGGGTGATGGCGAGTTGACCAGCGGGCGCAGCTTGCGGGACGAGCTGCCGCCACACTTTTAGGTTAAGTGCGATGCTATTAAATAAATAGCTGCTTGCGCCCGAATTTATTGGGCTAGAGGCCTAAAAGTTACCTGAAAAAGCTAAAAAAGATTCGTTTCAGCCTTGATGGGTATCTACAGACGCATCAATTGTCCCAGTCACCACCGCCGCCCACATCGCCGCCGCCTGCGTCGTCCCACGAGGTGCTGTCATTCATGCCGAAGTTCTGGCCACCCAGGTCATTGTTGCCGGGCAAGGGTTCAAAGTTGTTGCCCTGGTTGTTATTGGCTGCGTGGTTGGCGTTGTGGTCGTCATTACCCATCAGATTTTTGCCAATGGCTTGTGCCGCCATAACGCCTGCGCCCACAGCCAGGCCGGTAGCCAGGCCACCCATGACGCGGCCACCCATGCCCATGCCGGCAGGTTGTTGGCCATAAGCTGGCTGGCCACCATAAGCAGGTTGGCCAGGTTGACCATAAGCTGGTGCAGCAGCACCAAAGGTTTGTGGGCCATTTAAACCACTGCCCATGCCGCCAGCCATGGCGGCGGGTGCGGCAGCGGGCGCCATGTCGGCTGGTTTTTTGCGAATCAGCCATACGACCAGCCCAACCACACCAGCGCCCAGCAGCAACAGCAAGCCGGGCGAGAAAGATGACGTGGCTGTGGCTGGCGTGTCCATGCCAAAGCCTTTGTTAGTGGGCTCTTTGGACCCGCTTACGACCGGTTTTGAGGCCAGTTGCGTGCGCAGGGCTTGCACCGCTTCGGGCTTGGCAAACGGCAGGCCGGGGGCCAGCTTGTCGGCCATCACCAAGGCCTCACGGCCCCGGCTGGTCAGGCCCTGGCGGGCAAACAACTCGGCCTGTACGTAATGTGCCTTGGCGCTGTTGGGATGGGCAATCAACACCTGCTGCACCATCGTCTGGGCCTGGTCGAGCTTGCCGGATTGCGCGGCTTCGTAGATCTGGTTAATCGTTGGCTCGGCCTGCGCCATGGCTGGCCCGCTGGCCATCAGCGCTGCACCGGCAAGTGCCAGGCAGGCAAAGAACATACGCAATGAATTTTTCAACATGAGCACCCTTTGGTTGTAATTACCGCAACCGGGTAAATGATGCTGAAAATAAAAAAAACAAGCCCAAATCAATTCTTCTTGCCGACAGCCGTGTAAAGCTCGCTAACAGCCACCATGCGGCCATGCAGTGGCAGAATTTGTGCCACGTCGAGTTTCAGGCGCTCCATGTTTTGCACCAGATTCAGATGCAAGGCATTTGGCGCGGCTGGTGTGGGCGAGTTGGGTGCGCCAGGGGTGAAGGCATCGGCCTCAACCAGTATTTTTTCTTTCGGCAAATACACCATCATGAAACCCTGTGCGTGTACGCTGCCTTCAATGTAATAAACCTCAGCCACGCGCTCACCATCGGTGAATGTACGTTTGCCGTTCACACCTGTCACCACGGCTTTTTTGCCAGATTTTTCCATCGCGTCAGGGCTGATGCTGTTGGGGTTGGCAAATGCATTTTCAAAGAAAGGGCGTGCCACCTCGCTGGTGACCAGCGTTGCGCCTTCGGCAATGGCGGTACGCAGGCCGCCCGAATGGTCAAAGTGATGGTGTGAATTGACAACATACCTGATGGGTTTGTTCGGCGCGAGCTTTTTAACCTCCGCCAGCAGCGGCAGCGAACGGCCATCAAACAGCGGGCTTTCCACCAGCATGATGTGGTCTTTCATTTCAATAAGCACGCTGTTGTGGGAGCCACCAGCCATAAACCACACGCCATCAGCCGCCTTGGTGGCGGTGACGTTTTCTTTGGCCGCAGCAACCAGCGCCGGAATAGCCTGAGCCGCAGGCGCATTGGGCTTGACATCGTTAACAGCCAAGTCCAGCACCGGGAAGCCACCCATGGTTTGCTGAATGCGCATCGGGAACTTAATAGCCCCTACATCCTTGTAGTCTGAAAAGCTGATGACAGAAAGCGTGTCGCCCAGCACCGGGTTGGGCTGGCTGGTTTCTATCTGCTCGACCATACCGGCGGCGTTGATAAGCGCTGTGGCCTTAAAACGGCCGGGCACGGCAAATGACACGGCCGACAACGTTCGGCCACCTTCATTGCGCATGGAAACGGTAGCGTTGTTGGCCATGGCTGCCTTGATGATGCCGTGCGGTGTGGTCCACAGGTCATGCACCCGGCCATCGACTGCAATCGGCGCGGCAACAGGTGCGGGGCCAATCATGTTCCAGGCGGTGCTGCCCAGCAACACGCCAGTGGTGCGTTGCTCGCCTGTACCCATCAAAGGTACGGCACCGCCGCCATTAGGCTCTGCGCGCACGCGCGCTGCGTCTTCACGAAAGGCAGAAGCGTCATAGTCAACCACTCGCGAAAAGCTTGAGTACGTGATCTTCGGCCAGGCCATGCCCGGCTGATAAGCCTGCCCGAACGTGGCACCGCTGCCCGTACCCGCAAAGGAAATACTTTTGAGTGCCGTACCGCCCATGGCCGTGTTGGCCCGTTCAAGAACCGCCTGAGCGCTTTCCCCCGGCATGCTGGCACAAGATGCCAAGGTCACAATGACAGCCGCAGTGACCGAAGTACGAACCAGCGTGTTCAAATAAATATGTTGCATGAAGGTGTCCTCTTTTTGAATATTTTGCTGCGCGTTGCGCATCAGATGAGTTTGAGCGATAGTCATCCTAGGCGTATCGAGGCCAGTACAGGCCTAGGGAAAACACAGGTAGAACAGTAGCAACTGGCCGGAACTTTTGCATGGTAAAGCTATTTTTGCTACGGTTTACCGCGCAACAACCTATGGGAGCAATGCATGACAGTCGAAACTTTTGATGCCATCGTGATAGGTGCAGGGCAAGCCGGGCCGGCGCTGGCAGCGCGCTGTGCCAAAGAAGGCTTGCGTACAGCCATCATTGAGCGTGGCCACTTTGGGGGAACCTGCGTCAATGTAGGCTGCGTGCCCACCAAAACCATGGTCGCCAGCGCGCGGGCCTTGCACCTTGCCAGGCGCGGTGCGGAGTTCGGGTTTTCAGCGACTGATATTCAGGTCAACATGCAGCGTATCAAGGCCCGCAAAGACGACATCGTGCACGCCTCACGTGACGGCGTTTACAAGTGGCTGAAGGGTTTGAAAAACACCGAGGTGATTCAGGGACAAGCCCGTTTTACCGGGCCGCACAGCATCGCCGTTGGCATGCGCACGCTGACAGCGCCGCGTATCTTCATCAATGTCGGCGGACGCGCCACCCTGCCTGATTTACCCGGCATCAAAGACGTACCGCACCTCGACAACGCGTCCATCATGGAACTGACCGAGGTACCGGATCATCTCGTGATTGTGGGCGGCAGCTACATCGGCCTTGAGTTTGCACAAATGATGCGACGCTTTGGTGCAAAAGTGACCGTTGTGGAACGCTCGGATCAATTGCTGCCGCGCGAAGATACGGACGTATCAGCTGGCATTCGCGCCATTCTGGAAGCTGAGGGTGTGACATTTCAGCTAGCCGCCGAGTGTCTGTCGCTGGCCATGGATGGCCAGCAAATCACGGTCGGCACACTGTGCGGCGCAGACACGCCGGCTTTTCGGGCAAGCCATGTTTTGATGGCTGTGGGCAGGCAACCCAATACCGACGATCTGGGGCTACTAGCGGCAGGCATCAAGCAAGACGCGCGCGGCTACATCACGGTAGATGAACAACTGCGCACCAGCGCTGAAGGTGTCTGGGCGATGGGCGACTGCAATGGTCGCGGCGCCTTCACGCATACGGCCTGGAACGATTACGAGATTGTGGCGGCCAACGTCTTTGACAATGACCCGCGCCGCGTCAGTGATCGCATTGCCTGCTACGCGCTGTTCATCGACCCCGCCCTGGGACGTGTGGGCATGACCGAACGCGAGGTGCGTGCCAGCGGACGTCCAGCGCTGATGGCGCGCATGCCCATGCAACGCGTCGGTCGCGCCCGCGAGGCTGGTGAGACGCAAGGCTTCATGAAGGTTCTGGTGGATGCAGACACCCATCGCATATTGGGCGCAGCCATCCTGGGTCTCAATGGCGACGAGGTGATTCATGGCTTGCTGGACATCATGGCTAGCGACCAGCCATATACGGCCATTTCGCGTACGGTTCACATTCATCCCACGGTCAGCGAGCTCATACCTACGCTGCTTCAACAGCTTAAACCACTGAACTGACCCAGCCGGCCGACCATCGAGCCGATCAAGTACGCTGACGCAGGCCAATAGGTCAGTCGTTTTGGGTTAGCATGCTTACAATTAAAAGGGTTTTGGCTCTGACCATTGGTTGTAATCAGCCCAAGTTGAGCGCACCCCAACTTTTCACATGACATCCGGCTCCGCATCCCATCCCCTTGCCGCATCCACGCGGCGTTCCATTTTGCTGCTGTCATTTGCCACCTTTTCCAGCATGGTGGTCCAGCGCATTTGCGATGCCATGCTGCCGGAGCTGGCACACGTGTTTTCAGTCACCTTGGGCGAAGCCGCGCAGGTGGTGTCGGCATTTGCCATGGTCTACGGCGCGGCGCAGCTTTTTTACGGGCCGATGGGCGACAGGTTGGGCAAATTCCGCATCGTGACCTATGCCACGCTGGCCTGTAGTGTGGGCAGCGTGGTAGCCATGCTTGCCAGCACCTTAAGCATGCTGGTGGTAGCCAGGGTGATGGTGGCGCTTGGCGCGGCAGCCATCATTCCGCTGGCGATGGCCTGGGTCGGCGATGTGGCGCCGCACGACCAGTTGCAAGAGACACTGGCCCGCACCGGGCTGGGCTCCACCATGGGCATTGTCGGCGGCCAGTTGCTGGGCGGCTTGCTGACGGACACATTGGGCTGGCGTTGGGCATTTGGTTTTACCGCCGTGCTGTTTACCGTGGTGGGTAGCCTGCTGTACATCGACTGGCGCGGCCAGCAGGCTCTGGCCAATACGACCGCTGCGCCAGCTATAGACGACCCCATCACCAGACCAGGCTATGCACGCCAAGCCCACACCATCATCACCGGGCCATGGTCACGCGTGGTGCTGACGGTGGCATTTATCGAGGGCGCCACTGGCTTTGGCGTGCTGGCGGTATGGGCATCACATTTGCATAACGCGCTGGGTTTGTCACTCACCAGCGCCGGGGCCATTGTGGCGCTGTTTGGCCTGGGCGGCGTGGCCTACATGGCCACCGCACGATTTTTGATCAGCCGCCTGGGGCAACCCGGCTTGACGCGCCTGGGCGCTGGCGTGCTGGGCCTGGCCGCGCTGGTGGTGGCTTTCACACCCTACTGGGCGCTGGCCTTGCCCGCCAGCCTGGCTGGCGGTTTTGGTTTTTTCATGCTGCACAACACCCTGCAAGCCAACGCCGCACAAATGGCCCCGGCGGCACGCGGCACAGCGGTGTCGCTGTTTGCAGCAGCGCTGTTTTTGGGCCAGTCGGTTGGCGTATTTTTTGCCGCCAAGCTGATAGACCGCGTCGGCTCAGCCGCCGTGGTGGCAGCAGGCGGCGCGCTGGTGCTGGCGGTAGGGGTTTACTTTTCAGTGGCGCTTGGCAGGCGTGAGGCGCTATTTAATTCATAGCTTCTTGCGCCCGGATTTATTGGGCTTGAGGCCTAAAACATACCTGAAAATGGCTAAAAATAGGGTTTTTTTATGGCTTGCAGGGTCAATAAATGCTTGCCTGCCGTGCAAGCAAGCTCTTTACCCGCAGCAGCATAAAAAATAAAATACAAAACACAGAAACCAGAGACATCACATGACACGCACATTCACCCCAAACTCCAACTTTAAACTCATCATCAAAGCTCTTGGCCTGGCGCTGGCCTGCGCAGGTGCAGCCAGCCCCACGCTGGCCGACACCTACCCCAGCAAGCCAGTACGCATCATCGTGCCGTATGGCACAGGCGGTGGCTCTGACACGCTGGCGCGCCAGTTGGGTTTGAGCTTGCAACAGATATGGGGCCAAGGCGTGACGGTAGATAACCGCGCGGGCGCATCGGGCAATATTGGCTCTGAAGCGGTGGTGCGCTCGCCTGCCGACGGCTACACGCTGATGCTGCAAAACAGCACCATGGTGGCCAACATGGGCCTGGGCGTCAAACTCAATTACGACCCCGAAAAAGACCTGACACCCATCATGCTGCTGGGCATCACGCCGATTGCATTGGTGGCGCACCCCAGCCTGAACGTCAAAACCCTCAAGCAACTGCAAGACTATGCCAAGGCCAACCCCGGCAAGCTCAGCTATGGCTCTTGCGGCATTGGCACACCCATGCATTTTGTGATGGAGCTGGTCAAACAAAAAACCAGTCTTGACGCGGTGCATGCGGGCTACAAGGGCTGCGCTCCGGCACTGACAGACGTGGTGGGCGGGCAAATTCCGCTGGCATCGCTCAGTGCCAACCTGGTGGCGACCTACGTCAAAGCAGGCAAACTCAATGTCATTGGCGTGGCCAACCAAAAGCGCTACGCCCTGATGCCCGATGCCGCCACGATGGAGGAGCAAGGCGTCAAGCCGCTGGACTTGTCCACCTGGTACGCGCTGATGGGGCCAGCGAATATGCCGCCCGACGTGGTGGCGCAAATTACCGCCGACGTACGCAAAGTGCTGGCTGACCCGGCCATTCAATCCAGGCTGTCAAACGCGGGCGTTGAAACGCAGCTAGGCAGCAGTGCAGAGCTGGTCAAGCTCATTCGTTCTGACAAAATACGTTTTGAGCAACTGGCCAAGTCTGCCAACATCAAGGCTGAATGACCATGCGCAAGCTATTGATCGCCTTGCTGTTCGCGCTGACCAGCAGTCTGAGCGCGGTGCAAGCCCAAGACTATCCCAACCGGGTCATCAAGCTCATCGTGGCCTACCCACCTGGCGGCGGTAACGACACCCTGGCCCGGCTGGTGGCGCAGCGGCTATCCACCACGCTGGGCCAGCAAGTGATTGTTGAAAACAAGCCTGGCGCAGGCGGTAATCTTGGCACCGAGCAAGCCGCCAGAGCCAAGCCCGACGGTTATACATTGCTGCTTGGTTTTGTGGCCAATATGGCCATGACACCCAGCCTGGGCAAGGTCAACTATGACCCTATCAACAGCTTTGCACCGATCAGCATGGTGGCGCAGGGCTACCAGGTGTTGTCGGTCAACCCGGCCTTTCCTGCCAAATCGGTGGCCGAGCTGATTGCAATAGCCAAGGCCAAACCGAACAGCCTTAACTACGGCTCTGGCGGCACAGGCACACCGCTGCATTTGGTGGGCGAGCTCTTCAAGCTCCGTACCGGCACAGATATTCAGCACGTGGCTTACAAGGGTAGCCCTCAGGCCACAACGGCTGTATTGGCCGGAGAAACACAAATGGTGTTTGGCAGCGTGGTGGCCACCTTGCCGTTTGTGCAATCAGGCAAGCTGCGGGCGCTGGCCGTGACATCACCCAAGCGGATTGATGCAGCGCCCGATGTCCCCACGCTCAATGAACTCGGTTACCCGGGTATCGAAGCAAGCTCCTGGTATGCGTTGTTCGCGCCCGCAGGAACGCCACCGGCCATCATTGCGCGCATTCATCAGGAAATGCTCAAACTCGCGCAAGATGCGGACTACAAACAGCTGTTGAACAAGAACGGCCAAGAGGCGATTGCCAGCACACCCGACGAGCTCAAGCGTTACGTCAAGTCTGAGTTTGACACCTGGGCCCGTGTGATCAAAACTGCCAACATCAAGGCTGAATAAATTGAACCCCTTATGAATCCACTACCCCTGACCCTGGCCCTTGGGCCCTACGACCAGACCCGTGATGTGACCGATGGCAGCGTGCTGATTGAAGGCGTGCAACTGCGCACACTGAATTTACCGATTGAAGAAATTTTCTACCGCTTTACCTTGCACCGTGAGTGGGACATGTCGGAAATGTCGATGGGTAAATACATTGCCCTGCGCGCCCAGGGCGATACGTCGATGACGGCACTGCCGGTCTTCATATCCAGAGCCTTTCGTCATTCGATGCTGTATGTCAAAACGGGCAGCAACATCACAAAACCTGAAGACCTCAAAGGCAAGCGCATCGGCATACCCGAGTGGGCGCAAACCGCAGGCATTTATGCCAGGGGCTATTTGAGTGACCACCTGGGTCTGGACTTGCGCGATATGCAATGGGTGCAAGCCGGCGTGAACCAGCCCGGCCGTGTTGAAAAAGTGCGTTTGACATTGCCAGCAGGCATCAACTACACCAGCGCGCCAGACAAGTCGCTCAATCAAATGCTGCTCGATGGCAGCGTAGATGCGGTGATGTCAGCGCGTGCGCCTGCTGCTTTCGGTAGCGAAGTCGTGCGCCTGATGCCTGATTACCAGTCGGCTGAAGAGCAGTATTTCAAAGCCACCCGCATCTACCCCATCATGCACGCGTTGGTGATTAAAACCGCTGTACTCGACGCGCACCCCTGGGTCGCCATGAATGTCTACAAGGCTTTTTTACAAGCCAAAGCGCAGTCGATAGCACGCCTGTCAGACATCACCGCATCACACGCGCCGCTGCCATGGCTGGCCGACTATGCAAGTCGCATGCAAGGTATTTTTGGCGCTGATTTTTTTCCCTACGGCATTGGCCCTGATGCTGGTGGCCAGATCAACCGCAGCACGCTTGAGGCATTTTGCAAGTTTGGCTACCAGCAAGGGGTATGCGACAGCTTGCTGACAGTTGATGAATTGTTTCCTAAAAACGTGTTGGGCAGCTTCAAGGTTTAGAAATCGAAGGCTCAAGCCCCTAAAAATTCACCGACAGGCTTGAGGTCATCCACCCGGTCGCAAACCGCCTTGACAATCATCAAAATGGGAACGCCCAGCAGCAAGCCCCACACGCCCCACAACCAGCCCCAGGCCAGCAAGCCCACAAAGACAGCGACGGGGTTCATGCGGCTGGCTCGGCTGGTGAGCCAAGGCGTTATCAGGTTGCCAATGATGGTGTGAATCAGCATCGACACACCGCCAACCAGCAGCGCCATATTGAGCGAGCCAAATTGTAAAAATCCGACCCCCGCTGATGCCACTGCAGTGATAAGCGAGCCGACGTAGGGGACCAAATTAAGCACGCCAGCGGCGATACCCCAGACCGCTGCGTTTTCAAGCCCGACAGCGCCGAGCGCCAGCCCGGTAACCACGCCCACCAGCGCACTGGTAAAAAGCTGTACCTGCAGGTAGCGCTGGATTTGACCGGTGATTTCATCCAGCGCCTGCAAGGTGATTTTTTTACTGCTCAGTGATGGCCCGGCCAGTTTGATCAACTTGCGCCTGAAAGTATTGCCCGACACCATCAGAAAATAAGTTAAAAAGACCACGACCGTGAACTGGCCCACCAGCGCCATCAGGCCGAGCGTGCCCGTCCATAGATAGTCTTTGATGTTAAAGCGTGAGGCCTCCACCACCACGCGTATCGCGCCCCGGTTGTTGGCGGCAGGAGGCGGGCTACCTTCTTGCGCGGCCTGCTCGATTTGCGTGGCCGCTTTTTGCACCGTCTCCAGCGTGCTGGCCGAGTTGTCGCGCCGAGACTTGATGGTTTGCCGGAATTTTTGCGCCGCAGCCGGAAGTGACTCCACCAGCTTGATGGCCTCATCCGTCAGTGAATACGAAGTAGCACCAGCCGCCCCCAAAATGCTGAGCAGCAAGACGGCAGCACCTAACCAGCGCGGTATGCGTTTAAGTTCCATCCAGTTGACCAGCGGAGACAGCGCATAGCTAAACACCAAGCCCAGCATGAGCGGAATAAAAACTGCCTTGGCCCAATGCAGTACGAACAAGCCTGCGAACCCGGCAAGAATAACCAGCGACAGGCTGCGTATGCTGACCGGCATGTGCAGTACAAAGGGTTCTGGCACGCTGGGCGCTGGCTCTAGCGGCAAATCAGATGCAGGTGCTGAGACAGAGGCAAGTTCTGAAACAACGGGTTGGTCGAGTGTCATGCAGCCTCCTGAGCGGGAGGGCTGCCCGTTACGCCGAATTTTTCGAGTAACGAAATTTGCGAAGCGGCAGCCCCAAATAATATTTCCTCATGTATTCAAACATGGCGGCGGTTGAAAAGGTGTAGGACAGATCCGCTCGTAGAAAGCCCCGCAGTGCCAAATTTCCAATTGCCAATGTACACGCAAGCCAGCTAACATCGAGCACATGCATTCCCCGACAGCCCCGATATCACGCTGGTCCGATGAAGTTTTAATTTCCGTTCGGGCTGAGCTTGTCGAAGCCGGTGCAACCCTTCGACAGGCTCAGGGCGAACGGTTCATGCATAGCAAGGCTGGCTCAATAAAAGCCAGCCATCGCAGCAACGCCAGCCGCAGAGCCCGCATCTGCCAAAACCGCCAATTCAGCCGTTTTAACCCTCCGCAGCCTCAAAACAAGCTCTTTTCAGGTATCTTTTTGGCCTGCAGCCCAATAGATTCGGGCGCGAGCAGCTATCAAAATCATACTGGTCAAATTCACTACGCAAGCGCAGGCGGCATGGTGTTTGCCCTGTTTGTGCAAAGAACAGGCAACCTGGGTAGTCTGGACAGCATCACGGGGCAGAGCACAGACCGTGGCTACACGATGCATGAGCACTTGGACGAGATGGGCGTGATCCACATGAATGGGCGCATCTATGACCCGCTGGTGGGCCGCTTCATGA
>JAYWBS010000082.1:0-6037 GCA_043781295.1 Polaromonas sp.
CGACGGCGTCACGGCGCGTCTGGCGCAGGACCATTTCCTCATGAGCACCACCACCGGTGGCGCGGCGCGGGTGTTGGGCTGGCTCGAGCGCTGGACGCAGACCGAGTGGCCCGACATGCAGGTCTACATGACCTCGGTCACCGACCATTGGTCTACGTTTGGCGTGGTCGGGCCCCAAAGCCGCGCGGTGGTGCAAAAGGTTTGCAGCGACGTGGACCTGTCCAACCAAGCCTTCCCCTTCATGGGCTGGCGCGAGGGTACGGTGGCCGGCGTGCGCTCGCGCATCATGCGCATCAGTTTCTCGGGCGAGATGTCGTTCGAGATCAACGTACCGTCCAATACCGGCGCCTATGTCTGGAAAGCCTTGATGGAGGCGGGCGCGGAGTTCGACCTTACGCCCTACGGCACCGAGGCCATGCACGTGCTGCGGGCCGAGAAGGGTTACATCATCGTGGGCCAGGAGACCGACGGCTCGGTGTCGCCGTACGACCTGGGGCTGGGTGGCATGGTGTCCAAGACCAAGGACTTTCTGGGGCGGCGCTCGCTCACCCGCAGCGACACCGCACGCAAGGACCGCAAGCAGCTGGTGGGTCTGCTGACCGACCAAGACCAACTGGTGTTGCCCGAAGGAACCCAGCTGACTGACCAGTCGCAGGCCGGTCCTGCGCCGGTGCCCATGCTGGGCCACGTGACATCGAGTTATTTCAGCCCCACGCTGAACCGCTCGATTGCGATGGCTGTCATACGCTCGGGTACCGAACGTCTGGGCCAGAAGGTGTATGCCGCGCTGGCCGATGGCCGCTACGTGGCCGCCACGGTGTGCAGCCCTGTGTTTTACGACCCGGAAGGGAAACGCCTCCATGCCTGAAGTCGTGTTGGAAAGCCCTCTGTCCGGGCTGATGCGCCAAGGCCCCAAGCTTTTGCATGCGGACGGGCGCGAGTGCCTGCTGGCCGAAGTGCCGTTGATGGACATGTGGACCCTGCGTGGGAATTCCGGCGATGCACGTTTTGCCGATGCGGTGCTGCAAGCCACCGGCATGCACCTGCCCTTGAAGGCCAATAGCGCCAGCATCGACCCGCAACGTCAGCTTTTGTGGATGGGGCCGGACGAGTGGCTGTTGAAAACTAGCGATGGGCAGGGCGGGTCGATAAGCACTGCCTTGCGCGCCGCTTTGCAAGGCCAACACAGCGCGGTGGTGGATGTGGGTCATGGCAACACCACGCTCCGCGTCGAGGGGCCTGGAGCCGCCGACCTGCTGGCGCGCGGTTGTCCGCTGGACCTGCATGTGCGGGCCTTCCCCACTGGTTCGTTGGCCCAGAGCCATGTTGCCAAAGCCAACGCCACCGTGTTGTGCCTGCAAGCCGGCACGCATTACGAATTGACCGTCAGGCGGAGTTTTGCGAGCTACCTGTTTGAATGGTTGACGGCTGCGGGCTCCTGATACGGCATTGCGCCCATGTCGTGGCCTGGTCGGGCTGGCGGGGGCCTCAATTCCGCCTGTGCGCCACCGTTTGTACGGGATCAGGCCGCCGGCGCACTCAGCTCCGCGGCTGTCCCTCCGGCCTCGCGGCCTCCTTCCTTTATGCCGCTGCGCCGAGCGCCCCACCGGTCTGATGCTGCGAGCTTGGCGGATGTTCCACCGCCGCAAACCAACCGCCCCCGCCCTTCCGCGTTGCGTGGCCTATGCGCCTGCGGCTTCGGCGCGGTGGCGGCGTCAATCATCAGAACTGGCGAAAACCGAAGCACGGTGCAAGCACGGTGCGTTGGTTCAAGCATCCCGCCCAAATACAATACTACGTACGAGCAAGGCCCCAAAACCTATTGGGGGCACACGACTTGAGTCCCTTTGGCATGATTTCTAACACCTCCGCCCGTGAAGCAAGGCTCGGGTACTTTGAACGGGCCCGCCCACCGCTACAGCCTCGAACAGACCTTGGTTTTGTTGGGCGAGTGACGCCACGTCTCACTGAAGGCGACCTTCAACGAATAGTGCAGTCTTTGCTGCCGGTCGCAAATCCAGCCGCGATCATCCTGTTTGGTTCATACGCTCGGGGAGATGTCCACCAATACTCGGACATTGATCTGCTGGTTCTTCGGCGACAAAACTTCCGGGCCGGCGAAAGCCGGCGAAAGGAGTTGGGGAATATCTATCGAAGCGTGACGGAAGTCTGTGACGTTCCGAAGGACATCATTCTGTTCACTTTGGATGAGTTCTATTTGTGGCGAGAAACAACTAACCACATGGTTGCGATCGCGTGGAAGGAAGGACGGCTGCTCTATGGCCAAGTCTGATAAGGAGCACGCGGCACAACTGCTGACCATGTCCGTAAAGGATCACAATGCTCTCGCGGGCATGCTTGGTACCAGTAACTTTTCCGAGGAAGTGTTCGGGTTTCATGCGCAGCAGGCGGTGGAGAAGGCACTAAAGGCGTGGATCGCCGCCCTGGGCCTGACGTACCCGAAATCACATGACGTTAGTGCCCTTATCAAGATCCTGAAAGACGCTGGGCAGGATCTGACCCAGTTTCCAGATCTTGAGGACTACAGCGTTTTTGCAGTGCAGTACCGCTACGAGGCCTACGACGAGACTGAGGAGACATTGGATCGACCGGCGACGATCAAGAACACCATGGCCCTTATCTCTCATGTTCAGGGCATCGTCGGCCGAATGGTCTGATATCCAATTGGTCAGCCAATACGGACGTCCTTGTGGTGGACCTATCCCGCATACGGGCCGCCGGTCACTTTCAACGCTGGTGGATCGGGCCGGCGGGGCGCTCAGTTCTGCAGATGGCCCTCCGGCCATCGGCCTCCTTCCTTGCCGCTGCGCCAAGCGCCCCACCGGCCTGATCCTGCAAGCTTGGTGGGCGGTCCACCGCTGCAAACCAACGCCCTCCGGAATCAACGGCTCGCCCATGCCCGACCCTGCCGCGTTGGACTATAGTGTGCTGACTCCCCGCCGTCGAACGCACATGCAGACGTCGTGTTCAGCGGGAAATCGACGTGCTGGTTTTCTGGAACTGTTATGACCTTCGAAGGCAAGCGAAAATTCATCAGAACCCATATTCCATGCGGGCTTTCGGCCATTTGTCGCTGTCATGTTCGGGCGACAAACGCGATGTTACGGAGACGCCAACCTGTCTCTGCATATTGAGGAGGTGCTATGTCGTTCGATCTACCAGGCGTTAAACCAGGCAGTGATCTTGAAACGCTGTTCAAAGCCGTTGGGTTTGTAGTCGTCCAGTGGGGGCAGACAGAACAAAATTTAGACCTTATGGTTGCAAGGCTTTTCCATTCATTCGGCGGCCATCCTCTGTTTAAGCGCCGTCCCCGCAACCTTGAGCCAAAGGTGGAATTCTTGCGAGAATGCTTTGGACAACTTCCAGAGCTTGCCGAATTCCGCGCCGAAAGCGATCTATTGCTTACACGTTTTCTAAAGGCCGGCACGCTCAGAAACGACATCGTGCACGGGGGCATTGCAGACCTTTCAATGAAGAATGGAGCGTTCATTTTTTTGAAGATTGATGTAGTTCCCAAAGAACATCACAACGTCCGCCAAGTCTTCTTCTCCGATTCGGATTGGCCAGCGTTTCGTAAAGAGCTACTGCGTCTGGGCAAGGACGTGCAATCTCTTTCTCGAAGAGTGCGGGATAGCCTGACAGTACGCACATGATCGCGTTAGCTGCTTCCTGCTCGCTTATTCCGCTATCCCGCCAGTACGCCAGAAAGTCGCCAATCCAGTCCGTCAGCACGCCCCTTTCGTTATGTGCGGCTCCTTCTACATGTCAATCAACGCGGACCCCTTCGGGTCCGGTTATCTCCAGCGTTACCGCACAGACATGCCGCCACCTCCTGCCAAGTGCTTTTTGCTGGATCGATATGCCGCTGGCGAACGGAAGTTCGCTGGAATTGAATTTGCCGATTTGGTCTACGACTTCAGTCTGGCATGGCTTCCTCGCGGTGTCACTATGCCGCAATGGGATCGGGGCAACGGCCACCGTTGCGCCTTTTGGCAACACGGTATGACCAACACGGAAAAGGCGAAGGCTGGCGTCGGCTATCTCATGAAATATCTTTCAAAGCTTGGCGAGTTTCATCGCTTTCCGAGGGGAATGAGGCTCTATGGAATTGGCGAGCTGTTTTGATCTGGCCGGGGCGTGTGCGCCTGACTCAACCTTCCTGCGTGGGCCAAGCGCTCATGAAGAAGATTGGTCCGGCGCAGACTTCTCAGAGTCCAAAGGCGCGTCACGGGGTAGATAATTTGGTACGGGATTTGTTGTGAGACGGAATTAAGCTGGGCGACACGCTGGCCTGACTTCAAACGGGCCACCTTGAAGGATGAAGCCGTGATAAAAACGAAATTCTGGATTGCGTCCGTATTTCTCTCTTGCACAGTCGCTATGGCTGGCGTGCAGATCGACTATGGCGGTCCCATCTCCTTAGGGGATCCGATTGTATTTATTCGAGATCGCATTGTTCCAGACGACTATGTTAAGTTGGAAGCTGGCCTCAGGAACAGAATGAGAAATCGTGGGATAGGACTTTTCAGAATCGCGTATTTGGACAGTGCCGGTGGAGATGTCGACACAGCGATCAAAATGGGAGACCTTTTGAAGGAGTATTACTACGAGGCCGTCGTCCGCAAAACAGCCAAGTGTCTGAGCTCCTGTGTGATTATCTTGGGCTCATCGGCCAACAGGTCGATACAGCCGGGTGGTGTAGTTGGTGTACATCGGATTTACTCTAGTGGTGGCACGGAATCAGCAGCAAGAACCACGAAGGACTTTGAGAAATTCGGAAACCTGGTTAGATCAAGGTTTCAGGATGTCGGTGTTTCTCCAGACCTTTGGGATGTGATGCTCAAGACACCTCCAGAGGACATTCGCGTTCTATCGGAACAAGAAATCTCCAAATACGGATTGCGCGGCTCCTCAGCTGCATACCATGATGTCGAAGACTCCTCGTTTGCAGAAGATTTGGGCATCAACAAAGAGGAACTCTACCGTCGCAGGGTCATGGCGAACGACTGCAGAAAAGCATCAGGTTATCGAGAAGTTTCTTTGCGAGACAGCGTCAGTGAAATCGAAAAAAATATCCGGATCAGCGATGTATGCGACTCGAAGTCTGGAATAAGTCGAAGTCGGTAGTGGCGGCGGCCAGTGTACGGAAGCGCCCGATGTTCAATCAAGTTGAATTGATTTGGCGAACGAGAGCCTCCATAGCGCGGCGCTAACCCGTTGGTCAACCGGACGCGCTGCGGCTGGCGGCTCCAGGCGCTCTGGCGCACTGTGCGTCTTGCGTGGCCAGCCACGACGTGCCGGTTACCGCCAGCGTCAGGCCACACTGACGCCATGAGAGGCCAGATCACAATGACGACCAAAGCTCGCGTACTTGCATGCTCATTAGGCGCGTTGTTGGGTGCCGCTACGTCCGTCGCCCAAGCCGTCGAATGGCGGCAATATTTTGAGAATACGAAGAGCGTCAGGTTCTATATCGATCAAAACAGTTACGTTCGATTGTTGAACGGTAACGTTCAGGCGTGGCAGAAACGAGAAAGAGAACCCGGCGATGGCTCGCTCTACCTCATTGAAGTCAACTGCGGCGAGCGCAAGTATTTCATCAAGAGCATCTCATTCGTCAAGAAGACGCCCGACAATTTGAAATGGATCGCCGAACACGCGGACGATTACAAAGAATGGGTAACGTTCGAGCCAAACGAACTCGACGAAGATACGTTTGTCGCGTGGTGTCGACCGAACCAGCGGCGTTAACTATTGTGTGGCCTAACCGCTCGGTCAACACGGAAGCTCCCCCGGCGGCACTTCATGTCCGCCGCGGGTCGCCGGTTACGGATGGTCGCGCCCGCGTGCCGAGGCGCCAGAACGTAGCGCTGCAGCACGCCCACCGAGTACCTGTTGCCGCTCGTACCTGCACTTGAGTGTGGCCGCCGGAGCGAACGTAGCGCAAATTGGCCGGTTTGAAAGTGCTGATGGATTTGGAACGGCGCGATGGGGTTCAGGCGGTGCGCTGGGGCGT
>JAYWBS010000083.1:0-17256 GCA_043781295.1 Polaromonas sp.
CCTTCTTGCTGAAAAATTCAGCAAGACAGTAAAACACCCTGGAAAGTTTTCAGTCGGCACTACCCCAGATTCTTGGAAAGTTTTCGGTCGGCCTCAACACACATGCCATGAATCATGGCAAAAAATCTGTTCGCGAGTCCAATTGCACTTTAGCATGACGCTTTTGCTGATTTCGCTGCGCCAAAGCGAAATGGCATATTTTAAGGACGCTCTTGCGTTACGACATCTTCACTTTGCAAGCTTAATTTTGTAGCAATTTACTTTAATTAAATACTCATAAATCAAGAGCTACTCATATCTGTATCCATTGAGCTGCCAACCCGATTTCGCGCCTTAAAACGCCTCAAAGCACATACAGTAAGAGTAAGCAAATCCCGGCCCGCTCTCGCAGAAAACCTTTTTTATTGTGTATTACCAATTGCTGGGCGTTGATTCGGGTGCTAATCCAGATCATGTTGTTGGGTCGCTTCAGGCTCAGCAACATGGTGGCTTCGCCAAGTTCAATGCGTTTGAAGTTGGCGTCTATCGCCGTATTGCCAGCTTTTCGGTCCTTCTCCACACGACCGAGGCGTTACAGATGTTGCCATTATTCCAATTTAGTTGTAATATGACTAGTCATATGACTAGTTAAAATTCACTAAAACCAGGAGCAAAACAGCATGAACACATGGCCCGTTCAAGACGCAAAAGCGCGTTTCAGTGAGTTTGTGGATGCCTGCCTGGCGCAGGGGCCGCAGATGGTGACGCGCAGGGGGGTTGCGGCGGCTGTTTTAGTGCCCGCTGCGGAGTGGAAGCGTTTGCAGGCAACTGCCAAGCCTTCGCTCAAAGACCTGCTTTTATCGGAAGCTGCGCGTACCGAATTTTTAGTGCCGCCGCGTGGCTCTGCGCGTCGTCGGCGGCTTGTTACTTTGGGCTAGCAGCCTATGTATTTGCTCGATACAAACGTTATTTCTGAGCTGCGCAGGCCCAAGCCACACGGTGCGGTGATTGCATGGCTCAAATCAGTTGCAGACATTGATCTGCATATTTCGGCGGTGAGTTTGGGTGAAATTCAGGCGGGGATAGAAATCACGCGTGATCAGGACGCTGCCAAGGCGCTTGAGATTACGCAGTGGGCCGATTTGATGGCTGCTTCGTACAACGTACTGCCTATGGGCGCAGCAAGCTTTCGCCTCTGGGCCAAGCTGATGCACCGCCGCTCTGACACGTTGTATGAGGACGCCATGATCGCGGCGACGGCTCTTGAACATCAACTCATCGTGGTCACGCGCAACGTGGTTGATTTTGCTGATTTTGGCGTAACGCTTTTAAATCCGTTTGAGGCAAACTGAGGTAAGTGCTCATTGAGCAAGCCTTGCGAAATTCACCGTTACCACCTGGCACTAAAGCGCTCTTTGACGGCCTTACAGTTGCCAGGCTGCCAAAAACGCCAGCAGCACCTTTGCCGAGCTGTCTGCTGCGATGTTTAAAAAAGTGGTCATTTCGTTGGCACCTTCACCGCCGCCGGCCAAATCGCTCAGTGAGCGAAAGGCGATAAACGGTACGGCGTTGCCGCCGACCATAACTTTCGGCTTGCGTGCCAGGCACTGCCCGGCGCTGTAACTGCTGAGCTCGACATCGTTCAAGCCGCGCTCAATAGCATAGCGAGGTGCCGCAAGCGCTGGGTAAAGATTGAAAGTTGCATAAACTTGAATGCTATTAATTAAGGAGCTTCTTGCGCCTGAATCCATTGGGCTAGAGACATATTTCATACCTGAAAATGGCTAAAAACAGCTTCAAAAACCTACTTGGTGCCAAAAATCCGATCGCCCGCATCGCCCAGACCCGGCAAGATGTAGCCGTGGCTGTTGAGCTGCCGGTCAATCGCTGCGGTGTAGATCGGTACATCAGGGTGGGCTTTGTGCAGGGCGGCGATGCCTTCGGGGCAGGTCAGCAGGCAAACAAACTTGATCGATTTTGGGTTGAGCTCTTTGAGCCGCTCGACGGCTGCAATGGCCGAGTTGCCGGTGGCCAGCATCGGGTCCACCACAATCACGTCGCGTGCTTCCATGTCGTGCGGCATTTTGAAGTAGTACTCCACCGCTGTCAGCGTTTTTGGGTCGCGATAAAGGCCGACATGGCCAACGCGTGCGCCTGGCACCACGCTGAGCATGCCTTCCAGAATGCCGTTACCGGCCCGCAAGATAGACACAAACACCAGTTTTTTACCGTCAATGACTTTTGAAGTCATGGTTTCAAGCGGTGTTTCAATCGCAATGTCTTGCATCGGCATGTCACGCGTGACCTCATAGGCCAGCAGCATGCTCACCTCATTGAGCAAGGTGCGAAAGGTATTGGTTGATGCCTCTTTGCGGCGCATCAGCGTGAGCTTGTGCTGCACCAGCGGGTGGTCAATCAGGTGAACTTTGTTGTGTGGGTTGGTCATGGGTTTGGTGGTTAGTTTTTTTAAAATACAGTGCCATCGCTGACGATGTTCAGGGGTGGTGGGCCGCCGCGCAACTGCTGCGCCAATGCGCGGCCGGCAGCCCAGGTGCCGCCTTCAAGCACGCAGGCCAGCGGCATCTGCGCTTCGGTCAAGCCTAATTGCTCGCGTACCAGTGGGGCCAGCTCGTCAAGCAGGGCAACCGTTAGCGCGCGCCATTCAACAATCATCTCGTCGCTTGCGGCGTGCAGGCGTTGGGCTTGCGCCGGGTCTTTCAGCCGCAGTACGCCAGCATCCAGAAACAGCCCACCGTTGCGGTACTCTGGCAGGCCGGTGAGGGCATCGAGGCCTTCCACGCGAATGCCTGCCCATTCGAAGGGCTCCAACAGCGAATAGGTCAGCCATTGCGAGAGTTTGTGAAACGGCATCCAGCCATATGTAAGATCTGTGGGGTCGTTGGCACTATGGCCAGGCACTGCAGCGTGCCGCCAGCAATCGCCAAGCGCGATGCCTTCAACAGCGTTTTGCGCGGGCCAGATGGGCGCCAGCCCGACCAAAAGCAATGACAGCACGTCGTGTGCCTGAATGGTTTTGCGGCCCTGCGTCAGCACATCAAACAAATGACCAGGCCGCCCCGGTTGCCCAAACAGATCGCTCTGGTCTTGCAGCGCCTGGCCCAGGCGGCGCAGCAGGGCAGCGCGCCCCTCCAGGCCAACCAGCGGGTTAGCGGGCGTGACCTGAAACGCATTGGCCAGTTGCGCCGCGCTGACGGCTTGCAGCCCTTGTGCATCAGCTTGCAGGGGCTGCGCTGGGGCGCTGGAAAAAAGGCCAGCCATAAAGGCGTGAAAGCTCGCCACGCCCAGCCCTTCAGAGCGGCTGTACTCGCGGCCGGCTTGGCCATCAGCTGCGCGCTCGCGGTAAGACCAGTCCGCACCGGCGCCTGCGTCCAGCAGCACGCTGACCACTGCCAGATCAATTTGGGTACGGGCTTTCTCAAGCCGTGACGCGCCGTGTAACGCCAGGCCGAGCTGGCTGGCCCTGTCAATGCCGCCTGCTTCAAAATGCCGCCATCGGCTGTGGTACGGAATCTTCAGGTCCGGGTACCTGGCCTGCGTCAGCTCGGCCACCAGCGTGGCAGCTGTTGCCATGGCGCCGTTGTTGATGCTGAACCAGGCCGATTCACCCCGGCGCGCACGCGCCAGCAAGGCTTGCGCACGGCTACGAATCGTTTTTGTAGACCGCAATTCAGCTATTGATTGGGCTGTAGCCCCCTGTATTCGGGCGGAATTAGCTACGCTATTAATAGCGAAAGGGGTACTGTTTGCTTTAAGCATCCAGGCTCCGGCCTTTGGCTTTTTTCAGCTCTTCAGCACCCGGCACGGCACCCGGCGTGAAGTAGCCTGCCGCCATTTTTGCGTCCATCTCTACCTGTGCATCTGCGGGAATCAAGTCGTCAGGAATGTTCACCCGCTCAACCACTTCAATGCCTGCGCGGGTGATGGCGTCGTACTTCATGTTGCTCATGGACACCAGGCGGTGGATTTTGCGTATGCCCAGCCAGTTCAGCACGTCGGGCATCAGCTCTTGAAAACGCATGTCTTGTACGCCCGCCACGCATTCGGTGCGGTTGAAGTACTGCTCGGCCGTATCACCACCGACTTGCCTTTTGCGGGCGTTGTAAACCAGGAATTTCGTGACTTCACCCAGCGCCCGGCCTTCCTTGCGGAAGTACGACACCAGCCCCACGCCACCACGCTGCGCGCCCTGGATGCATTCTTCAATCGCATGCGTGAGGTAGGGGCGGCAGGTGCAAATGTCTGAGCCAAACACGTCCGAGCCATTGCACTCGTCATGCACACGGGCGGTCAGCTCGATGTCCGGGTTGGCCAGGTCACGCGGGTTGCCAAAAATATAGGCTGTCAGCCCGCCAATCGGCGGCAAAAAAACTTCCAGGTCGCTGCGGGTCACCAGCTCGGGGTACATGCCGCCGGTTTCTTCAAACAGCACGCGGCGCAGGTCAGCCTCGGTGCAGTTAAAGCGTTTGGCGACTTCAGGCAGGTACCACACGGGCTCGACAGCCACCTTGGTGACCATGGCCGCACCCCCCGCCGTTAAAAATTTGCCATCAGCCTTCAGGCGGCCAGATTGCAATGCCTCAATCACCTCGGGCAATATTACATGCGCCTGGGTCACAGCAATCGTGGGCCGAATGTCGTAGCCTGCGGCCAGCTCTGTTGCAAACACCTCCGCCACAGTTGCGCCCCAAGGGTCCATGGCGACGATGCGGCCAGGCTCGCTCCATTGGGGGTAGGGGCCAATCACATCGGTGGGTGAAGTGTTGGTCAAATCAGCCTTGTGCTGGGGTGACAGCCCGCCCGAGGCCACCGCCAACGCGCGGTAAATGCTGTAAGAGCCGCTGTGTGTGCCTATGACGTTGCGGTGGCTGCGCTTTGTGGTGGTGCCCACAACAGGTCCGCGCTCGGTTGCCGTGGTTGCGGCCCAGTGGATAGGCAGCGCGCCGTGGCCACTGGTATGCGATGTCAGGCGAATGTGGTGGGATGACGGAGATTCGAAAGATGGGGTGACAGCTTCAGCAGGCATTGCAGATCCTTCAAAGGAATCAATGTAGCAATGACCGTGCCGCTTGACAAGTTATTCCAGCTCCAAATCATCCCTGTCGTTGTTGCTTCGCCTTTGCTGTGCTGGAGCACTGTCTGCATCCCGACTTTTGGAGAACTTCACAAGTTGTGTTTACGGCAAGGCGGTCATGCCTGTGTCGCTCGCATAGCCACCAAACCGTGATGACTGCCGACTGCAGAGATTAGTTCGCAGGCGGTGGTTGTGTTCTTTGCAAGCTGTATTGACTCAACCAGCAAGGTGTCATTGTTTGAAAAAGTAAAATGCGGATAACAAATGGTTGTAGCTTCAATCAAAATTCTGAAGGATTCCCGTGGCAGGTCACAGTAAATGGGCGAATATTCAACACCGCAAGGGCAGGCAGGACGAAAAACGCCAGCGCATCTGGACGCGTGTGATGCGCGAGATCATGGTGGCGGCGCGGCTGGGTGGGGGTGACATTGCCACCAATCCGCGCCTGCGCCTGGCCGTTGAAAAAGGCAAAGCCGCCAACATGCCACTTGAAAACGTCAAGTACGGCATTGCCAAAGCCACCGGCAGCCTGGAAGGCGTGCAGTACGAGGAGGTGCGTTATGAGGGTTACGGCATTGGTGGCGCGGCCATCATCATTGACTGCATGACCGACAACAACACCCGCACGGTGGCCGAAGTGCGCCACGCCTTTGTCAAGCACGGCGGCAACATG
Source organism: Polaromonas sp. (assembly GCA_043781295.1). Classification (GTDB taxonomy): domain Bacteria; phylum Pseudomonadota; class Gammaproteobacteria; order Burkholderiales; family Burkholderiaceae_C; genus Polaromonas. Next base: position 5,745 of record JAYWBS010000083.1, read on the forward strand.
GGAACTGAAGGCTCGGTGGCGTTTCAGTTCAAGCACTGCGGGCAATTGATTTTTGCGCCAGGCACGAGTGAAGACCGCGTGATGGAAGTGGCACTCGATGCAGGTGCAGACGATGTGATCATGCACGATGATGGCGCGATTGAGGTGCTGACCCCGTACACCGCGTTTGAAGCGGTCAAAAACGCATTGGAGGCGGCGGGCCTGAAAGCTGAGATTGCCGAGGTCACCATGCGGGCCGACAACATGATTGATATGGCAGGCAGTGAGGCAGCACGCATGCAAAAGCTGCTGGATGTGCTGGAAGATCTGGACGATACACAGGACGTGTTCCACAACGCATCGCTCGAAGAATAAACGTATAAAAATGAAAGTTGCAAGATGAAAGTTTTGGTTGTAGGCGGCGGTGGCCGTGAACATGCGCTGGCCTGGAAGCTGGCCCAATCGCCCAAAGTGCAGGCAGTGTATGTAGCGCCCGGCAATGGTGGTACGGCACTGGATAAGCGTTTAAAGAACATCAATATCACAGATATCCATGAGTTACGGGCGTGGGCAGCTACTGAAAAGATAGCGTTGACAGTAGTGGGTCCTGAGCAACCTTTGGCAGCTGGCATCGTCGATGAATTCCGCGCTCACGGCCTTCGCGTATTTGGCCCGACCAAAGCTGCCGCGCAGCTTGAAAGCTCCAAGGCGTTTTCAAAAGCCTTCATGAAGCGCCATGGCATACCCACAGCCGAGTACGAAACCTTTACTGACGCGGTGGCAGCGCACGCCTATGTGGATGAAAAAGGCGCGCCGATTGTGGTCAAGGCAGATGGCCTGGCCGCTGGCAAGGGCGTGGTGGTGGCGATGACCTTGCATGAAGCGCATGAGGCGATTGAGTTCATGCTAGCCGCTGGGCCTGACCAAAACGTGCTGGGCGTGACGCACAACGAAGGCGGGGCGCGGGTGGTGATTGAAGAGTTTTTGCAGGGCGAAGAAGCCAGCTTTATCGTGATGTGCGATGGCAAAAACGTGGCCACTATGGCCACCAGCCAGGACCACAAGAGGTTGCTGGACGGTGACCAAGGCCCCAACACGGGCGGCATGGGTGCGTATTCGCCCGCGCCTGTCGTCACCCCTGACGTGCATGCCAAAGCCATGCGTGAAATTATTTTGCCGACCATCAAGGGCATGGAAAAAGACGGCATTACCTTCACAGGCTTTCTGTATGCGGGCCTGATGATTGATGCACAAGGCAGGCCCAAAACGCTGGAATTCAATTGCCGCATGGGTGACCCGGAGACCCAGCCCATCATGATGCGGCTAAAAACCGATTTGGTCGATGTGATGCTGGCTGCAACATCTGGCACGCTGGACAAAGTTGAATTGGAATGGGACCGCCGCCCCGCGCTGGGCGTGGTGATGGCGGCGCACGGCTATCCCTTGCATCCGCGCAAGGGCGATGTGATTGAAGGCCTGCCGGGCTCAAGTGAAGACAGCATGGTGTTTCATGCAGGCACCGCCACGCAGGTCAATCAAACACTTCAAACCATCACGTCGGGTGGGCGGGTGCTGTGCGTTACCGCGCTGGGCACCACGGTCAAAGCTGCCCAGCAGCGGGCTTACGAAGTGGCGCAGGGCATCACGTTTGACGGTGCGCAAATGCGTACAGACATTGGTTACCGGGCAATAAAAGCATGAGCACAACTCAGCCTAGCGCAGTTGATCTGTCAGCCGTTCGCACGTTCTTGCTGGACTTGCAAATGCGCATCACCACCGCCGTTTCAAAGGTCGATGGTCAGGCATTTTTAGCTGATAGCTGGCAAAAAGCGCCTGGCGATCCGCTGCAAGGCAACGGCATCACGCAAATTTTGGAGGGCAGCAAGGTGTTTGAGCGTGCGGGTTGCGGCTTTTCGCATGTGTGCGGCCCCAAGCTGCCGCCATCGGCCACCCAGCATCGGCCCGAGCTGGTGGGTGCACCGTTTGAAGCGATGGGGGTGTCGCTGGTATTTCACCCGCGCAACCCCTATGTGCCTACTGTACACATGAACGTGCGCATGCTGGCGGCAACGCCCGTTGATGGCAGCCCGGTGGTGTGCTGGTTTGGTGGCGGCATGGACTTGACGCCGTACTACGCTTTTGAAGAAGACGCGGTGCACTTTCACCAAACCTGCAAGGACGCGCTGGAACCGTTTGGTGGCGACAAATACCCGCGCTTTAAAAAGTGGTGTGACGAGTACTTTTATTTGAAGCATCGTGATGAGCAGCGCGGCATAGGCGGCGTGTTTTTTGACGATTTTCAGGAGCTTGGCCCTGAGCAGAGCTTTGCCATGATGCAAAGCGTGGCGGACTCGCTGATCGCGGCGTATCTGCCGATTGTGGAAAAGCGCAAAGATACGCCTTATGGCGAGCGTGAACGTGAATTTCAGCTTTACAGGCGCGGCCGGTATGTGGAGTTCAATCTGGTGTGGGACAGGGGCACGCACTTTGGCTTGCAGTCGGGTGGCCGTACCGAATCAATCTTGATGAGCATGCCGCCGCTGGCCAGCTGGTCGTACCAGCGGCCCGTCGAGGCGGGCTCGCATGAAGAGCGCTTGACCCAAGAGTTTTTACCCCGGCGGGACTGGGTTTGAGTCATAGTCTTGGAAAGATCGGTATTTTTGGCGGCGCGTTCGACCCGCCGCACAACGCGCACGTGGCGCTGGCGCAAACGGCACTGAACGAACTTGAATTGGACGCGTTGCACGTCATACCGACTGGGCAAGCCTGGCACAAGGCACGGCCCTTGAGTGCACCCGAGCATCGCCTGGCCATGACCCAACTGGCGTTTCAACAAATACCGGGCGCGGTGGTGGATGACCGTGAAATCAAACGCATCGGACCAACCTTTACAATTGACACGTTACGTGCTTTGCAATCCGAAAATCCTGACGCCCAGCTGTACCTCATCATGGGCGCGGACCAGTTTGCAGCGTTCCGGCAGTGGCACCAGTGGCAGGCGATTGCCGAATTTGCTATAATTTGCATAGCTGCTCGCGCCCGATTTGATTGGGCTACAGGCCAATTTGACACCCTAAAACAGCCTGAAAACCGCTTTTTGACGCTCCAAATGCCTGAAATGCCCATCAGTGCGACCCAAATTCGCCAACTGCTAGCTACCGGACTAGGCGAAAATCAGGCCATTGCTGACTTGTTACCCGACCCAGTGGCAAGCTACATTGCACAGCATCAGCTATACAAAGCCGCTTAACCTTTATCGATTGAAAACACTGCATGACTACATCACCTGTCAAAACCTCCGCCGCCCTTGAGAAAAAAGACGTGCAAAAACTCCAACGCGCCATCATTGACGGGCTGGAAGACGTCAAGGCGCAGGACATTGTGGTGTTTGACACCGAGCACATCACCTCGCTGTTTGAGCGCGTCATCATCGCCTCAGGCACATCAAACCGTCAGACCAAGGCGCTCGCGGCCAGCGTGCGTGACGCGGTGCGCGATGCCGGTTTCAGCAAGCCACGCATTGAAGGCGAAGAAAACGGCGAGTGGATCATTGTGGACTGCGGTGCGGCGGTGGCCCACATCATGCAGCCCACCATTCGCCAGTATTACCACCTGGAGGAGTTGTGGGGCGACAAGCCCATCAAGCTCAAACTGGGCGCGCCTGCACCGCTGGTCAAAGCCGCGAAGGTCGAGCCTGTAGCAGAGCCGATTGCCAAGCCCAAAGCCAAACCAGGCAGAAAAACGGCTGGCAAATCAGCTGCCAAGCCCGTTAGCAAGGCACCAGTGCGTATTCCAACAACGACGGTTGACTCCAGCTACGTTGGCAGAATCGGTAAAACCAACGACTGGACAGCCAAACGCAATGCCACTGAAACGGCCGCTGAGCCCGTTGTCAAAGTGCGCAAGCCCGCAGCCAAAACGCCCATCGTCAAAGTACCCGTGGCAAAAAAAGTAGCGGCTAAAAAAGTAATTGCCAAAACCGCTGCCAAAAAAGCAGCACCCAAGAAAACAGCACCACGCAGCAAATGAGGCTGACGATAGTTGCCGTCGGCCAAAAGGTGCCTGACTGGGCGCAAACCGCTTACGACGACTACGCCAAGCGCTTTCCGCCAGAGCTTAAAGTTGAGCTGAAAGCGGTTAAAACCGAGCCGCGTGCATCCAAAACACTTGACACGCTGCTGGCCGCAGAACGCGCGCGGATTGAAGCGGCGATTCCGCGTGGGACGCACATCGTGGCGCTTGATGAGCGCGGTACCAACGTCACGACCGTGGCACTGGCAGAGCGACTCAAAGCTTGGCAAATGTCTGGCGATGATGTTGCCATCGTGATTGGGGGGCCAGATGGCTTGGACACTGTGTTTAAAAAGGCTGCGCATGAACGCTTGCGTTTGTCTGATTTGACCCTGCCGCACGCGATGGTAAGGGTGTTGCTGATAGAGCAGTTGTACAGGGCGTGGAGCATCACAATAAATCACCCCTACCATCGCGAATGACATGACCCCCACGCTTTTCACTTCGTGTAATACGCTGCCCCCGAGGGGGCTATTTTTTCTAGGGGCGGCCCGTCGAAAAAATGATGTCTGATTTCGTTTATTTAGCCTCCCAAAGCCCACGTCGCAGGCAACTGCTCGAACAACTTGGCGTGCGCTATGAGCTGCTGCTGCCCGACGAGAGTGAAGACGCAGAAGCGCTTGAAGTGGTGCTGAAAAATGAATCACCTGCGGCTTACGTCAAGCGCGTGACAAGCCTCAAGCTCGATGCTGCTGTTGCCCGCTTGAAGCGCAGGCAACTCAAACCCGCACCTGTCTTGTGTTCAGACACCACCGTCGCTCTGGGTCGCACGATTTATGGCAAGCCTGAAGACAAACAAGACGCCAAGCGCATGCTCGCTGAGCTGGCTGGCCATAGCCACCGCGTATTGACGGCTGTGGCTGTTCAGTCAGGACGTAAACGCTTTGAAGCACTCAGTACCTCCAGGGTGACGTTTGAGGCCATGACAAATAAGCAAATCAGCGCTTATGTGGCCACAGGCGAGCCGCTGGGCAAGGCTGGGGCGTATGCCGTGCAGGGCAGGGCGGCGCTCTACATCACATCAATTTCTGGCAGTTACAGTGGCATCATGGGCTTGCCGATTCGGGAGACCGCTTTGCTCCTGGCCGCTGCTGGCCTCAAAATTTAGTTTTAGAAAATCCCCGCATGCAACAAGATATCCTCATTAACTGGTCACCCCAAGAAACCCGGGTGGCAGTGGTTGAGCACGGTGCGCTGCAAGAGCTACAGGTGGAGCGTTCACTGGAGCGTGGCCTGGTCGGCAATGTGTACCTTGGCAAAGTTGCCCGCGTATTGCCGGGCATGCAATCAGCGTTTATTGACATTGGTCTGGACAAAGCGGCCTTCTTGCACGTGGCCGATTTGATGAGCAGCATCAACAGCCGCCATGCCGATGCAGACTTGCCAACCAGTGCCGCACAGCCGATTGAAAAGCAGCTGTTTGAAGGCCAGGCGGTGATGGTGCAGGTACTGAAAGACCCGATAGGTACCAAAGGCGCGCGGCTGACGGCGCAAATCAGCATTGCCGGGCGATTGCTGGTTTTTCTGCCGCAAGACAACCATGTGGGTGTGTCGCAAAAAATACCCCCCAAGCAGCGCGAAGAGTTGCGCCAGAGGGTACTTTCATTGGCCGGCGAATCAGGTGAAAAGGGTGGCGGTTTTATATTGCGCACCAACGGCGAAGATGCGCTTGACGCCGAATTGCGAGAAGACATTGCCTACCTGCGTAAAACCTGGACCCGCATCAAAGACGCATCTGTTCGTCTGCCACCTGCATCGGTACTGCATCAGGATTTAAATTTGCTACAGCGTGTGCTACGTGACGTGGTGGTTGAAAGCACGCAAACCATACGCATCGACTCGCGCGAACAATTCGACAAGCTGAAGGCATTTGCGCAGGAATTCATGCCTGCCACCGTGCAAAAATTACAGCACTATGCGGGTGAGCGGCCAATTTTTGATCTGTTCAATATTGATGAAGATATCGCCAAAGCCCTGGGCCGCCGGGTAGACCTTAAATCAGGTGGCTACCTCATCATTGACCAGACCGAAGCACTGACGACGGTAGACGTGAACACGGGCGGTTTTGTTGGTGCGCGTAATTTTGACGACACGATTTTCAAAACCAACCTGGAAGCCTCGCAGGCGATTGCCCGGCAACTCCGGCTACGCAACCTGGGCGGCATTGTGATTGTTGATTTCATCGACATGATCAAAGAAAACCATCGTGATGCGGTCCTGGCCGAGTTTCAAAAACAACTCGCGCGTGACCGCATCAAAACCACTGTCAACGGATTTTCAGCGCTTGGGTTGCTTGAGATGACGCGCAAACGAACCCGTGAGTCACTGGCGCATCAACTGTGCGAGCCATGCAGTTCCTGTTCAGGCAAGGGTGTGGTCAAAACTGCGCGCAGTGTGACGTACGACATTTTGCGAGAGATTTTGCGTGAAGCGCGACAGTTCAATCCCCGGGAATTCAGAGTAGTTGCCTCGCCCAAAGTGATTGAACTTTTTCTTGATGAAGAAAGCCAGCACCTGGCGGGCCTGAGTGACTTTATTGGCAAGCCGATTTCACTGCAAGCCGAAGCCGCCATGGCGCAAGAGCAATACGATATCGTGTTGATTTAATTTTCTATCATCCCATGCCCCAGCAGACGATTCCCATACTGATGTACCACCAGGTTGACGCAGAGCCGCCCAAGGGCTCGCCCATGCGTGGGCTGGTGGTAGCACCCGCTACTTTTGCAAGACATATGGCAGCACTCAACGCGCTGGGTTATCAGGGCAAGTCGATGGGCGATTTACTGCCGTATTTGAATGGTGAAAAGCACGGAAAAGTGTTTGGCATTACCTTTGATGATGGTTATGAAAACAACCTGCGCTGTGCCTTGCCGGTTTTGAAGCGTTACGGCTTTACGTCTACCTGCTACGTGGTGGCTAATCTGGTTGGTAAAAGCAATAGCTGGGACTTGGTGCGTGGCGTGAAACAAGTGCCGTTGATGAATGTACAAGAACTGCAAGCCTGGGTTGATGCGGGCCAGGAAGTAGGCTCTCATACATTGAGTCACGCCAATCTTGAAGAACTGAGCAGCGCAGAGCAGGCGGTTGAAATTGGGCAATCGAAAACGCAACTGGAAGCACTGGTTGCGCAAAAAGGTGGCGTCAAGCATTTTTGTTACCCGTATGGCGGCTTGAACAAAACTGCCATACAAAACGTCAAGGCGGCAGGCTACCTGACCGCCACCACAACGGTAAGGGGCCGGGCTGTTGCAGGGCAATCAGATGACCTGCTGTTGCCCCGCGTGCTGGTCAGCCGCACAACGACCTGGATGCAGTTGCTGCTGAAGTGCCTGAGCCGGTACGAAGACAAGCGTGCAGTCAACCATCCAGGTGATGTGTACGCCCTATGAAAACCAAATTAGCCATCGTTACCCGCAACTTTTCCAAAATTGGCGGGGGCGCTGAGTCTCTGGCTGTTTCTATGGCTACTTCCATGCTGGTGGAGTGCGATATCACGGTCGTGTCTCAAGGCTTTGACCAATCGCCTGAACTGTTCAAACACATTGCTGTGCCCAAGTTGCCGATTCGCATGCGCTGGCTGAACCAGCTTTGGTTTAGCTGGTACACCAGGCGTGCCACTCGGCAGGGTTTTGACATCGTTCATTCATACGAAAACATCACCCATGGCGATGTGCATACTGTCAGCGTTAAAACCGTTCATGCCAGCCTGAAAGAGCGAGGTATGAGTAAAGTGCGCATCGCACTCAGTCCCCGGTTGTTGGCCTATTTGTGGCTGGAGGAAAAACGTTTATGCACCCCAGGGCACCACAGCGTTTTTGTGTCTCAGTTTGTGCACGATGAAACGCTGACAGTGATGCCCAACTTGTACTCGGGCAGCGTGGTGACGCCGGGTGTAGATATTCCGTCGCGTGAATTTACAGCAGCAGAAAAGACAGCAGCACGGACAAGTCTGGGTCTTAATCCTGCCATCATGACGGTTGGGTTTGTGGGCCATGACTTTAAAAAGAAAGGCCTGGGTACGCTGCTCAAAGGCGTAGCGCTTTTACCTTTTGACGTGCAAATTGTGGTGATTGGCAATACTGCGCAGGCAGATCGCTACGCGGATTTGGTGCGCGCTTTAGGTACTGGCAAGTCATGCCGCTTCATGGGTGTTGTCAGTGATATGCCAAACGCCTATGCCGCGATGGATTGCCTGGCACACCCGACGACGCAAGACGTATTTCCCATGGTGCTGTTAGAGGCCATGGCCAAGCATGTGCCTGTGGTGACAACCAACGAGCCCTACAACAACATGGGCAGCCTGCTGGTCAATCATCAGGATGCCATTTTGTTGCCTGATCCGGAAGATATTGAAGGCATGGCGTCTGCTTTGAGTCAGATCTGGCTGGACACAGATTTACGACTAACCTTAGCCAACAACGGATTTGTATTCGCTAAAAAATACAGCTGGGATGTGGCCAAGGCCAGCTACTACGCGATTTATGGCCGCGTTACCAAGCGATCAGCCAATGCGTAATTTGCGAATTGTTCGCGAACATATTCTTCAATGCGAATGAAATCGCCGTGCCAGAACTCACGCAGCCGCGTTGTGTCCGCGCGTGAATACTCTGCCTCTTGCGTGATGCCCCGCTGAACGACCAATTGCGGAAATTGCGCCGCAACCATGTCAACCAGGGTTGCTATTTTTGTCGCTACACCTGTGCCAATGTTGAGGTGGGTGTGTTTAATGCTGGTGGTTGATAAATTCAATACGACAGAGGCAACATCCGCCACATGAATGAAGTCGCGCTGCATTCGGCCATCATTGTTTAACGTAAAAGGCGTGGCAGCTTGCAAAGCCCGTTTCAGTTTTGAAAAAATGGAGAAGCGGTCATCTCCACCGTAGCTGTTAAAGACGCGCAGGATCTGATATTCAATGCCATGGGCAGTGCAAAATTCTGCAACAAGCTTCTCGTTCAAATGCTTGGAAATGCCATTGATGGTGATGGGGCAGCACAAGCTGTCTTCGCCGGTGCGCATGTCCTCTCCATAGACTGCACAGCTGCTCAGAAACACAAGCCTTTTAACGCGATGCTGAAGAGACGCTTCCAGCAAGGCGGCGGTTGACATCACATTGGAGTCCAGTAAACGACTCGGAGCCACGCTTGCGGATGTGCGAAGGTCGCTGGCCGCATGAACAATGACATCGGCAGACGCCAGTTTGTCATGAAGGTTTGTCCAGTCGTTACGGCCCACCGGGATCACACTGGCAAAGTCCTTAATGCTTGCCTGACGGCGAAATTCCGAGCCGAAGTTGCCATCAGCGCCTGTGAGCAAAATGTTCATGGGTTTAGTCCGCATTCAATCCAAGTCGATACAAGTGCGCATAAGCTCCGTTTTGCGTCAGCAGCTGCGCATGCGAGCCTGATTCGATAATGCGCCCTGCGTTCATCATGATGATACGGTCTGCGTGTTGTACCGTTGACAGTCGGTGGGCGATTATTAAAGAGGTTCGGTTGAAGGTCAAGCGCTTGATGGCTTCTTGTACAGCCTGCTCTGATTCAGTGTCCAGCGCTGAAGTAGCCTCGTCCAGAATCAAAATGGGTGCGTCTTTGTACAGCGCCCGTGCAATGGCCAGCCGCTGGCGCTGACCACCCGACAATTGCATCGCATTGTGGCCCAGTACGGTGTCCATGCCTTGGGGCAGTTCGCTAACCAGTTGCCCCAGGTTGGCAGCGCTCAGGCACTGGGCAACTTTGTCCCGGTCAAACGGCTGGCCCAGCGTCACGTTGAATGCAATCGAGCTGTTGAGCATGACAACATGCTGGCTAACGAGGGCAAACTGCGCACGCAGCGATGCCAGATCCCACTGCCTGATGTCATGGCCATCAAGAGAAATAGAGCCTGATGTCAGGTCAACAAACCGGGGCAGTAAATTTGCCAGGGTGGTTTTTCCAGAACCCGATGCGCCCACCAGCGCGATGGTTTCTCCAGCCGCAATTGACAGGCTTAGCGCATCGAGGGCAGGGGACGCACCTTCTTTGTAAACCACACCTGCGTTGGCAAAATCAATGGCACCTGACGCCTTGGCTTTTTTAAACAAGCCTCCTGATTCGTCTTCATTCAGCTCCATCAAATCCAGTCCACGCTCCAGCGCTGCAAGCCCACGTGTGATGGGCGTAGCACCATCCGACAGACCTTTGATAGGCGCAATCAGCAGCAGCATGGCGGTTACAAAAGCAACGAAACCACCGACCGTGGTGGTGTTTTCAGACCCCTGAAGCAGTGCAATTGAAATCACAGCTGACAAAGCAATTGCGGCGAGCACCTGGTTGATAGCGCTCATGCTGGCGTAGGCCACAGTTGACTTCATTGACAGGCGGCGCAGTGATCGGCTCAACGCGTCAAACCGTATGGCTTGACTGGCCTGTGCACCGTGCAGCCTGATGTCGCGGCAGGCCAGCACGTTTTCTTCAACCACATAGGCAAGGTTGTCTGTCGCGGTTTGGCTTTCTTTGGTCAGCCGATAAAGCCTGCGCGTCAGCAACTGAATGACCAGTGCCACCGCAGGAAACAGCAGCGACACCACCAGCATCAGCTTCCAGTTGAGAAACACGAGATAGGCGATCAAAGCCACCAGCGTCAGCACGTCACGCGCGAGCTTCATGAGAGCGTTGTTCAAAATCACCGAGCCGTTGTAGACCTCATACACCACCGTGTTGGAGATGGCGCTGGAGGTTTGGTCTGTAAACAGGGAAAGGCGGGCACTGAGCAGCTTGTCGAACATGGCTTTGCGCAGTGCCTGCAGCCCGTCATTGGTGACCTGCGCCAACGCATACTGAGCCACAAAGCCTGACAAGCCGCGAACCGTAAACAGCAGCATCAGCGCGACCGGCACCATCCACAGTTCCAGTGAGCCTTTTTGAAAACCTCTGTCGAGCAGCGGTTTGAGCAGGGCGGGTATGAAGGGCTCAGTGGCTGACGCTGCAAAAGTCGCGGCAATCGCTACCGCCCAGGCGCCCCGCGAATGGCTGAAATAGGGCCAAACACGAAGAAAGCGCTGCCATGTGGACAACTTTGTGTAGATAAAAGTGGGGTTAATATTTTGTGTCATGCAGAGGATGACGTGTTACTTGAGCGCGCTTCATTCTGAGGTTTTCTGAATCTGCCAAAAGCTAAAAGCAAGCCAAATAAAACGCAAAAGAAATCACCAATAAGCGCATCGTAAAGAGAAGAATTAAAAAGGCATGCGGCAGCAAAGGCAACTAAAACCGATTGCAGAACACGCGCCTGGTTTTTTTCCATTTTCATGCTGTCAGAAATGACTGCGCCCATCAGCGACACAAATAAAAACAAACCCGGAATGCCCAGCTGTACGCCCCAATGCAGATATTCCTGGTGCGGATTACCCAACGGCGGGATGTCTTTGTGCTTTGGATTCTGGGCGTGTTCCAGTCGGTTAAATTCGCTGTTCCAGCTTCCA
>JAYWBS010000084.1:0-17212 GCA_043781295.1 Polaromonas sp.
TCTGGTGCGCTGGACTTCTTCACCCTGTCTCCGCTGATTTTGGGAACCCTGGTGCCCGCAGCGCAAATCAGCGGCGTGGGTTTCGCCTTCAAGGACTACGGCCAGATATGGGCTGCCATGGACGGTGACCTGGGTGCCCACGTGCGAAAGCAGATCGCGGCGTCTTCAAGCCTGTTTGCATTTGAAAAAATATGGGACAACGGCTACCGCCAGATGACATCCAGCACCAAGCCGATTGTCAGCCCTGATGACCTCAAGGGCCTAAAAATCCGCACACCGCCCAGCCCATTCTGGGTCTCGATGTTCAAGGCGTTTGAAGCCTCGCCTGCCACCATCAATTTTGCCGAGGTGTATTCATCGCTACAGACCAAGATTGTGGATGCACAAGAAAACCCGCTGGCTATCATCGCCACTGCCAAGCTCAATGAAGTGCAGAAGTTCTGCTCCATCACCAACCACATGTGGGACGGCTTCTGGTTCCTGGGCAACAAAAAATCGTTTGAACGCATGCCTGCTGACTTACAGGACATCGTGACGCGCAACGTCAATGCCGCAGGCCTGAATGAACGCGCTGACGTCAAGCAACTTAACGACAGCCTGCAGGCTGACCTCAAGGGCAAGGGCATGATTTTCAACACGACCGAGGCAGAGGCTTTTCGCACCAAACTGCGCTCGGCCGGCTTTTACGCGGAATGGCATAAAAAATTCGGTGACGAATCCTGGGCCATCCTCGAAAAATACACGGGCAAACTGCTGTGAACCAGGGCCCGCAGGCGGGGGGTGTTAACGGTACTGACGGGCCTCGCTGGTTGGCCCGGCTTGATGCCATGCTGGGCTGGATGGTCGAAATGCCGGCCGCACTTCTGGTGCTGGCCGACATTGTGGTGTTGTTTTCGGGCGTGGTGTCGCGCTATGTATTGCAAGATCCGCTGCTGTGGTCAGATGAACTGGCCTCAATCCTGTTTTTGTGGTTGGCCATGCTGGGCTCAGTCATTGCTCTGCGGCGCGGCGAACACATGCGCATGACGGCACTGGTCAGCAAGGCGGGTGCGCACCGCCGGGCGTTGCTGGAGCTGGTGGGCATTGCTGCCTGCTTGGCGTTTTTGGCCATGGTGGTCTGGCCGGCATGGGAATACGCTGCCGACGAAAAAGCCATCACCACGCCCGCACTGGAAATATCCAACCTCTGGCGCGCCGCAGCCTTGCCTGCGGGTATCGTCCTGATGGGTGTTTTTTCAGTGTTGCGTCTGTTGCGTACAGCCAGCCTCATGCAGTCGCTGCAAGCGGTGCTCATGGTTTCAGCGATTGCTGGTGCCTTTTGGCTGGCTACTCCCTTGTTTGAGGGGCTTGGGCGGCTCAATCTGCTGGTCTTTTTTGTGCTGGTGGCCGGTGGCTGTGTCTTTGCGGGCATTCCGATTGCGTTTGCGTTTGGCCTGGCCACCTTTGGCTACCTGGCGCTGAGCACGTCCACGCCGCTACCGGCCATTGTGGGGCGCATGGACGAAGGCATGTCGCACCTTATTTTGCTGGCAGTGCCGCTGTTTGTGTTTCTGGGACTGCTGATCGAGATGACGGGCATGGCGCGCGCCATGATTGCTTTTCTGGCCAGCTTGCTCGGGCATGTCAAAGGCGGTTTGTCCTATGTTCTGGTGGGCGCGATGTACCTGGTGTCAGGCATTTCAGGCTCTAAGGCGGCAGACATGGCGGCCATTGCACCGGCTTTGTTCCCTGAAATGAAAAAACGTGGCTCCAAACCGGGTGAGCTGGTGGCATTGCTGTCAGCCACGGGTGCGCAAACAGAAACCGTACCGCCCAGCCTGGTGCTCATCACCATTGGCTCGGTCACTGGCATCTCGATTGCGGCCCTGTTCACGGGCGGCTTGCTGCCGGCCGTGGTGCTGGGCTTTATGTTGTGTCTGGTGGTTTGGTACCGTAACCGGGGCGAGGACTTGAGCCTTGTACGGCGTCCGCCCTGGAAAGAAATTGGCCGGCTCTTCCTGATCGCGCTGCCAGCGCTGGCTTTGCCATTCGTCATCCGTGCTGCGGTGATTGAGGGGGTGGCTACCGCAACCGAGGTCTCGACCATTGGTATTGCCTATTCGGTGTTGGCCGGTGTGCTGGTTTACCGCCAGTTCGACTTGAGAAGAATCGTTCCCATGCTGGTGGACACGGCGTCGCTGTCGGGCGCTATTTTGCTCATCATTGGCACAGCTACCGCCATGGCCTGGGGACTCACGCAGTCGGGCTTTTCACGCCTGCTGGCTGAGAGCATGGCCGGGCTTCCGGGGGGCGCGCCCATGTTCATGGCGGTGTCTATCCTGGCCTTTGTGGTGATGGGGTCGGTGCTGGAGGGGATTCCGGCTATCGTGCTGTTTGGCCCCTTGCTGTTTCCGATCGCCCGCACTTTGGGCATTCATGACGTGCACTACGCCATGGTCGTCATTTTGTCGATGGGCCTGGGGCTGTTTGCGCCGCCGCTGGGGGTGGGGTACTACGCCGCATGCGCCATCGGACGCGTCAACCCTGATGAAGGCATAGCGCCGATTGTTGGCTACATGCTGGCCTTGCTGCTGGGCACTGTCATAGTCGCAGCCCTGCCGTGGATTTCCATCGGTTTTCTGTAGTGCCTGACGCCATGAACAAAAAACTGACCAGTCGTGAGTCTTCAACCTCCTTGACGGGAGGTGCTGAACTTGAGGCTGCGTCAATCAGCGACTTGCGAGATATTTTTGAAGAAAAAATTGTCTTCAATAAATTGCTCGGCTTAAAGTTGAATGTGGTGACAGCCACGCATGTCTCTGCCAGCCTGGCCATGCGGCCAGACCTGATAGGCAACTACAAAGAAGGCCGCCTGCATGGTGGCGTGATCAGCGCTGCGCTGGACACCACGGGCGGTATAGCGGCCACGGCAGCCTTGTGCGCACGCTACAGGGGCGAGAGCTTAGAGCAGCACACGATGCGGTTTGCCAAGCTGGGAACCATCGATTTGCGAATTGATTACCTGCGCCCCAGCATCTGCACGCATTTTGAAATACGCGCAGAAGTCATCCGCCTGGGCTCGCGCATTGCCAATACCCGCATGGAATTTTTAAGCAGTGATGGCAAGCTGCTGGCCACCGGCAACGGGGTTTACATCGTGTCTTGATCTTGCTTAATTTTGCGCGGCTTGCCCGCATCGTCAATCGCTACATAGGTTAGGCTGGCCTCAGTCACTTTGACGTAATTTTTCTGGCTGTGAAAGCGTTCGGCATACACCTCGACCTGCACCGTCACAGACGTGTTGCCAATGCGCGTGACCTCTGCAAAAAAGCTCAAAATATCGCCAACCCGCACTGGCTGCTTGAAAATAAACTGATTCACTGCCACTGTGGCCATCCGGCCATTGACGTAGCGGGCAGGCACCACAGCGCCAGCCAGGTCAACCTGGGCCATGACCCAGCCACCAAAAATATCACCATTGGGGTTGCAGTCTGCTGGCATGGGGATGACTTTGAGCACCAGTTCCTTGTTCGTCGGCAGTGCCACTGTGGGTGCAACCAACGGCGCTGTGGCGTAGGTATTTGTGCGAGTACTTGAATCAGTACTTGAGTGAAGGGTTGTTTCAGCAGGCATAGGCACAATCTGGGGTGAATTAATAACTATTGTGATTGTGACTTATGCGTTCCATGGCACCCGGCGCCTCATCCGCTGATTCAGCGCCCCAGGTTGTACAGGCAACCACACCCGGTACAAAAGTACCCGCCCGATCAGACTGGGACACTTTAAGACGCCTGTTCCCCTACCTGTGGGACTACAAATGGCGGGTGCTCGCTGCCTTGAGCTTCATGGTCGGTGCCAAGCTGGGCAATGTGGGCGTGCCGCTGCTGCTTAAAAGCCTGGTTGACACCATGAACATCAAGCCAGGTGACACCCAGGCTCTGCTTGTTGTGCCTGCCGCTTTGCTGTTGGGCTATGGTTTGCTCCGCCTGTCCACATCGCTTTTTACAGAGCTGCGCGAACTGGTCTTTGCAAAAGCCACTGAGGGCGCGTCGCGCAAGATTTCGCTGCAGGTCTTCAGGCACTTGCACGCGCTGAGCCTGCGTTTTCATTTAGAGCGCCAAACCGGCGGCATGACGCGTGACATCGAACGCGGCACGCGCGGCGTGCACTCGCTCATCTCGTACTCGCTGTACAGCATCATCCCCACGCTGATTGAGGTGGGTTTGGTGCTGAGCATTCTGGCTGTCAAGTTTGATGTCTGGTTTGCCTGGATCACGTTGGCCGCACTGGTTTTCTACATCACCTTTACTGTCACCGTCACAGAGTGGCGCAGTAAATTCCGCAAGCAGATGAACGAGCTCGACTCGTCGGCGCATAGCCGGGCCATTGACTCGCTTTTAAATTACGAGACCGTCAAGTACTTCAACAACGAAGATTTTGAAACCGGGCGCTATGACGAGAGTCTGGAGCGCTACCGCAAAGCCGCCATCAAAAGCCAGCGCACGCTCAGTATGCTCAACACGGGCCAGCAGCTCATCATTGCGGTGGGTCTGGTAGCCATGCTGTGGCGCGCAACGCAAGGCGTGGTTGATGGCCGCATGACGCTGGGCGATTTGGTCATGGTCAACGCCTTCATGATTCAGCTCTACATTCCACTGGGCTTTTTGGGCGTGATTTACCGCGAGATCAAGCAAAGCCTGACCGACCTCGACAAGATGTTCACACTGATGGAAAAAGACCGTGAGATTGCTGACGAACCCGGAGCGCTACCGATACAAATCAACGCTTCACCAGTCGTCAGGTTTGAAAACGTCAGCTTTGCCTATGAAGCGGCACGACCGATTTTGAAGGACGTTAGCTTTGAAATTCCACCCGGCAAAACTGTTGCTGTTGTTGGTTCATCGGGCGCTGGCAAATCAACACTGGCGCGGCTGCTCTTCAGGTTTTATGACGTGCAACAAGGCCGTATCATCATTGCCGGACAAGACATCAAGCACGTCACCCAGGCCAGCGTGCGGCAAGCCATAGGCATCGTGCCGCAAGACACGGTGCTGTTTAACGACACGGTTGAATACAACATCGCCTACGGCCAACCCGGTGCAAGCCGTGAACAGGTCATTGAGGCCGCCAAGTCCGCCCGCATCCACGACTTCATCACCTGCACGCCGCTGGGCTACAACACCATGGTCGGTGAGCGCGGGCTGAAACTGTCTGGCGGTGAAAAGCAACGCGTGGCGATTGCCCGCACCTTGCTGAAAAACCCGCCGGTTCTGATTTTTGACGAAGCCACGTCGGCACTGGATTCAGCTAACGAGCGCGCCATACAAGCCGAGCTGCGCGCCGCTGCCCAAAACAAAACCACCCTGGTCATCGCCCACCGCCTGTCAACGGTGGTGGATGCGCATGAAATTCTGGTCATGGAAGATGGCCGCATCGTCGAGCGCGGCACGCATGCCGAGCTGCTAGCGAAAGACCAAAAATACGCCAAGATGTGGAATTTGCAGCAGAGTGCGGATTCATAAAGGCTTACCCTGAAGGCTTCAATTTGACCCAGTTTTTTGTCAGCAGTGCACCCCGTGCCCCCATGTCGCCGATTGAAAGCACTGAGCTACTGCGTTTGTCGACCGCTGGTCAGGCGGCGTTTGCAAAAGCGGTGATCAACCCATCCAAACCCAACGCAGCGTTAAAACGTGCTTTTGAACGGCATCAACAACTGATTGTTGACTGACCAAAGTCAAAGATACCAGCGGGTCATTTCGGCTGTGCCACTTGATGCGTGGGATAGCCGGACGCAGCACTGTTGGCCAACGCATTGCAACGCGCCGCCAGCGCAGACATTGCAGCCTATACGTTTGTGGTGGATGCCAAAGACGGCCAAGCCGCCAGGTTTTATACCCACCACGGTTTCACAAGCTTGCCCGATGCGGCATTGCCCTTGTTTTTGCCGTTGGCTGGTGTTGCGCCCTTTTCTTGGGGCGGGTACTGGGCTTGCGCGCGGACCTGCAAGCTGTTTGACTATGAGGCTGGGCGGTGGGTGGGGTTTGCCCGGTTTTGAAGCTTTTTTAGATTCTGAAAAGGCAAAAGCAGACCGTTTTTAGGGGGCAAATATGGCTTTAGCCCAATAGATTCACGTGCAAGAAGCTATAAATTAAGTAGCAAAATTTTGTCATCAATAAAAAAAACCGCTATGAAGCGGTTTTTTTTATTGATGCTGGCAGCGATCATTGCAGTAACTTGGTAATGGCTGCAAAAATACCGACGGCAGCAAAAATAGTCGTGATGGACCACTTGATGATTTCAGCTTTCAGTTCTGCACCATCCGCTTTGGTGAACAACTGCGATGCATGTATGGCATAACGCTTATCAATTTCTTTGTTGATGGACTCAACCGCAGCTTTGGCATCTGCCTCGGGCACGCCAGCTTTGATGAATGCGTTGTAGATTTCGAGTTCCATGGTTGAATTTTACTTGAGAAAGAGCCATATGCCATTAGTGCAGAAACACCAGCTCTATTTGGCAGGAGGGCTTAGATCAGGCACAAACACACAAAGGAAAGTCATCATGAGCACATTGCTAGAAACCACCATCACACGGGGTAGCCCGAATATTTTTGCAGACTTGGGCTTTGCAGACGCTCAAACGCATCTTTTAAAGGCCGGACTCGTTAGCCGTATTCAATCAGTGCTGGCTACAAACGACTTGAACCAGACAGATGCCGCGCGCCGCTTGGGCATCAGCCAGCCTGACGTGTCACGGCTACAGCGCGGGCACTTTCGCGATGTATCGGTTGAAAGGCTTTTGCGCATGCTGACCAAGCTGGGCTGCGAGATTGATATTGCTATCAAAAGCCCAGGCAGCGTGATGCCTTCCAAGCCGATTCACTTGCATGCTTTGGCTGCGTGAGTTGATTCTGGAAGTCGATGGCTATGGTGTGTGTGTCGTTTGACTGGGGTTAGGGATTTTTTGAAGCTTGAAAAAAGTAAAAGTAGACCCTTTTTAAGGGTCAAATAGGTCTCTAGTCCAATATATTCGGGCGTAAGCAGCTACTAAATAAATAGCATAGTAATTCTTGTGCATGGGAATTCCCGTAGTCACCATGCGCCAGCAAACTCGCATAATCGGCCTATGGAAACCAAATGGCTAGAAGATTTCGTCAGCCTCGCTGAAACCCGCAGTTTCAGCCGTTCGGCTACGTTGCGGCACGTGACTCAACCGGCTTTTTCACGCCGCATCCAGGCGCTTGAAGCGTGGGCTGGTACTGATCTGGTTGACCGTAGTTCTTACCCCACCCGCTTGACGCCTGCGGGCGAGACGCTTTACAGCCAGTCGCTTGAAATGCTGCAAGGCTTGCAGTCCACGCGGGCCATGCTGCGGGGCCACACCTCAGCCGGGCAGGACGTGATTGAGTTTGCGGTGCCGCATACGCTGGCGTTCACGTTTTTCCCGGCCTGGGTCAGCAGCTTGAGAGAAAAGTTTGGTCCCATCAAAAGCCGCCTGATTGCCCTGAACGTGCACGATGCCGTTCTGCGGTTGGTGGAAGGCAGTTGCGATTTGCTGATTGCCTACCATCACGACTCGCAGCCGTTCCAGCTCGACCCGAACCGCTATGAAATGGTCACGCTGGGGCAAGAGGTGCTGTCGCCCTACGTCAAGCCCAATGCGGAAGGTGAGCCGATGTTCAAGTTGCCGGGCCGGGCCGGGCAACCCCTGCCGTATTTGGGCTACGCACCCGGTGCCTACCTGGGCCGGGTGGTTGACTTGATTTTGAAGCAGTCGAGCACGGCCATTCACCTGGACCGCGTTTATGAAACCGACATGGCCGAGGGCCTCAAAGCCATGGCGCTGGAAGGCCATGGCATCGCGTTTTTGCCGTTCAGCGCGGTTAAAAAAGAGCTGCGCGCCAAAAAGCTCGTCAGTGCAGGCGACAAGCTGGACATGACGCTGGACATGACGATGGACATACGCGTCTACCGCGAACGCCCGGCGCTTCATACGGCTGCCAAAAGCTCGGCCCAAGCCTTGTGGACATACCTGGAGGCGCAGGCCCGTTCCAAAACGGCCTCTAAGTAGCAACCCTAGGCCGTTATTAAAAAAATGCATAACGCGTTTTAGATACAGCATTTGCGTTTAGCGCGCTTCAAATTTAGAGTAGCACATCTTTTGATATTGATGTGTGGAGGCATTGGCTGGCACAAAGGCTGCTTAGTTATTCCATTTCCAGATCATCCGTGCACTTTGTCGGCTTTGCTAGCCGTACGCTTGTACTGTCGTCGCTTCGCCTTCGCGTTCACGGATGATCTGGAAATGGAATTAGTGGTTCATTGGTCAAATCATCAGGCACGCACCAGAGGGGTGACTTTCATTTTTTGGTGCGTTGAGTTGTGCGCAGATAGTCGGGTAAACCTTGGGGCAAACCCTGTTACCTCCTCTCTAAAATGCCACGTTAGATTATTTCATTTCACTACAGGATTTCTCATGAAACTCAAACTCGCTGCTCTCTCAATTGCACTGTTTGCGTGCACTGGCGCATTTGCGCAGGCTAACGATACGATTGCCAAAGTCAAAGCCTCTGGCATCGTGACGATGGGCGTCCGGGACTCTTCTGGCGCGCTGTCATACACCCTGGGTGAAGGCAAATACACCGGCTACCACATTGAGGTGTGCAACAAGGTGATTGCCAACCTTGAAAAAGCTGTTGGCCGCAAGCTTGAAATCAAATACCAGCCTGTCACCTCACAAAACCGTATTCCACTGGTTCAAAATGGCACGGTTGACATCGAATGCGGCTCGACCACCAACAACGCCACCCGTCAAAAAGACGTGGCGTTCTTGCCAACCACTTTTGTTGAAGAAGTGCGTATTGCGGTAAAAGCCAGCTCGGGCATCACCTCCATCGTTCAGCTGAATGGCAAAAACGTGGCTACCACCACCGGCACCACATCGGTTCAAACGCTGCGCAAAAACGAACGCGCCAGCAACATTGACTTTAAAGAAGTCTTTGGCAAAGACCACTCAGACAGCTTCTTGCTGCTCGAGTCAGGCCGGGCTGAAGCCTTTGTGATGGACGGCGCGATTTTGGCGGGAAATATTGCCACGGCCAAAAACCCGGCTGACTTCAAACTGGTCGGCGAGGTATTGAGCGTTGAACCTATTGCCATCATGATCCGCAAGGACGACGCTGCCTTCAAGAAAATTGGCGACGATACCGTCAAGGAAATGATGAAGTCTGGCGAGCTGGCCAAGCTGTGGGACAAGTGGTTCATGCAGCCTATCCCGCCTAAAAATACCCGGGTCGGCTACGCCGTCAGTGAGAGTACCAAAGCCGCTTGGGCCAACCCCAACGACAAGCCAATGGAAGACTACGCCAAGAAGTAGTTTTGCTGTGTAGTTAAAACCCTTTGAGTACAAACCCCGCTATTGGATTCAACCAGCGGGGTTTGTCGTTTTAAGCAGCGCAAATCTTCAAATCACCCAACACATAACAAAATCGAGGAGCCTTCATGAATTGGGATTGGAAAGTATTTTTAAACGACGACGGCAGTGGCCGTACCTACCTGCAATGGATGTTTGATGCCTGGGGCTGGACGTTGTCTGTGGCCGGTGCTTCGTGGGTCGTGGCGATGCTGGTCGGCGCACTGGTAGGCACGCTGCGCACGCTGCCCAACAGCCCGTGGCTGGTCAAGCTGGCCAACGCCTGGGTAGAGCTGTTTCGCAACATTCCCCTGCTGGTACAAATTTTCATCTGGTACTTTGTGGTGCCCAAAATCATTCCGCCCATGAAGGAGCTTCCGAGTTTTATTCTGGTGGTATTTGCGTTGGGTTTTTTTACATCGGCGCGTATTGCCGAGCAGTTCAGGGCGGGCATTCAAGCCCTGCCGCGTGGCCAGCGCTATGCGGGCATGGCGATGGGTTTTACCACCGCGCAAACCTACCGCTACGTGATTTTGCCGATGGCCTTTCGCATCATCATTCCGCCGCTCACCAGCGAGTCCATGAACTTGCTGAAAAACTCATCGGTGGCTTTTGCAGTGTCGATTGCCGAGCTGACCATGTTCGCCATGCAGGCACAAGAAGAAACCTCGCGCGGCATTGAAATTTATCTGGCGGTCACTTTGGTCTACGCCACCTCTGCTTTTGCAGTGAACCGCATATGCGCTTTCGTTGAAAAGAAAGTTCAAATCCCTGGCATGGTGATTGCAGGCGCAACGGGCGGGGGGCATTGATATGTTTGGACTTGACCTCTCCTTTTTAAGCTGGGACATCATCTCGAAGTTCGTCATCAAGGGCTTTTGGTTCAGCATTCAGCTCACCATCATCGCCACGATTGGCGGCATCATTCTGGGGACCATCCTGGCGTTGATGCGCTTGTCGGGCAAGAAGTTTTTGACAGTGCCCGCCACCATTTACGTAAACGGCATGCGTTCAGTGCCGCTGGTGATGGTGATTTTGTGGTTCTTCTTGCTGGTGCCGGCTGGGTTTTATGCAGCCATTCCAGGCGGTGCCAACTACCGGGCTGAGATTTCAGCCATCATCACTTTTGTGGCGTTTGAGGCGGCGTATTTCAGCGAGATCATGCGGGCCGGTATTCAGTCCATTTCTCGCGGCCAGGTTAATGCCGGGCGCGCGCTGGGTATGACTTACGCGCAAAACATGAAGCTGATTATTTTGCCGCAAGCCTTTCGCAACATGGTGCCGATTTTGCTGACGCAAACCATCATTTTGTTTCAGGACACATCGCTTGTTTACGCGATTGGTGCTTACGATTTGCTCAAGGGTTTCAGTACGGCAGGCAAGATTTACGGCCGACCCGAAGAGGCTTATTTATTGGCAGCGGTGGTTTACTTTGTGATGTGCTTTGGCCTGTCGTATATGGTCAAGCGGCTGCAAACCAAGATAGCGATCATTCGTTAATCTGCTGACCAACGAAACAAAATAAACGCTTAGTCAATGAAAAGTATTGGAGAAGAAAATGGCAATGATTGAAATGAAAGAAGTGTCCAAGTGGTACGGCACGGTGCAGGTTTTGAACAACTGCACCACCAGCATCAACAAGGGCGAAGTCGTGGTGGTATGCGGGCCGTCTGGTTCAGGCAAATCAACGCTGATTAAAACCATCAACGCGCTGGAGCCTTTTCAGAAAGGCCAGATTTTTGTCGACGGCCAGGCCGTGCACGACCCGAAAACCGATTTGCCAAAACTGCGCAGCCGGGTTGGTATGGTGTTTCAGAACTTTGAGCTGTTTCCCCACCTGAGCGTGACGGAGAATTTGACCCTTGCGCAAATGAAGGTGCTGGGCCGCAATGCAGTTGATTCAAAAGCGCACGGCCTGAAGTATCTTGACCGCGTGGGCCTGATGCTGCACAAAGACAAGTTTCCTGGCCAATTGTCGGGTGGTCAGCAGCAGCGTGTGGCGATTGCCCGTGCGCTGAGCATGGACCCTATTGCCATGTTGTTTGACGAGCCCACTTCGGCACTCGACCCAGAAATGGTCGGCGAGGTGTTGGACTGCATGATGGACCTGGCCAAAGAAGGCATGACCATGATGTGCGTCACGCACGAAATGGGCTTTGCCAAAAAGGTCGGCAGCCGCGTTATTTTCATGGATGTGGGTGGCAAGATTTTGGAGGACTGCACTACGGAAGAGTTCTTCCAGCACCCGGAGAATCGCCAGCCGCGCACCAAGGATTTCTTGAACAAGATTCTGGCGCATTGATTCTTTGCGCTTGCCTAGAGCCCGCTTTTCGCGGGCTTTTTTTACGCTTGGAGTCAATGCGACAATTCAAACCATGACGACTCAACCCCATAATTTGACCATCACCCGTCCCGACGACTGGCACCTGCATGTGCGCGATGGCGACGCGCTGCACACCGTGGTGCCGCACACCGCAGCCCAATTTGGCCGAGCCATCATCATGCCGAATCTGCGCCCGCCCGTCACCACGGCGGCGCAGGCGCTGGCCTACAAAAGCCGCATTCAAGCTGCTGTGCCGGCTGGGGTGTCGTTTGAGCCCTTGATGACGCTGTACCTGACTGACAACTTGCCGCCAGATGAGATCAAGCGGGCCAAAGACGCAGGCGTGGTGGCTGCCAAGCTGTACCCGGCAGGTGCCACCACCAACAGCGATGCGGGTGTGACTGACCTGCGCAAAACCTATAAAACGCTGGAGGCCATGCAAAAGGAAGGCCTGCTGCTGCTGGTGCATGGGGAGGTCACCTCACCCGACATTGACCTGTTTGACCGTGAAGCCGTGTTCATTGACACGCAGCTGATTCCGCTGCGCCGTGATTTCCCGGAACTCAAAATTGTGTTCGAGCACATCACCACACGCGAAGCCGCGCACTATGTGCGTGATGCCGACCACTTTACGGCCGCCACCATCACCGCCCACCACCTGCTGTACAACCGCAACGCGATTTTTATCGGTGGCATTCGCCCGCACTACTACTGCCTGCCCGTACTCAAACGTGAAACGCATCGCCTGGCTTTGGTTGAAGCGGCGGTGAGCGACAACACACGATTCTTCCTCGGCACCGACAGCGCCCCCCACCCTGCGCATTTGAAAGAGCACGCCAGCGGCTGCGCAGGCTGCTACACCGCCCATGCTGCGATGGAGCTGTATGCCGAGGCTTTTGAGGCAGCGGATGCACTACACAAGCTGGAGGCTTTTGCCAGTTTTAACGGTGCTGATTTTTACGGTTTGCCGCGCAACACAGGGACAGTCACGCTCAAAAAAGAAAACTGGACGCCGCCCGAGAGTTTTGCGTTTGGTGAAGGCCAACTCAAGCCGCTGCGTAGTGGGGAAAGCCTGGCTTGGCGCATGGTGTGACCCGTGTTGTGATTGATTGGAATGTGCCTTGGCTTGCACCTTACAAAGCCACTGCGCTTGAGTTTTCAGGCAGCGGTGTCGCCGAAGCATTGAATGCGGTAACAGGCTCTCCCGTTCGATTTCCCGTTCGGTTTGTGCGGCAATCCCATCTGCCCGACGGTCAAGCCTACGAGCAATTCATCTTCGACACCCAAACCGTCCCCACGCGCGACAACCTGCACGATTTTTTCAATGGTCTGTGCTGGCTGACCTTTCCAGAGACAAAGACAAAACTCAATCAACTACAGGCCGAGCAACTCGCTATTGACGGCGTGCAGCAAACACGTGGCCCGGTGCGCGATGCGCTCACGTTGTTTGATGAAAACGCCGCTTTTCTGCTCGCGCCGCAGCCGCTGTGGGACGCGCTGATCGCCAGAGACTGGCAACGGCTATTTGTTGAGTTGCGTCCGATGTGGGCAGGCGCGCAACTGGTTTTGTTTGGCCATGCGCTGCTTGAAAAGCTGGCCAATCCACGAAAACCAATCACAGCCCACGTTTATATTGCGCAACATGCTATTGATTCAATAGCAGCGCTGGATGCGTGGATAGCGGCTGACATCACGGCAGAGAAGCTGGCCAGCAAGCCCTTTGCGCCGCTGCCGGTGCTGGGCGTGCCTGGCTGGTGGGCGGAGAACGAGAACCCCTGCTTTTACGAGGACATTCTTGTTTTCCGCCCCAGAGTATAGAAAATACTACCGTGTTATACCGGGCTTGACCCGGTATCCATGACTTCTGCCGGGTTTGACTCGGCGCGAGTTATGGATTGCGGATCAAGTCCGCAATGACAGTCGCTCAATGGCTTTTGCAACCGTTATCGGAATTTGAGCCTTAATCCACGGAGAACCCATGAAACGCATCTTTTTATTTGTCATGACCAACCTGGCCGTGGTGCTGGTGCTGGGCATCGTTGCCAGCTTGCTGGGCGTTAACCGTTACCTCACGCCGAATGGTTTGAACCTTGGGCTTTTGCTGGGCTACGCAATGGTCATTGGCTTTGGCGGCGCGATTATCTCGCTGCTGATCAGCAAGCCTGTTGCCAAGTGGAGCTCGGGCGTGCGCGTCATCAACAACCCGCAAAATGCTGATGAAGCCTGGATTGTCGAGACGGTTAAAAAACTGGCTGTCGCGGCGCAAATCGGCATGCCTGAAGTCGGAATTTTTGAAGGCGAGCCGAACGCGTTTGCTACCGGCGCATTTAAAAACTCGGCCCTGGTGGCGGTGTCTACCGGCTTGCTGCAAGGCATGACGCGTGAAGAAATTGAGGCCGTGATTGGCCACGAGGTTGCCCACATTGCCAATGGCGACATGGTGACCATGACACTGATTCAGGGCGTGATGAATACCTTTGTGGTGTTCTTGAGCCGCGTGATTGGCTATGCGGTAGACAGCTTTTTGAAGCGGGGCAGCAACAGCAATTCAGGGCCCGGTATCGGTTATTGGGTCACCACCATCGTGCTCGACATCGTGCTGGGTTTTGCGGCAGCCATCGTCGTGGCCTGGTTCTCGCGGCACCGCGAGTTCCGTGCTGATGCAGGCGCTGCCCGGTTGATGGGCCGCAGCCAGCCGATGGTCAATGCACTGGCCCGCCTGGGCGGCATGGTGCCGGGCGAGTTGCCTAAATCGATTCAGGCCATGGGTATTACCGGTGGCATCGGCAAGCTGTTTTCAACCCATCCACCGATTGAAGAACGTATTGCCGCACTGCAAAATGTGTAACCCGGCAAGGTGTGATGGGATATTGAAATGCTACTAAATTAGTAGCTGTTTGCGCCCGAATCCATTGGGCTGCAGTTCGATTTGATACTTAAAAAAGGCCTTTTGAGGTCTTTTTTTAAGCCAAAGCGTCGATTTTTGCGGCTTGTTCGGCCCGTACCCTCGCCAGCACGCTGGTGACCAGTGTCAAGTCCATGCCGTACATGTCGGCAAACTCTGCCTCGGTTTTGCCGCTGGCCGTGAAGGTCACCATCAGTGCCTCGCGCTTGGCAGCTTCAGCCTTCAGCTCGGCCATCGCGTCGTCCAGCGGGGCGTTGGTTGCCTCGTCTTGCACGCGCACAAGCGCGGCGTAGTCGCTAAGTGCCAGGCCAGAGTTCTCAATCGCTTGTTTCAGCAGCACCCGCAGGCGTGGCCGCAAATCGTCTTTTGAGCGTGCTTGCCGCCTGCGAAAGACTTCCAGAATCGCGTGGTGCACATGCTCTGGCGCAACCAGTTCTACCGCCACGCCGTCCAGGTCATGCCGCGCCAGTCCAGCGGCCACGCATTCGAGGTAGCGGGTTGACCGGGCGTGCTGGCCCATCGCCAGTTTCAGTTCGTCTTTTTTAAACGCGTCTGGGTGGCGTGCCAGCAGGTCGTGAAAAATACCGAGCTTGAGGGGCAAAAACTTCGCGCCAAACAGGTTCGGGTGCAGTTCAAACAGCTTTTCCAGCACCGGATTCACTTGGCGAGGGGCGTGTTGTTTTTGTTTCGGCTCAGCAGTGATCGCGGTTGCGGCAACTTCAGTCTTAGATTCATCAAAGGTATTTTGCATGGCCTGCATTATCGCGGCTTGGTGATATTGATTGCCACAGCCTCAGCCACCTCAATCCCATCAACCCCGGCTGACAAGATACCGCCCGCGTAGCTTGCCCCTTCGCCTGCCGGGTACAGGCCCTTGACGTTCAGGCTTTGAAAGTCATCGCCCCGCGTGATTTTGACGGGCGACGAGGTGCGGGTTTCAACGCCTGTGAGCACCGCATCATGCATGTCAAAACCGCGTATTTTTTTACCGAACACGGGCAGCGCCTCGCGCATCGCGGCAACGGCGTAAGCGGGCAGGGCGCTGTGCAAATCACCGAGCAGCACACCGGGTTTGTAAGACGGCTCAACGCTGCCCAGTTGGGTTGACGGCTTGCCTGCAATAAAGTCGCCGACCAACTGGCCGGGTGCCTGGTAATTGCTGCCGCCCAGGGTGTAGGCATGGCTTTCAAGCTGGCGTTGAAATTCAATCCCTGCCAGCGGACTGCCCGGGTAGTCAGCGGGCGATATGCCCACCACAATGCCGGCATTGGCATTGCGCTCATTGCGTGAATACTGGCTCATACCGTTGGTCACCACGCGGCCAGGCTCAGACGTCGCGGCCACCACCGTGCCGCCGGGGCACATGCAAAAGCTGTAGACCGATCTTCCATTGCTTGCATGGTGCACCAGCTTGTAGTCCGCCGCCCCCAGCAGCGGGTGGCCGGCATGCTGGCCGAGCCGCGCGCGGTCAATCACGCCCTGCGGGTGCTCGATGCGAAAGCCGATGGAAAACGGCTTGGCCTCCATGTACACACCACGTTCATGCAGCATGGCCACCGTGTCGCGTGAGCTGTGGCCCAGCGCCAGCACCACGTGGTCTGCTCGCAGCTCGTATTGCGTGTTGCCCTGTATGTCATTGCCCAGGTTTTGCACAGTCAGCCCGCGAATGCAGCCGTTCTCAATCAGCACATCACTGACCCGCTGTTCAAACCGCACCTCACCGCCCAGCGCGATGATTTGCTCACGCATGTGCTCGACGACTTTGACCAGCTTGAAGGTGCCAATGTGCGGTTTGCTGACCAGCAAAATTTCTTCGGGCGCGCCGGCTTTGACAAACTCCATCATCACCTTGCGGCCCAGGTGGCGCGGGTCTTTGATCTGGCTCCACAGCTTGCCGTCTGAAAACGTGCCCGCACCGCCTTCACCAAACTGCACATTTGATTCGGGGTTCAAAGTGCCCTTTCGCCATAACCCCCAAGTGTCTTTGGTGCGTTCCCGTACTTTTTTGCCACGCTCCAGCACAATGGGTTTGAACCCCATTTGCGCCAGCAGCAGCGCTGCAAAAATACCGCAGGGGCCAAAGCCGACAACGACCGGTCTTATCGTTGGCGCTGCGTTTAATTGCACCACCGGGTAGTAGTGTTGGTCAGGCGTTGGGCGAATGTGGGGGTGCGCTTCAAACTGTTTGAGCAGCGCAGCTTTAAGCGCGGGGGTAACTTCAATGTCGCAGATGTACACCAGCAACAGCTTTTTCATGCGCGCGTCGTAGCTACGCTTGTAGATGGTGTGGCCGAGCAGCTCGGCGTGTGCGATGCCAAGCGTTTTGGCAATCAGCGCAGGCAGCGCGTGCTCGTCGTGGTCAAGCGGCAGCTTGAGTTCAGTGATGCGGATCATGGCAACTTTCGTGGATCTGTTTTTCGGATCAGGGATGTATTTTAAGTTGCACCGATAATCAGGCGGTGAAGCACGCCAGACCGCCGCTGGTGCCATATGGGAAACCTGGCACTGGAGGAACGTCCGGACTGCACAGGACAGCGTAGGAGGTAACACCTCTCCACCGTGAGGTGAGGATCAGAGCAACAGAGACGAGTCGG
>JAYWBS010000085.1:0-43694 GCA_043781295.1 Polaromonas sp.
CGCTCCAGGTGCGTGGGTAGTCTTGGGCTGGAACTGGCATAATAACTGGGTATTTAACCAGTATATCCTAAACCGCTGGAGCTAAGCGGATACCCCTTACGTTTAACCAGTATATGTAGCCCTGACCTTTCCTGACCAGCTTTTTATTTTTGTTTTGAAGATTTAGAACAGTTCGCCGTTTTGCGGTGGTGCTGGGGGAGACGTTCGTTCTGTTTTAGTCTTTGATGGCTTCTTTGGCTTGGCCGTTGATACGCTGCTGGCCTTGGGTGCACGCGGAGGCAATGGCGCCGGGTATGCGTCGAGCGGTTTGCGCCACTGCTTGAAGTATTTCTTGGCTTCGTTGACCGGACACGATAGCCAGTCACTGTATTCGGAAGGGTCTAGGATGACGACCATTCGCTTCTCGTCGCCAGGAGCGTGAAACTGATTCATCAGAGGGTGGTCGTCGGCGTTGACGGTCAGCATGGACATGCCGAACATTTCGCGGCCGTCAGGAGCTGTCCAAGGCTTGTAGATGCCGGCTATGCCCATTGGCACGCCCCCAGGCAAATTGAAAGCCCAACGGACCGACTTACCGTTCTCGTATTTCGGTTCGTAAAACCCTTCGGTTGGGATAATGCAGCGTTGGCCAGCGCGCCAGGCGGGGGCAAAAGTCGGTTTCGTATCGACTGTCTCGCTCCGGGCATTAAATGTCTTTCGCGCCCAATCAACCTTCGCGATGAAGTCTGGGACAAAGCGGAAGATGGCATCGTGAACGATAAGCTCGGGCGGTGCAGTTCCGTCATTTGGTGCCATCCGAATCATGGGGGCCAGCCCAGAAGGAAATACGTCCGATATAGCCGTACTGCTGGGGCGTGATACCCCAAAAAAGGTCAGTAGCCTATCTGCACTGGTCACTGGAACGTAGTTGGCACACACGGACGAGGATGTTATCTGATGATCAAAATGATGCGCTCAAACTCTGAGCAGCGGCCACAGCTTTATGCCCACTTCATCTGTGCTCGGATTACAGTGTTACCCAGTTGATCGTTAATAAACGGCTCTTAACGACGACAAAGTGGCCCTTCTTCACAGCAGACGCTCATTGAGGGGCGTCGGTTCAGGCGGTCGTGCGTGTCGTCAAGGAGGGGCATCTTCCGCTGCCCGAACGCGTCGTCAGGCCACTGCGAACGCGCGCCGCCGGTTCCGCCGCACGCGCACCAGCAACATGAGCACGATCCCGAAATTCAGCAGATTCCAGGCGATGCCATTGAGAAAGGCGGCGTGGTACGAACCGGTCAGGTCGAACACCTTGCCGGACATCCAGCCGCCAATGGCCATGCCGACCAGGGTTGCCATGATCACGGTGCCCACGCGCGCACCCGCCTCCTTGGTCGGGAAGTGCTCGCGAACGATGATCGCGTACGCGGGCACGATTCCGCCCTGGAACAGACCGAAAAGCGCCGAGATAACGTAGAGAGAGGCCAGCTCGTCGAAGGGCAGGAACAGCACAAGCGCGAGGGTTTGCAGCGCCGAGCCCAGCAGCAGCGTGCGCAGGCCGCCGATGCGGTCGCAGATCGCACCTGAAACAAGGCGGCTGACGATACCGAAGCCCAGCATGATCGAGAGCATCTCGGCGCCGCGCGCAGCGCCGAAGCCGAGGTCGGTGCAGTACGCGACGATGTGGACCTGCGGCATGGACATGGCAACGCAGCACGCCACGCCGGCCACGCATAGCAGCCCCAGCGCCTGGCCCGGCGTGAATCCGAATGGCATGCTGCCTGGCGCGCCATGGCCTGTCGCCACGGGCGTACCGCCTGCCAGCGGCGGGCGGCGCCGCATCATCAGTGCCAGCGCGCTCATGCAAATGGTGCAGAAGGCTGCCATGCCGAAGTAGGTGGTGCGCCAGCCCACGCTTTCGACAAAGTGCTGGACGATGGGCGGCCAGATCGCACCGCCCAGGTAGTTGCCGCTGGCGCACACGGCAACCGCGATGCCGCGGCGGCGCACAAACCAAAGCGAGGTGTCTGCGATTAGCGGCGCGAACGTGCACGACGCGCCCAGCATGCCAATGAGGATGCCGTGCACCGCCATGAACACCCAGATATTGGGTGATAAGGCGGCCATCATGAAACCCAAGCCCAGGCACACTGCCCCGAGCAGTAGCGGCACCGTAATGCCGAAGCGGTCGGCTAGGCGACCCATCAGAATGCCGCCGAGGCCGAAGCCGATCATTTGCAGCGTGTAGGGCAATGACGCGTCCGCACGCGCAACGCCAAACTCGACCTGTACGGCGGGCAGAACCACCGGCACGACGTACATGCCGGCCGCGCCGATTGCCATCAGCGCGAGCGTGACCAGCAGGCGCAAAACTGCTTCACGCGAATCGTGAAGAGGCGGCGTGATGAAAGCGGGACTGTTGTTCATAAGCCTGACAAGGTTAGCACCGCGCGCCGGAGTGCGCTACGGCGACTGTTCAGAGATTAAGCCTTCTGGCCGAAAGCTGACAACTCGCGACAAGCAATGGTCATCATGCTCTGCCCTCTTCTCGCGCCGCTACTTGCGATGGGCTGTAATCGACGACAAAGCGGAAATCCGTACTATCGAATTCAACTTCAAAAAGCAGACACTAGTTCGTCGACATTTAAGACACTGATGGACGCCTCAAACGCATTGATAGCGGTCAATCACTGGCCAGGCTAATTAAGGTAGCCTCACGCATTCTCCCCATGACGCCTACGCTGCCGGTCCTGTTCAAGGCGCTTGTATTCAGCGCTAACACCCTTGACCGCTCCGACCAATGGCGCGAAGTACGTCCGAATGCTGCCCCTTAAAATCCGCCAAACTGAAATGGAAAGCTTCACTTTTAATCCTTCAAGTTATCGCATTTGAAATGACGAAGCTTGGGTTCGTTTTCTCAATGACTTTGCAGTCAGCCAGCCAATCAGCTTGACGATACACAAAGTCACCAAACTCTTGGGCAATAGTCGATTCGCGCTTAACCAATCGGCGAGCAACATGCGTCAGTGCAAACAGGTCTGACTCACTACGCACCTCAAAAGGCGCACATAGACTCAAACCTTTGCACCAACTGTGCCAGTCTATCTTGATGGAGGGTCGAACTTCGAATGAGACTTCTTGACCGACCTGACGCTCCATGTCTGCAAGCACATCGAAATAACGCGCGTATTCATCAGGGGTCGGTTGCTGGGTCCAGCTCACGACTTTCTTGCGTGATCGTCCGAGCTTTCTGTAGTTTGGTGTCATGTCCGCAAACAGGTCAACTTCGGGGCGAAGATGGGTAATGCGCCGAAGAGCCTCTTTTTTCACAAGATTGTGGTACCGATGCCTCGGATGAACCCACCAAAGCGCAACCCGGTAGTCGTTGACGATGAAAACCGCATCGTCCCAAAAAGTTAGCGTCTCGGGGGTCATGTCGTGATACAGATAGCGCACGATGATGCCGCTGGTGAACTCGTCACCTCGCTTGTTGCGGTGGTACTGCTTGGCCCGCTGTTTCATGGCCTCAATGGCTCGATTTTTCAAGAGAAATTGGCCTTTCTAGTCAGATCTCATCACAACCTAAAGGGCTGAATGCCAGCCGTCAAACTTAGTTGCTCTAGCGATTTACAGTCCGCTTCATTTCCAGGGTTATTCGTTTGGCATCTGCCAGGCCAGCAAGCTAGCCGTCCGCCGAGCTATCCACCCACACTGTGCTGGCGTACACCAGTCTTTCTCAAGCAACCTCTGGCGGACTCGCTCCAGGATTTCCGCATGGGTGCCAAACTTCGCACTTTCTTTATCCAGGCAATACTTGACAAATTGCTGAGCCAAGTCTTCGCACACCTCAAATGCATCAGAAACCTCAGATGGAGACGTGCCTGGCGAATAGTATTTCCCGTCCTCCTCGACCAAGTTCAGTTTTGGCTGGGCGCCTGCCAGCGCATAAGGGATAGGGGCCACAGGAAAATCTTCAGGGATGCCGGGATACTTTAGACGGTCATTGGCCATGATGTGCGTTGAATTTGTCGGGATAGGACAAAGGTTAGCGCTTCGGCTCTAAGAACACAATATTAGCGGAACGCATGCAGCGCCGCGGCGCACCACATCAATTGAAGTTACTACTGTTTATGTCCTTTTACGATAACAACGATAACTTGGTATAAGTTCAACACAAACCGCAGACTCAGGGTCGTATTCATTGACCAGGCTGTACCCTGGCTGCAGAATTGAACTCCCAAAAACGGCACGTTTATTATGCAAAGGATAACTAAACACTCGATCCCATGGTTTGTGACGTTCATCGACGACATAGCGGAATGCGCCGAGCTAAACTTTTTGGCCTTTTGCTGCCATCGATAGAATTCCGTACAATTGAAATGTGAACCACTGAGGACAGGGATGAAAGTCTCCCTAAGGGTCAAACGAGCTTTAGAGGCCCATCTGGCATCATTCCAAGTGGGCCTTTTCTTTTTTGTGGCGTGCAATTTTCAATATGACTCCAGAGAAATTCAGTCACTAAGGGGTCGGGGAATCGACAGCCGCTTTTCGGATAGGCCAGCCGATCATGAGCTGGTCAGATCATGGGCTAGAGCTGCTGTCGATCGGAAATGAACGACTCTTAACGACGACAAAGAGGAATTTCAAGAGTTTGAACCGAATGCCTTAAAGGCGACATTGCTGGTGACCAAACATGGTGTGTTACATATATGCGTAATGAGGTGCCATGATGACAGCTGTAAGCGAAAATCTGCTGGTGAAATTCCGCTCCAAAAACACGCAATTTGGGGTAACTCGCGAAACGGTTAAAGCGCTAGCCAGAGAGTTGGATGTGAACGAATCACAAGTCATCCACATGGCGTTGTCAAAGTTTGCAAGCGATGTGCTGCCGGCGTATGAACTGGATGACGGGCCTTTGACATCCAAACAAATCAAAGCTCTTCGGAACGACGATGCAGCGCACTATCCAAGGGGTAAGTTGCTTTCCAGGGAGTCGTTGTTCAAATGACCAAAAACTGGAGCCTAGGCGTCATTGCGAGAACCAGTAATGAGCCTAAGGGCAGCTTCAGTTCGACGCAGGAAACTCGCCGCCATGGACCTCGGGCTTAAACGCCGCAAGCTTTTTTGCCAATGGCGTGTCGGCCCGCGTCTTCACCCTAAGCCAGGGGCCCAAGGTGTCGCGCAGACAGGGCTCGCACAAATCGACCTCAACCCTGGTGCAGTCACCAAAAACCGAGTTGTAGCCAGCGTCGAGTCCGATCGAGGTCATTTCCCCGAAACCAATGTCGCCGCGCTCAACTTCTTTGCCGCACCTGTCACAGCGGATCTGATGGACAACGCTTATGGTTTCTGTGGTTTTGAGTTGCATCAGCTTTTAATTTCCATGACGACGGCAACTACCCCCATAAAAACTAACGCAGCGCAGGCGATGTAAAAGTCAGTCATGCTTACTCCTTTTTTGGTGAGTCACTAGCAGCAAGGATAAAACTAATCAATCATGAAAAGCGTCTAGGCTGAAGACCCTTGGACCAAGCTGAACCTCAGGCTATCCAATATCGAGGCACGTTTAGCAATGATAGGCCCAGAAGCCGCTTTAATGCCAGCGGGCTCGGCAGGTCTAGATGAGCGATCCCACAACGGAAATTTATAACTTTTGGAATCGGTATCAGGCCTCAATATCGGTTGCCTGATACCGGTCACTTGCCGAAGACCCCTTGTGGCCCGGAAAGCGCCGGTTTGAGAATTGGAACTTTCGACCGGTGAACTCACCTAGAGGCGGCGCTAAGCCAAAAAAATTCAACAATTTCCGCTGAGCAAGGTGAATTTTCTTGCTCGAAGTCACATCCAGATCGTTTTTCAGCTCAACGCCATAGACTCGCTCATCCGGTAACCCATTGCCCTGTAACCACGCTGTCGCTTCTCCCACATGCGCATCAGCGCCAGATGGCCGGTGTCCACGAAATCAATGATTCGAACGTCAGTCTTGGTAGCGTGCTCACGGTGTAGCCGCCCCGCATATTGCTGCAACGTGCCCTTCCAAGAGATCGGCATCGCCAGTACCAGAGTGTTTAGGGGAGGATGGTCGAACCCTTCCCCAACCAGTTTCCCTGTCGCAAGCAAGATTCGCGGAGCATCAGGCGACAACGAATCCAACTCTGTAATTAGTTGGGAACGGAGTTTTTTTGACATCCGGCCATGTAAAACGAACGGAGTAGGCACCTTGTCAGCCAGCGCCACCAAGATGGCGTCCAGATGGTCAGTCCGCTCGGTGAGGACCAGTACTTTCCGGCCCTGATTGAATTCGTTCTCGATTTCCTCGGCAATCGCTGTAGTGCGCTCTTGGTCAAGTGCAAGATGGCGGAACACGTCCTGAATGCCAGCGTCAAGCGATAGATCGATTCTCTTGTGGAGTGAATGGGGAATAACTTCCAGATCATGCGGAGCACTTGCTGGCCTCAACGCGGTATGGCGAATCGGACCACATTGCATGAAAATTATCGGCTGCTGGCCATCCCGGCGAATCGGTGTGGCTGTCAAGCCCAGCACGTATTTCGCCTTGACCCGCTTCAGAATCGCATCAAACGACACCGCACCGACGTGGTGGCACTCGTCAACGATTACTTGGCCATAGTTTTCGACCAAGGCGTTTACTTCGCCCTGGCGCGAGAGCGACTGCATGACCGCAATATCAATCCTCCCGGTCGTTTTCGCTTTGCCTCCGCCGATGGTGCCGATCACTCCCTTACCTACGTCCAAAAAGGACTGCAGACGCTCTTGCCATTGCTTGAGCAACTCAGTACGGTGCACCAGTACCAGTGTTGTGACTCCGCGCCGGGCGATCATGGCAGCTGCGGTGACCGTCTTGCCGAATGCGGTCGGCGCACAAAAAACACCAGTGTCGTGATCCAGCAGAGCGTCCACAGCAGTTTCCTGGTCGGCACGCAACGTGCCGGTAAAAGTTACGTCCAGTATTTCTCCCCCGCATCGCTCGTCGCGGAGGGTGCAGCGAATGCCGTTGGTCTTCAGCAAGTCCTGCGCCGCCTCCAGGCAGCCGCGAGGCAGGGCAATATGGTTCGGGAAGTTTTCTGCGCAGCCAATGACTCGCGGCGTATCCCAGACTCCGAACCGCATGGCCTGCGCTTTGTAAAACTCGGGATTTTGAAAGGCAGCGAGTCGGACCAATCGGTTAGCAAGCGGTTGCGGCAACTCTGCCTTCTCAAAGTAGATCAAATTAGACGAAATAACCGTCAGTTCCTTTGGCATAGGCCTCGGTAGTTTTTTTATCGCTGGTGCGGTTCGTTTCCACGGCTCTTTGAGATCCTCATCGTCGATGAAAGTCACGTCCAGCGGGTGCCCACCGCCGGTAGCACGCAGGATGGTCGGCTCAATATCATGGGGTGCCATCAGCTGGACGGATGCCAAGAATGCCCACTGGTCGGCATAGGGCTGAAGCTCCCCATTAACGAAAACACTACAACCATTGTCACGCGGCGTCTTTTGCAAAGGCAAGGCGATCAAATTGCCAAAACCTCCTTTGGGCATCGTGTCTTGGTTGGGAAACAACCGATCGTAGGATTCCAGCTTGAGTTGCCGAGTGCGGGAGCAGGTGTGGCTGATGAGGGCTGTACCCAGCCGCCTGGCATCCCGGGCAGACACCGCGCCATCAAAGAACACCCAGGCATGTGCGCCATTGCCAGATCGGGAGATTTCCAGCGCTATCGGTACGCCCAGCTCATGGCACGACTGGAAAAAAGCCCGCGCATCGTCCTTCCATTCCGCTTCGTCGAAATCCGCAGCCAGCAAATGGCAGGTATTGTCGGCAAGCAGTGGATAGACGCCGACAGTGCGTTTACCGGCGAGATGGTCGTAGATCACCGAATCGGACAACGGGATCAGAAGTCGGTGGTCACAATCCGCGCACTTGATACGCGGCTTTTCGCAGATACCAGCGCGCCACTCGTTCGCGCAAGCCGGGGCATAACCGGATTTGCCACTGGCTTTACTCTCCCACCGGATCGGGTAGACATCGGTTCGGCCACGAAAAAGTCGGCGAAACAAGGCCACTTTTTCATTGGTCGTGAGTTTTGAGGGGAGATTTTCCTTAGTCCCATCTACTGGAGGCTGTGGCACTCGCCATGCAACGCCATGCGCTTCGAGTAACACTACCAGTCTTGCGTTTTCAGTGCGTAGTGCAGCCAGTTGCTCGACATCATGCATGGGGCTCATGCTCCAACTTCTTGTTATCAAAAGCGTAAAAATTGCATAACTGGTCAAGCGTCCGCATCAGAACGACCCCCAGCGGTGGCCGCATACCAAATACAACGGATTTCAAGATCGTAATCATTTCTAGTCGAGGCGACTGCACCAGAACTATTTCGACTCAGCAAGCTTTGCCGTCTCTCCACGCTCGTTCACGGAAAATTCAAAGTTAAATGAATAAAACACCGGAAAATTCAGAGTTAAGTGAAACAACAATTCAAAGGTGGTTGAATAAGGTTATCGTAACTTGTTGATTTATATGAACGATGAATACATACTTAAATGAAAATCAACACTGATGGCGTGCGTTTTGTGGCCTTTGCGCCCCTAGCGGTCTAGTCCCAGGTCCATTCGCACGTCAGCGGCGGCAGACCATTGCCGCCTTTGACCGCCAATGCACCGACATACGCACCAGCATAGTCTAGCGAAGTCATGACCCATTGCGTTGGCTCTAAGGCAGGATGTTTGCTATCGATCAGCTTGGCAGCTTCACCAACGCTGACTGTAAACAATGCCAAGCCATCGCCTATGCCCGTCCCGAGTGCTTTGACCAACGCTTCCTTGCGAGTCCAGCACCTGTAGAAGGCGGTCGCCAGTTCCGGGCCGTCCAGGTCTTTCAGGGCATGCTGTTCACCTGGGCTGAAAGACGGAATAACGTCGAAAGGGGGTTTGCTGCCGGGGTCAAACGCTTCAAGATCAACGCCCAAGGAAATTTGTGGCGCCTCGCAAGACGCAGCAATCAGAGCCCAATCCCCGGAATGGGACATATTAAATTGGATCAGGCTGCATGGCTGCAATCCCCTGAGTTGTGGCTTACCTCCTGGCTGTAGCGTGTAGGCTATGTCTTGAGGCTGTACAGACAGTACTTGGCCAAGAATCAGTCGCAAGGCCGCATGAGAGGCCACAAAGCGTTGTCTGTCGCGCTCGAAATGAAAGCTTTCTGCGCGATGTTGTTCGCTGGCATCCAGCAGCGCCAAGTTCTTCGCAAAATGCTTCATGGCGGGGGGCAGGAAAACCCGCCAGACCTGCAGCAGAGCGGGGCTATCTGGGGCGCGACACAACAGGGGCATTCACGGTTGCATCTGCTGGCGGTTTCAGTGCAGCCGCGACTTCTTCCGCTTTGACGGCGGGTTTAGGCGCAATTGCAGGACGTACGTCTTGCCCCCTCGCATTTGTCGCCTCGGCTGCCGTACGTGAACCTGTTGGCACGTTTGCACTCTTGGAATTGCTTTGAACAGGAGGCGCATCTGCATTCACGATGACGGGAGTCCCACCACGGGAGTCACCCATAACAACAACCTTGGCGCCGTCTGACTGTGCCAGCTTGAGCATGGCTTCAATAGAGGCTAACTTCAAATAGTTGGGGACATCACGTGCGCCAACATTTGCAAACAGCTTTGCAACGCCTTCGCCTTCAATCGCCTTGCGCTGGGATTCTTTGGTTTCAGTTTGCACCCTGTAGTCAAATTCGATCAGGCGCTGGTACTGCTCAATTTTTCGCTCAATCGAGGTGGCAACCAATGGCGGCAGAGTAATGCCTTTGACAAATATGTCGTCGACCTCAACAAATGAGATATCAGCAGCACTGTAGGCGTTTTCCCGGCGAATGCCTTCACGGGTGTCCTTGAGGATTTTGCGCTGAATATCCTCGCGCTTGGTTGCATACAGCTGCTCTGCATCAAAATGTGAGGCAATCTCACGTGCGTTGGATGCCACCTCTGGCAGCAACATGACATCGACGTAATTGGGTCCCAGATGCCGGTGAATACCGCCCACATGAGCCTTGGTTATGCGAAAGCGGACTTCAATGTTGGCGTTGATGGCAAGGCCGTCTTTGGTGATGATGTCGAACAGTTGATTAACGGTTTGCAGACGTATGTTGTACAACGTGACGTTATTCCAGGGGAAAATCAGGTGCGCCCCTTCATCGAGTGTGGTGGTGTTGGCCGTACCGCCACTTAACGGTCGAAAGAGTACGCCAGCATGCCCAGCAGGCACCACGATAACCATGCGGGGGCTGGCAACCAAGAAAAGAACGCCAAGAATCATGACGACCAGCGTGATTGACATCAGCTGGTCACCCTGGAATCGTTTTAATTTGCTTGAGAGCGACTGCATTGAATTTTTAAGCAAAGGGATAGGGTTCGTGTTACCTCGCGGGGCTGAGGTAGCCCGCACGCTGCTGATATTTGCAAGCTCTCAGCAACCGTGCCGCATATCAAGCGCGCTTTGCCCGCACCCATCAATACGACTCAGTCCGGACTCTTTCACGGGTGATGTAAAGAATCAACAACATCAAGAATGGAGTGATGAGCCAAGACAGTAAAAACGTGATGACAAAACCCGGTTTACGCCCAACAGCACAAAGGCCAACCATGGTCGCAAAAAACGAATACACAAAAACAAACAGCATGAAATTCACTTCATCAGCTCCAGTTAAATATGCCTAAGTCGAACAACGGGTTCATTTTCCGCTTAGGGCAATAACAATGGCGGGGGATCGCCTGGCTGCTGTTACTTGTGTTTCTTGGCCTCTTCTGCAATCACGGCATCATTGGGGGCACTCTTGCGGGCGGTCTCAAACTCATGCTTGTAATACTCACGGGCTTTTTCAGCAGAAAAGCTGAGGAGCGTACCGCCCTCAGAAAAATGGCGGGTAAACACTTTGCCCACGGCAAGCGTGGATGCAAAACCAAGTGCTGGACCCACGGTGAGATTTGCCAGAGTACCAATCACCGGAATAGCCATCATGCCTCCCAGAACAACGCTTGCAACGCCATAAGGAGCGATGGTGCCTACCAACGCGCCGATCACGGCTTTGGCGCGCGTTTCGCTGAAAGGGGTGTCGTAAATTTTGGCGAGTTCAGCGACCATCTTGACCTGAATACCACCCACCAATACAAGATCAACAAGTGGCACTGGAATAAGGCCTGCCCCGCCTGACCAATAGGCGTACCGTCTGGTCACCGCAGCGGCGGAATCTGCTAATTGGATGTCTATAGGAAATGCGGTTTCGCTGGCGGCTACAGTCATAAAAACTCCTAGAAATTGTTAACAGTACTCTGTCATTTGAAGCCTGAACACCTCTGCGTTGGCGACCCTCAAGGTAGCCAAAACCAGCAGCACGTTTGTGCTGCTTTACACAGTGTTCAAGGCCTAGACGGCAGATTCAAGTGGTTACAATCTTGAAGCATAACGTCAATTTTGACGTTTGCCAAGCCCGCTTTTTGATGATTTTGCGTAACGACTAGAGGTCATGAATGCGCGCACTAGATGGACTGCCTGCGAACAGGGAGGATCAGGTTCAACAACTGGCAACTACCGAGTACCAGGTGGTGGTCAACGGTGAGGAGCAATACGCGATCTGGCCGACGGCTCAATCAGTCCCGGTGGGGTGGAAGCTTGGAGGCTTTTCGGGTTCTAAGGCAGATTGCCTGTCTCATATTGCCAACGTCTGGACAGACATGCGCCCCTTGAGCGGACGATCCGTTGTAACCACTGACTGACGCTCTGCGTATCGTCAACAACGACCGTCGATTTTCGGGAAACCAGTTGTAAGATGGGTTGCAAAATTGCTCCAGCATTGTGCAGGTCCTCTAAGTGCTCTTTGCGCCCAAATCTTCTGAACACATGAATTTACTGACAGGGAATCTGGATGGTGATGCCGGCGAGTTGTCGTCGACTGTGATGGCAACTGCCTCGCCACAACAGGAGCATTTGTGGGTGGTGGACCGGCTACACGGTCTGTCTTCCGCCTACAACCTTGCGCTGGCTCTGCAGTTTTCCCAGCCCATCAACCTGCCAGTGCTGGCTCGTGCGCTGGACGCATTGGTCGAGCGTCACGAGCCTTTGCGTACGGTTCTGGTTGAAATCGATGGTCGTTTGCAACAAGGCATATGCCCCGCAAGGCCAGTCGCCCTAGCGCAGTTGAGCACGACCGCCTCACATCTTGCACAAGCCATGCAGGCGTTTGCCTTGTCGCCTTACGATCTTGGCGCAGGGCCGCTATTTAGAGCCTGTGTTTTCCATATTGAAGACGGTGCGCAGACCCTGGTTTTAGGCTTTCATCATGCTGTGGTTGATGGTATGTCCATAACTGTCATTCTGCGGGAACTCACGCACTTCTACGAAGCTGCGCTAGATGGGCACAAGGCCCAATTACCAGCACTGGTGGCTCGTTTTCAAGACCACGCAGCTTGGCAAAGCAGTCCTGAACAGTACGGACTGCGTGCGGGTGCCCGTGACTATTGGGCCAAGCGGTTGAAAGGCCTGGCGGGTACGCTGGATTTGCCGCGATTGCCCAGCCAGTCGGCCCCCTCGAATGACGGTAAATTCATTTCACTAAAGTTGGGGCCAGAATTAGCCAGCAAAATGGAGACTTTTGCGCGTGACAGGGGAGCCACCCGTTTTATGGTTTGGCTCGCGGGCTATGCCGCCTTGCTTTCTCGGT
The DNA here is from genome assembly GCA_043781295.1 of Polaromonas sp. Taxonomy (GTDB): domain Bacteria; phylum Pseudomonadota; class Gammaproteobacteria; order Burkholderiales; family Burkholderiaceae_C; genus Polaromonas. The sequence goes on from JAYWBS010000085.1 coordinate 12,689, forward strand.
TTGCGTCTTCCGACGACGTGCCGATAGGCGTGCCAGTCGCCAACCGCGAAAGGCCCGAAACCCAGGGAGTTGTCGGCTTCATGGTTGATACCGTGGTATTGCGTACCGACCTTTCTGGAGCACCTGGTTTTGGCGCTCTGGTAGAGCGCGTTCGTGATGCGTGCCGCGACGACCTGAAACACAAAGACGTCCCTTTTGGCGAGATATTGGGATTGCTCAAACTTGACAGATCTATCGCAACAACGCCTGTTTTTCAGGCCGCATTCAACTTTCTGCGTTTGCCGGTTTTAAAGGAGCAATCGGGTGATATTGAAGTTGTGGCAAAGATTGTTGAGTTACCGGTAGCCCGTTTTGATCTGGCGATGGAGTTAACCTCGATTGACGGAGATGTCGCCGGACGGCTTGAATATCGGCTGGGCATGTTTGATCCAGCTGTCGCCCAAGCGATGGCAAATGCGTTTGGCGTACTTCTTTCTGCCGCTGTAGACGCACCTGAGCAGCCGATTGAAAGCCTGCCTTTGATGGCGCAGGGTGCCTTATCGGTTCGAACCGTTGAAGCTGGTGATGCGGCTGAATCGGCGATCAGTACGCTGCACGGCCTATTCCTTGCGCGCGCCCGCGCTCAACCCGAAGCAGTCGCCATCATTGATGTTGATAGAACAACAACCTACCGAGAGCTGGATCGTCGTTCTGCCTCGCTGGCTGCTCAGCTTCGCAACGCGGGTGTCTCGTCCCAAGTTCCCGTTGGTATTTGTTTGCCGCGGTCAGAGCGCCTTGCCGTTACATTATTGGCAGTCCTGCGGGCTGGCGGTGTTGTACTGGCACTGGATCCTGATCATCCACCCGAGCGCCTCGCCTTCATGCTGTCTGACAGCGGCGCAAAAGTATTGATTGCACCAGAGCGCCCAGCTTGGCTACTTGATGACGAACATATCGAGTTGTTGCTGCCGGACGGATTTGCTGACTTGCCCGCACCAGTGGAATACCCTTCCATAAGTGATCTTGCCTACCTGATTTACACATCCGGCTCTACCGGGAAACCCAAAGGCGTCATGGGGCTGCATCGTGGCGCTGTGAACCGCATTGAGTGGATGCAGCGCGCGTTTCCGTTCGAGCCAGGGGAGGTCTGCTGCCAAAAAACGACCGTCACGTTTGTCGACTTCATTGCGGAGTTTTTTGGTCCTCTTGCCGCTGGTGTTCCTTTGGTGATCGTTCCGCATGCAACTGCCCGTGATCCGGTTCTGCTGGCAAATACCCTGCAAGTTCATGGCGTGACGCGTCTGGTCTTGGTGCCCTCGCTGCTGCGCGCCATGCTTGAAGCGCTACCGGACCCAGCACAATCCCTGCGCACATTGCGACTGTGCATTTCCAGTGGTGAGGCAATTTCTGTTGCGCTCGCTTCTCGCTTCACCACTGCTTTACCGGGGTGTCAGCTGCTCAATCTGTATGGGTCTTCCGAAGTATCAGCAGACGCTACGTGGCATCTCGTTCGCAAAAGTGAACTCAGGACTGTGCCAATTGGCCAAGCCATCCCCGGCAACCGGGTGCTTTTGCTGGATGCCCTTGGGCAGGAGCTTCCAGTCGGCATCCCTGGAGAAATTCACGTCGGTGGCGTTGGTGTTGCGCTGGGCTATGTGGGTCAGCCCGGGCTGACGGCTGAACGCTTTATTCCGGATCACAGCAGCCACACAGGTGAGCGCATTTTCCGCACAGGTGATCTGGGACGCTGGCTTGAAGATGGTGTTCTCGAATACCTTGGCCGCATGGATCTCCAGGTAAAAATCGGTGGTGTTCGCGTTGAACCGGGCGAAGTACAGGTTGTTCTTGGCGCATGCCCCGGCGTGATTGAAGCGGTGGTCGTTGCGCTGCCGCAGTTTTCTGGAGACCTGGCGTTAGTAGCCTATGTGGTTGCTCACGAAGTTGCCGATGCAGGCGAGTGGCGAGACTACCTGCTCAAGCGTCTGCCAGCAGCGCTGGTGCCGGTGACATTCATAAAAATCGACCGCATTCCTCTTAATCCGAGCGGTAAAGTTGATTTTTCTGCGCTGCCACGCATTGTTCATTTACCTGAGCGGCGGGCCGAGGCTCATACACCTGCAATCTCGACGCAGCCAGCGAATCTGTCGCAAGAAGAGTTGCAAATCTGTCAAATATGGGCGGACGTATTGGGGGCTGTTGACATTCGGCCAGATACCGACTTCTTTGCGCATGGTGGAAACTCCTTGCTTGCCATTCGCGCCGTCTCGCGTTTGAATCGCTTGTTCGGCATCAAGCTTGCAGTTGCAGCATTGTTTGAGGCCTCAACGCCGCAAAAAATTGCTGAGCTTGTGCGGTGTTCCCTGCCGGTTGCAATTCAGACCACCCATCAACCGCAACCGATGAAACCGGCGTTAAGGCCGTCGCGCCTGCCATTGTCTTTTAACCAGATGCAACTCTGGCTAGCCGAGCAGACTCAAGGCGCTGGCTCTTACAACGTTCCCAACGCTTACAGGCTTGAGGGGGCGCTTAACGTGTCGGCACTGGAGTCAGCGCTGTCACGATTGGCTGAACGCCATGAAGCGCTTCGCACCCGACTGGTTCCGATGGACGGTGAGCCCATACAGGTTATCGATCCGCCAGGTGGCTTCAGGCTCATGCATCAAGATCTTTCTGAGCTTGACCACAATGCCGCACGTCATCGTATTGAAGATTCAGCACGTCAACCGTTTGCTCTACATGCCGAAGCGCCATGGCGTGTGACGCTTTTCAAATTGGAGCCAACAGCCTGGATGCTCTTGATTGCTTTGCATCACTCCGCCTGCGATGGCGCTACAGGCTCGGTGCTGATTCGGGAACTATCCGATGACTACAACGCAATACTGGGAGGTCGTCGCATCGCCATTCAACCGTCGCCCTGGCAGCCAGCGGATCTGGCGCTATGGCAAAAGAGCTGTTTTGACAGAGGTGAATGGGCTGGGCAAATTAAAACAATATGCCAATCACTAGAAGATGCGCCTGTGCTGTTGAATCTGCCCGGAAGGCAGCACGACATGGCTCTGCCAACCGGGCTTGCTGGGCGTGTCAGTGTCACCGTCCCCGAGGAACTTCTGACATCTTTGCGTGGGACAGCTCGGGACGCACACGCAACGCTGCACATGGCCTTGCTGGCTGCTTGGGGTATTGTGCTGGCCTCGTATTGCGGTCAGGAAGATATTTTGGTGGGCACGCCTGCGGCGGCGCGTGACATGCCTGAGTTGGAGAACTCGGTTGGCTTTCTGGTGAACATGCTGGCCATCAGATTGGACATGCGCGGCCACCCGACATTTGCAGACTTGGTTGCGCGCGTGCGTCAGCGAGTGCTCGATGCCCTAGCCTATCAACATATTCCTCTGTCTTTGGTGGTTGACGCACTCAAGCCGCGGCGGGCACCCGGACGAGCTCCTTTGGTACAGGCGATGTTCGTGATGCATCAGGCACGGTCATGGGATCTGGTTTTGCCCGGTGCCACGGTTTCTTCGATTCCTATGGAGACCATGCTGGCGCGATACGACCTTGCGCTTGTTGCGACAGAGTATGACGAGCGCATAGAACTCACACTTGAATACGCCCAGGACACTGTTGATCATGACGTTGCCACCCACATGGCTGAGACGCTTTTAACGCTTATACGAGTAGCGACTGCCAATGCACAGACGACCTTGTCGACGCTTGATTTTCTTGGCGTACCGGAACGCGAACTGCTGGGTCGCAACGAGCGCGGGCGGGTTGATGTGGGACCAGCCCAAGAATTACTGCACCAGGTTATGCAGCGTCATGCTATTGAAACACCTGATGCGCCTGCCATTTGGCACAAGCAAATTTGTACCACTTACGGGCAGCTAGATAGCCTGTCTACGCAAGTTGCCATCCATCTGCGCAAACAAGGGGTGCAAAGCGGATGCAGGGTTGGACTGGTCGCTGACCGATGTCCAGGCACTGTTGTTGCCATGCTGGCTATCCTCAAGGCCGGTGCTGCCTATGTGCCGATAGATCCGTCTTATCCTGACCAGCGAATTGACAGCATGCTGACAGATGCGGCGGTGACTTTGGTCATCTCGGATCGTTCTTTGCCAGCTTGGAACAGCGCGCCGTTGCTCGTGCTGGATCCGTTGAACGGCTTGCCCTTGTCTGTGCACGGTGCCAATGAGCTTGCCGCCTGGGATGAGTTTGTACAGCAACCCTCTGTAAATGCGGACTCCTTCGTGGCTTGCGTGATTTTTACCTCTGGCTCCACCGGGCGTCCCAAAGGTGTCATCGTGACCCACGGCGCGTTGACCCGGCTAGGACATTCACTCGCTAGGCGATATGGCACGGGTTCGGAGGACCGCGTTTTACAGATTGCGGCCCTTGGCTTTGATGTGGCTGCTGCAGACTTTGCGCTTGCCTTCAGTGCCGGTGCTGCGATTTGTCTGTCAGCGCGTGAAGACTTGCTGCCAGGTCGATCCTTGCAGGAAACCATCGCACGCTGTGGCGCTACGCATGCGCAAATACCAGCATCCATTTTGGCTGCCTCGCCTTTGGTGCCGTCTAGGCATCTGCGTGTTGTAGCGATAGGTGGAGAGACCTGTCCGCCGGATGTTGTCAAACGATGGGCAAGCGGACGTCGGCTGTTTTTCTCTTATGGGCCGACAGAGGCCACGGTGATGGCAACGCTCATTGAATACGCTCAAGATATACATGCGTCCTGTATTGGAGAGCCGTTCGCAGGAAGTAACGTATATCTGCTGAACCGATTTGGCAAGCGCGTACCTGTCGGTGCAATTGGTGAGCTGACAATAGGTGGCACTGGCGTCAGCCTTGGTTATTTTGGTGATCCGGCGCGCACTGCGGAGCTATTTGTACCCGATCCCTACAACACCATCGCAGGTGCCAGAATGTACCGCAGTGGTGACCTGGCGCGCTGGTCAGCCGATGGTCGCCTTGAGTTCCTTGGGCGCATGGGTCGGCAGGTCAAGCTTCGCGGCTTCCGTATTGAGCCAGAAGAAATTGAGGCCTGCCTGGCTGTTGTACCAGGAGTTTCGCGCGCCCTGGTTGCTGTTCGCAGAGGCAACCAAACTGCGGATGCATCAGATGGACCGTCTAGTGATGACCTGTGCGCATTTGTAGTGTCGCGAGCAGGCGTCGTCGTTGAAGTTGCCGAGCTGCAGCAGTTCGCAAAAGCGAATTTGCCGCCCCATATGGTGCCTACACATTGGAAGGTGCTCAATGCACTCCCCCTGACACCGCATGGCAAGGTTGATTTTTCTGCATTGCTGATGGGAGTCCCCGATCAGCATCATGCATCAGCTGTTGTCGAGAAAACAGCGAACCTGTCTAAATTGCAAAGCGAAATTGGCAAGGTTTGGTTCAAGTCGATTGGACGAGACCATATTGATCTGGATGAAAATTTTTTCGACGCTGGCGGTCACTCACTGAAACTCGTACAGGTGCACGCTGCGCTCGAGGCGGCATATTCACTGAAATTTCCTATTAGTGATCTTTTTGCTTATCCGACGATTCGTACGCTAGCGCAAAAGCTCGCGAACAGTCTCAGTCCTTCTGCAACGTTAGTCGACCCGCCTATTGCCAGCGGGATTCAAGCGAATGAGCCCGTAGCCATCATTGGCATGGCCTGCAGATTCCCTGGCGCGCTTGATGTGCAGTCGTTCTGGAAATTGTTGGCGGAAGGCCGTGAGGGTCTGCGCCGTGCTGACGATACAGATAAGGCGGCGTGGCCTGACACGCAAGTCCCTTCTTGGGGCGTTGTGCCAGATGTCGACATGTTTGATGCTGATTTTTTTGGTTTAAGTCCTCGCGATGCAGAGCAGCTTGATCCACAGCATCGGCTCATGCTGGAATGTGCCTGGCAGGCGATGGAGAATGCCGGCTATGACCCCGGTCGTGCCGGGGGCATGGTAGGTGTGTTTGCGGGTACTGGAGCCAACACCTACCTCCACCGAGTCCTGCACCCTGACGGCTCATTGCCTGCGGGTGCGGCTGGCTACCACGCCATGACGGCCAATGACAAGGATTTTTTGCCTACGCAAATCGCTTATCGGCTGGACTTGCGCGGACCTGCTATTGCTGTTCAGAGCGCCTGCTCAACATCACTGGTGGCGGTTGCGATGGCCATGCAAGCCCTGCGTTCGGGGCAATGCAGGATGGCGCTCGCGGGCGGCGTGTCCATTCAGTTTCCGCAAGCGGACGGCTACGCGTATGAACCGGGCATGATTTTATCGCCTGATGGTCGCTGCCGCCCCTTTGCCGCTGATGCGGCAGGCACGGTGCCAAGTGGTGGTGCAGGCTTTGTGCTCCTGAAGCCGTTGTCTATGGCTATCGCAGACTGTGACAACATTTTGGCGGTTATCAATGGCGCCGCCATCACCAATGATGGTGCATCAAAAGTGGGCTACACCGCACCGAGCGTCGAGGGGCAGGCGCGGGCCATTGCCGGTGCGCTGGCGAATGCAGGTGTCACCGCCGACCAGATTGACTACGTGGAAGCCCACGGAACCGGAACTGAGCTCGGTGATCCGGTAGAAGTTGCTGCTCTGGCACGAATTTTCAGTGGTCGCGAACGCCCGCTTCTTCTTGGCTCCGTCAAAAGCAATATTGGTCATGCCGACGCCGCAGCCGGTGTGGCTGGACTGATCAAAACGGTACTGTCGCTACAGCACCAGGTCTTGCCGCCCAGCCTTCATGCCAATTCGCTAAACCCCCATATAAATTTTGCGGCAGGGCCGTTTGAAGTAGTCAATCGGACTCGCGACTGGAGTCGCACTGAGACACCGCGCATGGCGGGTGTCAGCGCATTCGGCATCGGCGGCACGAATGCACATCTGGTGCTTGCAGAGTCACCTCCTGTGACGCAACTCGCCGTTGTAGATGAGCCGCAACTGGTTTTGTGTTCAGCGCGCAGCCCAGCGGCTTTGTCGCAACTTCGCTTGACCTTGGCAAGCCACCTTGCCGCTCACCCTGAGCTATCACTTGCAGATGTCGCGGGCACATTGCGGCAGGGACGGGCGGCATTTGCGTATCGGTCTGCGGTAGTTGCCTCTTGCACTGCAGATGCTGCCATTCATCTGAAGGCTTATGACAGGCCTGCAATCAAGACCTCGCCATCGCCCAAGCTGGCTTTGATGTTTCCGGGGCAAGGCAGCCAGTTTCCGCGCATGGGAGAAGCGCTCTACCTGACTGATCAGGTTTATCGCGATACCTTTGATCAATGTGCCGTGATGCTGCTACCGCAATTAGGTGCAGATCTGCGCAAGCTGCTCTATGGCCAACAGCATGAAGCTGCCGATGCAGCGGCATTGAAACGAACCTCACTGACGCAACCCGCGCTGTTTGCGGTCAGTTACGCCATGGCTGCGCGTTGGCTTGCACTTGGCCTGGAGCCAACTGCTTTTCTTGGTCACAGCGTAGGAGAATATGTGGCTGCCACATTGGCTGGTGTATTCAGGCTGGAAGATGCGCTGGCAGTCGTCGCGTCGCGGGGGCATCTTGTTGAGAGCCTTGAAGCAGGAGGCATGCTTGCACTTTCTTTAACCCAAGATGAATGTTTGCAGACCGTCGCAGGAACAGGCTGTAAAAATATTTCAATAGCGGCGATGAACGGCGTGCGGCAGACGGTCGTGGCAGGGCCCCTACCAGATATTGAGAGCCTTGCTTTTCAGCTTGCAAGTCAACGTGTGTCGTTCGTTCGTCTGGACACGTCCCATGCTTTTCACAGCAGCATGTTGGAGCCTGTCCTGCCGGCTTTTGCCAAATTGCTGGAGGGTATAGAGTTAAACGTTCCCGCACAGCCTTTTTTATCCAACGTGTCGGGCACCTGGATTACCGACCAGCAGGCAACAGATCCCGCCTATTGGGTCTCTCAACTGCGCGCACCGGTTCTATTCTCCAGCAACCTGACGGCGCTTGAATTAGACGGCTACAACGTGCTGCTTGAAAGCGGGCCTGGGCAGGTGCTTTGCAAGTTGGCGAGACCTGCGAGTCAGCAGTTCAGCACTCTCCCCACGCTGCCTCAAAAGACGGACTTAGCTTATCTACCCGGCGCTACGAGTATTCCTGGCGAAGCTGCTTTAGATGCGCTGGGGCATCTCTGGGCATTGGGCGTGAACGTGAAGCTTGCGCCAGCCGAGGGGCAGTGGCGACGTACACCTCTTCCTACTTACCCGTTCGAACGAAAACGCTTTTGGCCCGACGCGAATCATGAACAGGTCAATTTTGCATCGTCCAGCTTGCGCGTCAGTTCGGCGATGAAGCCCGAAAAACTTCGTGATCTTGATACATGGATTTATCAACCTGTTTGGACTGAGGCCATTACCGGAACGGCAAGTACACAACCTGACAGTTCCTGGTTGCTGTTTGTTGATCGTGGGGGTTATGGGCTGAAACTGGCCTCACTGCTAAAAGCTTTGGGGAAATCTGTGACTGTGGTTCAGTCAGGCAATAGCTTCGAGAAGTTGTCTGCAACGCATTTTTTGCTGCCGCCGTCAGACGTCACGTCGTATGTAAGTTTGCTCGACGCACAAGGCGAGTTGCCCGCCCGCATTGTTCATCTGTGGGGGTTGGACAGCTATGACAACCATACAGATGCGCTTGACGCTGGCTTTCACAGTTTGGTGGCTTTATCCCGGGCTTGGGGCGGTCTTGCAGGTGTGTCAGCAGCGCAACTCGATGTCGTCATGTCGGGTGTGGCTGATGTTACCGGTGAGGAACTTTTAAGTCCTGAAAAAGCCGTCGCCCTTGGCGCTGTCAAAGTTATTCCTCTTGAAATGCCGCAGCTACGTAGCCGGGCAATCGATATGGATCCTTTTAGCCTTAGCCCTGAACGGCTGCTCATTGAATTGGCCATCGTCGACGATGCGCCACTAACGGCACTGCGGGGGCGACGCCGTTGGCAGCAAGATTTCCAGCCAGCCAATCTACAGACCAATGGTGACATTCGCCTGCGCCACCAGGGTGTCTGCCTCATCACCGGGGGCTTCGGTCACATGGGTGCCACCATTGCCCGTGGCCTCGCACGCTCGCACGCTGCTCGTCTCGTGTTGGTGGGCCGTACCGAACCTTCAAGCGTGTCTGATGTGAACCTGCAGAACGCCTACCTACGCGAACTTGAGGGGTATGGCGCTGACGTGATGGTAGTACATGCAGACGTGTCAGATGTTGCAGCCATGACTGGTCTCATGAGCGCTGTACGCGAGCGATTCGGAGAATTGAATGGTGTTGTGCATACGGCTGGCGTGGTAGATCGCGCAGGGGTTATTCATCGTCGGTCGCGTGCTGATTCAGAAGCTGTTATGGCCGCCAAGGTAAGCGGCACTCGCGTGATGGACCATCTTCTCGACGACCAGCAGCCGCTGGACTTCATGCTGCTTTGCTCTACCCTGGGGTCGGTACTTCATCACGCCAAGTTTGGTCAGGTGGCCTATGCTGGCGCCAACGAATTTCTCGACTTGTATGCAGCGCAGCGCAGCGCGCGGACAAACCAGCCCACCTTCACCATCAATTGGGATGACTGGGTCGGTGGTGGCATGACCGTTGAGGCCTTGCGGCGAAACGGCAAGGCATTACTCGGTGATGAAGAAGCGTTAACGGCTGATGAAGGTATGGCGATATTTCGTCGTGTGCTACAGAGCTCACACACGCGCCTTGTGGTTTCTGTTCACGATTTGCAGACAATGAGGCAACGGGTTCTTGCTTCTGCTGCACACCTTGCGCCTGAAGTACAGATGCAAGTCGCTTTGGGTGCCTACAATCGTGGTGACACGAATGACGACTTTGCCAATGTCCACGATGCTATCGCCAGGAATTGGCAGAAAGTATTGGGCGTGACAGTTCTGGGGGAAAGCTCCCACTTTTTTGAACTGGGAGGCCATTCACTTCTGGCCATGCAGGTGCTGTCTTTTGTCCGCGAGCGACTGGGTGTGGAAATCGGATTGGCCGTTTTGTTCGAAGCCCCGCAGTTGGGCGCGTTTTGTGCCAAGGTGGAGGCATTGCGTGCGCAAACAAGCAAGTCGGTCCTGCAAGTCGATGTGAGTCATGTCGATCACGAGGAGTTTGTACTCTGAGCAGCACAGCCGATTTTCTTGCGAAGCTGGCAGTGCTTGGCATCACTGTCCGCCGCGATGGCGATAAGCTGAAAGTCACAGCTCCTGCGGGGGCAGTGACGAAAGATTTGCGGCTGGAAATGGCCGAACGCAAGGCCGAGTTACTTGCCATTTTGCCCGGTGCGCCAATTCAGCTTACGCCGCGTGATCAACCTTTTACGCCCGTCCCACTTACACCCAACCAGCGCAGGCTGTGGTTTCTCGACAAACTCGACGGGGGCAGTTCGGCGTTTGTCATGGTCACCGCATGGGAGCTGCGCGGCGAGCTTGATGTCAAGTCGCTATCGGTTGCGATTGAGCAAATAGCCGAGCGGCATACCGTACTTGGCAGCCTGATTTCGGACGGGGATACGGGCCCGGTCATGACCTTGATGCCTCAAGGAGCCGTTTCCCTTGTTCTGAGAGATTCAAAAGATTCCGATCCCGCAGCGCTGGTAACTGTGGACGCACAGAAAGCGTTTGCGCTTGATCGTGAGCCCCCCATGCGTGCGCAGTTGACGATGCTAGGGCCAGATCGCTGGGTTTTGCAGATCGCCCTGCATCACATCGTGTCTGACAGCTGGTCTATGGGTGTATTGATGCGCGACTTGTCTGCGCTGTACACCCAGTCGGTAACAAATGCGCCCGCAAACCTGCCCGTCCTGCCCGTACAGTTTGCGGATGTTGCCTTGTGGCAACGCGCAACGCTTGACGATGCGCGTTGTGAGTTGCAACTTGACTATTGGCGCCGACAACTCCAAGGTGCGCCCACGGACCTCGCCTTGCCTTTTGACAGGCCACGAGCAGCTGTTAGAGGCGACAAGGGCGGTGTGGTCAGGTTTGTCGTACCGCGCGAAGCAACCCATGCCTTGTTGGATCTGGCTCGCCGTGAAGGCACGACGAGCTTCGTGGTGATGTTGTCTGTTTATGCCGTGCTCTTGTCGCGCTGGACGGGACAAGATGAGCTGATGATAGGTTGTCCGGCCAGCAATCGCGATCGGTCTGAAACGCACAACCTGCTGGGGTTTTTTGTCAACAATCTGGCACTGCGTATCGACCTGACAGATCAGCCTGATTTCCTGACCCTGACCAGACGTCTGCGGCAGGTATGTCTGGACGCACTGGTGCACCAGGATGTGCCGTTTGACCGCGTTGTGGAGGCCCTCAACCCGCAGCGCACGCTCAATCGCGGCCCCCTGTTTCAGACCATGTGCGTGCTGCAAACGGCACAGGTTCAGCCTTTTGTCCTTCCGGGTTTGCTCGTTCAGGCACTTCCAATTAGCACGGGCGCACCAGAGCTTGACTTGAATCTCTCCATGGAGACGGATGGCGATGTTCTGATTGGCCATCTTGAATATGATGCCAGCCTTTTTAATGCCGAAACGGTACAGCATATGGCAGATGGTTTTGTGCAATTGGCAAAAACCGTCTTGCAAAAGTCTGATGTATCTGCGGCTTTGCTGCCGCTGCTAAATGACGAGGCATTGGCCAGACGCGTTGCTGCCTGGCGAGCACCTGTCGTTTCACCGCAAAAGGGTTCGATTCTGGATCTGATTGACCTTCACGCGAGGAGTACGCCTGACGCCCCTGCCATCGTGCAAAACGATGTCGTGCTCACTTATGGGCAATTAGACCTGCTCAGCGACTTGCTGGCGCAACATCTGTTGTTGCGCGGCATGTCAGCAGGCTCGATTGTGGGCGTGGTGGCGACTCGCTCCGTTGATCTTGTTGTAGCTTTGCTAGGAGTACTTAAGGCGGGTGGTGCATACGTTGTCTTCGATACATCCCAGCCCACCGAACGTATTTCAACCATCTTCAGCGATACCGGGCTGGCATGGGTTATTGCGCCCGTCGCGTGCAAGCAGATGTGGCCGACACATGTTGGCATTATCAGACTGAAATCCGGCACCGTGACCGACCAGATGGGTGCTGACTCGTCTTTATCCCGACCTGAAACAGCATTTGCCCGGCAAAAGCCCTTTCAGAGTCCAGCACCAGATCATCTTGCATATATCTGCTTTACCTCTGGATCTACTGGCATGCCCAAGGGCGTCGCTGTTGAGCATCATTCGCTTGTCAACCATGCCGTGGCCATGGTGCGCGAATACGCCTTGACCCCTGGCGATAAAGTTTTACAGTTTGCCTCTCCCGAGTTCGACGTAGCTCTAGAGGAAATATTTCCAACTCTGGTGGCTGGCGCAACCTTGATCATGCGCGGCGCAGAAGATACTGAAGCTCTGGACCTCTTCACTACTGGCTTGGACCAGCGCGGCATCACCGTGCTCAATTTGCCCGCGCCGTTTTGGCATGCATGGACAAGGCATTTGGTGGACACAGGTGCTGACCTTCCCCGTAGCCTTCGCCTGCTTGTGACGGGCAGTGATCGCGTCTCTTCGGCCAGACTTGAAGAATGGCGGACTCTTTTTGGAGATCGCATCGCCTGGCGCAATGCCTATGGACCGACCGAGGGTACTGTCACCACGACCATTTTTGACCCCTCGCATTACAACGCTGCAAGCCAAGATACTGTTCCCATCGGTCGGGCTATCGATGGTGTCAGGGTTGAGGTGCTTGACGCTTTGGGTCAGCCTGTACCCATTGGCGTGATTGGCGAAATTGTTATTGGCGGGTATGGCGTTGCCAGGGGCTACCTGAATCGGCCAGACGAGACGGCAGCGCGCTTCAAATCAGATCTGTGTCCGGATGGGACTTTGAGGCGCACCTTCTGGACAGGTGACCAAGCGCGGCTCAGGTCGGATGGATCTCTCGACTTTGTGGGGCGTCGTGATGACCAAGTCAAGATCCGGGGTTACCGCATAGAGCCTGGCGAGGTGGCTTCTGCGTTATCCCGACATCCGCAAGTCAGGAGTACGACAGTACTTGCATTGCGCGACTCGTTTGCTGAACTCAGGTTGGTCGCATTCGTGGTGGCTGGCAGTCAGCCGCTCGATACGCCGCAACTGTTGCAATGGCTGAGCGGTTTACTACCGGCATACATGATTCCCGCTGCTTTCGTGTTCCTTGAGCACTTGCCGATGACCCCATCGGGGAAAGTCGACCGACGCGCTCTTGCAAATCTCGGCATTGCCGATAACGCAGTCGTCAAGGACACTTTGCAAGTCCCCAAAACCGATGCTGAGAAAGAGCTTGCTGCCATATTCGCTGCGGTCTTGGGCATTCAGCGCGTCGGCATTGACGATAATTTCTTTGACCTTGGCGGTGACTCCATTCGCAGTCTTCAAATAGTATCGCGTGCCCGGCAGGCTGGCTTTGATCTTTCCGTGTCACAGGTTTTCCAGAACCAGACAGTTGCCGCTTTGGCAGGCGCGGCAAACAGGGCCACTCCAAAAAAACACATTGTTCAAAAAGGCACCGGCCAAGTACCGGTATCGCCCATTCAGGCTTGGTTCCACGCCACCATGGCGGCTGAGCCGCACCACTATCAGCAAGCCGTACTGCTCGCCGTACCCGATGATCTGGATGCCGTTTTGCTAGAACGCGCACTGACATCCTTGCTTGCACACCACGACATGTTGCGCATGAGCGTCAGTGCTGAAAGTGGCAGGTTGACACAGAACATCGACGCGGCTGTCCCGCTTGAATCCCGTGACGCAGGATTGCTTGAAGTCATGCACTTTGTTGAAAAGATCGGCAATACTGACTCGCGACAGATGGCTTTTGAGCATCTGCATCGCAGTATGGATCTGTCACAAGGGCGGCTTTTCCGCGCTCTGCTGATCCCGCATGAGCATCGTCTGTTGCTGACTGCACACCATCTGGCGGTAGACGCCGTATCTTGGGATATTTTGATCGATGATCTCGAGACAGCCTATAGGCAACTTCGCGACAAGCAATCGGTAGCGCTTGCGCCTGTGACCACACCCTACCGCGCATGGGCTGGGCATCTGCATGAACTCGCTGCATCTGCGGAACTACAGCAGGAGGCAAGATGGTGGCAGGAAACGCTTCAAGCTGCCACATTGCGACCAGCGCCATACGAGGCATTGCCTGGCACAGTAGGCGAGATGGCTCAGGTGGTATTGACACTCGATGCCAGCCTGACCGCTACTTTGCGTCGCGACGTCCAGGCCTTGTTTGGCGCGACACCCCAAGAGGCACTTTTGGTGGCGCTGCGGCGGGCTGCGCAGTCTTTCTGTCACCACTCAGGCGATTTGCGCATTGATATCGAGCGCCACGGAAGAACCAGCTTGGGGGACGAGGTCGATGTGTCACGTACAGTTGGCTGGTTCACCACTGTACAGCCCTTGTTGTTGCGCCACCGTGCAGAAGACGACTTGAAAGCCGAGTTCAAGTCAGCCACTGACGCACTGGCCGCCGCGCCACGTGAAGGCATTGGCTTCGGCCTGTTGAGCTACCTCGCGCCCAATCCTGATGTGCGGGCTCGCATGGCTGAATTGCCCGCTGCCCAGGTGTTGCTGAATTATCTTGGGATTGTTGGCGCGCACCCAGCACCTGAAGAATCCAATCGGAATTTTCTACCTGTTGATGAAGCATTGGGGCCACTGCTGAGCTCATTTTCGCAGCGCAGCCACGTTATCGAAATCAATGCCGGTGTTGTCAGTGGCTGTCTTCGCGTCGATTTTTCTTATCCCAAGACACTGGCTGATTCATTGCGCGGGTTTGCTGAGGCAACTCTGCGCGCCCTGCGAGAAATTGCCTCAGAGTCAGCAACCAAAGCAGCACTGGGCAAGCAGATCGCGCTAACGCCTTTGCAGCAAGGTGTTTTGGCGCATAGCCTTATATCTCCAGATACCTATTTGAACCAGTTGCGTATGGTACTGGAAGGGTCGCTTGACCAGCTTAAACTGAAAGCCGCCTGGGCTGCGGTGATTGACCGGCATGAGTCTTTGCGTGCGTCGTTTAACTGGTACGCCACCCCGCATCCCGTTCAGATTTTCGCCAGCCACTGCGACATGCCATGGTCAGTTCATGACTGGACAGACGTCTTGGCCGAAGAAAAAAATTCGCGCATGACAACCTTGCTCGCCACGGATAAAGCGCAGGGCTTTGAACTTTTGAAAGCGCCACTGATGCGCATGCATCTGGTTTGCCATTCGCCAGTTTCGCATGAGCTTGTATGGAGCACGCACCATCTGCTGATGGATGGCTGGTCTGTATCGGTGGTGATGCGTGAGGTGTTTGCAGCCTATCGCGCGCTGGTGGCCAACCAGCCTTTGGATTTGCCCGCTGCACCAGCGTTCTCCAGTTATCTTCAACGCGTCCATTCATACGATACGCTGCGCGGTCAAAACTTTTGGCGAGAAGAGTTGGCTGGGATCGACAGTGCGACGCCAATTGCCATGCCCGGCCTCGCGCCTGCCGGGATCGCGTCAGAATCTGCTGAGAAAATTTCTGTAAATCTTTTGCTCGATGAGGAGGAAACCAAGGCAATATCGGCATTGGCCAAACGCTCAAGAGTGACCGTGAGCACCGTCGTACAAGGCGCGTGGGCCATTCTTCTCCAGCGCTATACGGGGCTGTCTGATGTGGTGTTTGGTGTGACTGTGTCGGGCCGACCCCGCGATCTGGATGGGGCCGAGCAGATGGTCGGCATGATGATCAATACGGTGCCTGCACGCATCAATGTTGACGGGAACGCAGCCGTCGTCCTCTGGCTACAGAGCCTGTTCGCCCGGCATCTGCAGCGTGATGAACACGGCCACACTGCGCTGGCGGACATCGCACGATTTGCTAATCTTCCGTCTGGGCGAGAGTTGTTCCAGAGCCTTGTTCTTTTCCAAAATTACCCGGAAGCGGGCGAATTGTCTGCACAGGGTTTGCAACTGACCCAAGTCGAAGCTTATGAAGACACCAATTTCGCCCTGACACTCAGTTGCCAGCCAGGTGCTCAAATGTCGTTCACACTGCTGTGTGATTCTGCGCGCTTTCGGGCTGCGGTGTCTCAGCGGATGCTTGAGCATTTTCATCATTTACTCAAAGGACTGACAAGCAGTGATGGGGGATGCATCGCAGAACTCGCCATGCTTGGCAAGTCTGAAGCTTGCGCCGTATTGGCTTTCGGACAAGGGCCTGTGCAAGCCGTCCCGCCCGCTCTCGCGCACGAGTGGCTGGCACATTGGGCTAACGTGCGCCCGAATGCACCAGCCATCGAATCTCATGATCGCTCTTTGAGTCACCTCGAATTTGCAACGGCCACCGATGCCTTTGCCGCTCAGCTGTCTCTACAGGGCGTGACCAAAGGTTCAGCGGTTGCCGTCTGCTTACAACGCTCCTCCTACAGCGCCCTGGCGTTTTACGCCATTCTCAAGGCTGGCGGTGTAGCGGTGCCGCTGGACAGCGCTTACCCTTCAGCACGGCTGCAGTTCATGCTTGCCGACAGCGGTGCACAGTTGGTGCTTGTCGATGCAACATCTGTTCAAGTCATTACCAAACTGGGTGCACAGGCTTTGCGCGCGGATATTGGCTATCCTCGCTCAACCACATGGATGGCCCCTGCTCTCTGTCCATCGGATGCGGCCTATCTTATTTATACGTCTGGCTCGACCGGTGAGCCCAAGGGCGTTGTCAGTACCCATGGCGGCATGCGCAACCTTCTCAATGCACAGCGTAGCTTGTTGAACCCGTTTGAGGGACAACGGTTTTTGCAGTTCGCCTCCCCGTCTTTTGACGCATCTGTGTGGGAAATGCTGGCTGTTGCGCTGGGTGCAACACTGCTGTCGCCCCACCCCGATGACACCCGACCCGGCCCTGATTTACAGCGTTGTCTGGGCACATGGCGCGTCAACGTGGCAACCTTGCCGCCGACCGCGTTGTCCGTGATGTCAGAGGGGAGTCTTACTGACCTGGGTGTCCTTTTTGTGGCGGGAGAGGCCTGCCCGCCGTCTCTTGCGCAGAGGTGGGCACAGGGTCGCCGTTTTGTAAACGCCTACGGTCCGACAGAGGCCTCCGTCTGCGCCACCCTTGATGAGGGCGGTGGCGACGGCCATCACCTCCCCATCGGTCGGCCGATTCCAAATGTGGATGTGCATCTGCTCGACGCTGAAGGGCGGCTCGTTCCAGCGGGTGTTAGTGGCCAGCTTTATATTGGCGGTGAAGGTCTTGCCCATGGCTATCACCGCAGACCTGAAATGACGGATGAGCGTTTTGCATTACACGTAGTGGATGGCCACCAGATGCGCTTTTACCGCACAGGTGACGTGGGCTGGCGTCATGAAGACGGACGGATTGAATTTGTCGGCCGTGCTGATCATCAGGTCAAGCTGCGCGGGTTTCGCATAGAGCTCGGCGAAATTGAAGCTGCACTGGCCCGAGTGGAGGGTGTCCGTCATGTCGCTGCACTGGTGCATGCCGACCGACTTTTCGCCTATGTATCGGTGGACGACAAGGGTATGGACGAGACAGGCCTGCGAGCCCACCTTCAGCGCACGCTACCCCTGCACATGGTGCCCGCGCGTATTGTGGTTCAAGACATCATGCCGCTGACCCCCAGCGGCAAAATAGACCGCAAGGCTTTGCCTGATCCAGATGCGGTCTTGCGTGATAGCAAGCAAGCTATCAGTCCGCCGTCCAACCCTCGCGAACAGTTATTGGTCAAGATTTGGGCTGAGGTTCTGGGTCTTGATGGTGTCGGTGTTGACGATGCTTTCTTTGATGTTGGAGGTGACTCGATTCTCGCCATCCAGGTTGTTGCCAGAGCCAATCAGGCGGGCTTGCCCATCACGCTGAATCGCCTGTTGACGCCAGGCCAACAAACCGTGGCGGCCTTGGTGGCCAGCATCGCGGATGCACTGCCCATTTCGACCACAGCCGGTTCTGCATCTGACACAGCTGACGATGCATTTCCCGATGATCAATCACTGCAAGCCGGGGAGGTTGAACTGCCCCTGACACCTATTCAGCGCTGGTTTTTTGATCTGGATGCGCCAGATGCCCACCATTACAACCAAGCGTTCCTGCTAGAGGTGGCCGCAGATTTTCGTGTTGACCTGCTGACCCACGCGGTTGAAATGGTGTTGCAACAGCACGATGCTTTGCGTTTGTATTTTGTGAAGGAATCAACAGGCTGGGTGCAAAGGCTTTCGCCGCTTTCACAGGCTGTTGTTGTGGAGCACGAACTGGGCCCATTGGGAGGCACGGTTGCCGTCCAGGCAGTTGAGCAATTGGCAGCTGACTTTCAGGCCAGCATGACCCTGTCAGATGGTCCCAGGTTACGGTTGGCGCTGATGCGCCGGGGCTCGTTGCAGTCAGCCCGCCTTCTTGTTGCTGTTCACCACTTGGCCATAGATGCTGTATCTTGGCGGGTTCTGCTGGAAGACCTGTTCACCGCTTACCAGCAAGCTGAAAAAGGCCAGCTCATTCGCCCGCCTGCTCGAACATCGTCGTTTAGTCGCTGGGCTCGCCGTCTCGCAGCTCATGCGCAAGGTACAGATGTTCAACACGGTTTGCCGGCATTGATGGCTCTTCTGTCGCCCTTGCCGCAATTGGTACGACTGCCTGTCAAGAACCCGGATGCTGCGAAGAAAAGTACGGTGGGCAAAGCGGTCATGCTCAAGCGCGAGCTGACAGCCGAGGACACCCAAAGTCTGCTGCGGTCACTGCCCAAACGTCTAGGGTACAGCGCTCAAGAGGCACTTCTTGCAGCGCTTTGTGAGGCCACCACCGATCTGATGAATGGCGCTGGCCTGCTGGTTGACATTGAAGGCCATGGGCGGGATGTGCCGTTGGCTGATATTGACCTGACTCGCACGGTGGGCTGGTTTACGAATATCGTGACGGTACTTCTAAAGCAAACGCCCGCAAATGATGCGGGTACGGCCTTGTCTGCCACTCGGCAGTCTTTGACTGATCTGTCCCTACGCGGTTTCAATCAAAGTGTGCTGCATCATTTACTGGCGTGTGACGAGCTCTTGCAGCATCCACGTGCCGAAATCGCATTCAACTACCTGGGGCAATGGGACCATGCGTGGCCAGCCGACGGGCAAGTGCGACCTGCACCCGAATTTGAAGGCCCTGGTTTTGCTGCGAGCACACCAAGACCCTACCTGCTGGACGTGGGTGCCATCGTGCTGGGAGGGCAGCTGCGTATCGACTGGACTTTCGACCCCGCCGTTCTTGATACGACGCTGATGGGCGCTTTAGCTGACAGGCATCTGCTGGCACTAGAGCGCCTGCTGGCGGCAGAGCCTTCAGTACAACTTGGGGACACGGCGAGTAACGGCAAGCCTTACACGCTGGCACCGCAGCAGGCCGCGATGCTGGCACACGCAGTGGCGTACCCATCCAGCGAAGCCTATGTCGTGCAGGTTGCGGCCACGTTGCACCATGGTCTCGATGTCGCGGCATTTCAAGCGTCCTGGCAACGCCTGCTCGATCGACATGTGACGCTGCGAGCCTATTTCGGAGTGGTCGCAGGTCAGTCCGTGCAGTACTTCGCCGACAAGGCGGAGCCTGCCTGGCAAGTGTTAGATTGGCGAAGCCTTGATACCGACGCCGCACGCGCGCAAGCGGTGGACTTCATGGTGCGTGACCGCCACGCAGGCCTGCGAACGGACGCTGCACCGCTGATGCGCTTTTCGTTGATACGCATGGCCGATGCTTGGCGTTTCATCTGGACACACCAGCATCTACTGATGGATGGCTGGTCTATGCCTATATTGTTCGAAGAGGTATTGTCTGGAATCGGTAGCACGCTGCCTTCTGCGCCGACCGCGCCCGACTTCCGGCACTATCTTGAGTGGCTACAGCTGCAAGATACCGCTGCAGCCAAAGCGTTTTGGGCTGTAGAGCTGGCCGGTTTAGCGCAGCCAACCACTGCTCAGACCTGGCCCCTAACGGTGTCAGCTGGTCGCCTTCGTTTCGGTGAAACCAGCATATCGGCTGCCAGCGGTCTGGGTCAACGGATCGCTGCGTATGCAAAGCGCTGCCGCCTGACTGTTTCAGCAGTCATCATGGGGTGTTGGGGTTTGCTGCTGGCTCATCGGTCTGGCCGGGACGACGTGGTGTTTGGCGTGACCTCTGCACTGCGTCCGCCGTCCGTGCCAGGCATTGAATCCATGCTTGGTCCGCTGATCAATACCCTGCCACTGCGCGTGTCCACACCCAAACCAGGCCAGTCTTTGCAAGATTGGTTTGTCGCCATCCAGCGCCGCCGCGCTAGCCAGTTGGACAGTGCGCACATACCACTTTCATCGGTAGCGGAGGCTGCAGGTTTTCCGGTTGATCAGGCGATTTTTTCGACCGTATTGCGCATACAAAATTATCCGACCGGCAAAGGCGTGTCGGGTGAAGATGCAGCGGCGCTGCGCTTTGATGATGTGACCATGGTGGACTTCTGGCACTATCCGTTTAACCTGGAGGTGATTCCGGGTGAGGGCATGAAGCTGATCGCCACCTTCGATCTGGATGCCTTTGACGAACAACAGGCTAAGGACGTTCTTGAAGTTTTCTGCACCTTATTGTCCGATGTGGCTGACGGTCGTGAAACCCCGCTAATATCTAAAAACCACTCATCTCACTGATGCCATGAAAAACGAAGTTACAAAACTTTCACCTGCACCATCTGGCATGCCTTTGCTGCGGTTTCTCGCGCCAGACCAGGAAACCCAGCGACGCATCCTGATTGATGCTTCGGTGTCGGGGGTGGCCAATTCTGCGCTGCTGATGGTAACCAACATGGCTGCCAGCAAGGGCGGCTCGCTGGTACAAATGGCTTTGTTTGGCCTTCTTTTTGCCCTCTATGTTTTTTGCTTTCGCAGCTGCTTTAACCGCGTGACCCAACTGTTTGAGCAAGCGCTTGAACGCCAACGCATCAGCATCGCCAACACCATCCGCGCCCTTGACTTGCGCGGACTTGACCAGCTGCAACAAACCACCGTGTACAACAGGCTCACGCAGCAGACCACCATCATTTCAGACGCTGCGGGTGTGCTGGCAGCGTCACTGCAGTCTGCCGTGCTGGTGGTTTTCACCGCTGCTTACCTGGCCAGCATGTCGATTCCGGCCTTTTTACTCACCACGCTGGTGATAGGTGGCGGCATCTTGATCTATGTCGCGCGGTCAGCAGAGGTCAACGCGGGTATGCGTGAAACATCTGAACGGGAGATGGGCTTTTTTGCCAGCATTGGTGATCTGCTGGGCGGCTTCAAGGAGCTCAAATTAAGCAAGCGCCGCAGTGACGCACTGTTTGACCGTCTGGCTGGCGAGGCAAATGCCGTGAGGCTGCTGAAGGTCCGCACGGCAGATATGTTCAACACCAACTACATCTTTGCGTACAGCCTTTTTTACGCCTTGATTGGCGTGCTCGTTTTCGTGATGCCTGCCCACCAGACGGGTGGCTCTGCCGATGTGATGCGCCTGACAGCCATCGTCCTGTTTGTCATTGGTCCTTTGTCGACCGTGATTGCCGGTATACCGGCGCTCTCAAAATCGACCCTGGCCGCCACTGAAATTGCATCGCTGCAAGATGAAATCGCGCGACTTGATCAAGGCACTAGCGGTCAAAACGCCAGCAGCGGCGATGTTGCGGCTACGCCAAAAAACCAAACCCCGCCAACGGCGTTTTCAACCATTGAATTGAAGGGTGTCGGTTTTCACTATGACGGGCAAGCCGAGCGCTTCGGTGTCGGCCCCATGAACCTCACCGTGCACAGCGGTGAGACGCTCTTCATCACAGGGGGCAACGGCAGCGGTAAAAGCACGCTGCTTAAACTTTTGTGCGCCCTGTACCGCCCCGACGCGGGCCAGCACCTGCTGGACGGGATACCAATTGAACAAGTAGGCTTGCAAAATTACCGGGAGATGTTTTCGGCCATCTTCTCTGATTTTCATTTGTTCAAAACACTCGACGGCAGTGACGGTGTTGACCCGGTCACGGTTCAGGCGCTGCTTCAATTGATGCAGATTGACAGCAAAACCCGATTTGAGGGCGGCGGCTTTAGCACCCTGAATCTTTCAACTGGTCAGCGCAAGCGCCTGGCACTGGTTGTCGCCTTGCTTGAAAACCGACCCGTGATGATTTTCGACGAGTGGGCAGCGGACCAGGATCCAGAGTTCCGCCGCTATTTCTACGAACATTTGCTGGGCGACTTGAAGCGCAAGGGCAAAACCATCATCGCCGTCACACACGACGAACACTATCTGCACCATGCAGACCGTATAGCGAAGATGGAATACGGCCGGATCGAGCTGGTTGCCGTGCCCCGCAAAGACGGTGGTTCAACCCTGGCATGAGTGACACCCTCGTCACATTGCGCACTGATGTGGTCATTGAGCCGCTGGTTTCACGCTGGTACGCCTGGACGCATCTTGTGTCGCCAGCAACTGCTGCACTGAACACCGCTTTTCGTCATATGGCGCTGTTGGAGTCATTTATCGCCGCGCCAGAAATACACGTTGCGGCTGTGCAAGACCCCGCCATGCGTGGTGGCCCGTTCATCGACCAACCCGCTTCGGCTGTACCCGGTATTCGCCAATTGCTGGCCGACACAAAGGAAAAGCAAGTGTTGCAGTTGGCATTTGCCAAAGCCTTGCGCGACGCAGGCCGCCTGCTAATTGAGCGCGCAGATGGCCACAGTTTGCAAGCACTTTATGCACAATTGCCAGAGCCCGTGCGTGGCTATTTAGAACTGGTCTACACACCGGGCGGTGGAGCAGATATTCGCTTGATTGAAGCCCTTTTGTATGCAAGCCCGGTGTATGACGCCACGGCGCAGAGCGGCCTGATGCACCGGGTAGTAGGGGATCATCGGCCTTTTGCACTCAGTACACCTCGCCTGCAGCGGCCTGATGCCCTCGAGCTGCGAGCGCCGTTTGCCCATACCGCTTATGACCTGCTGGCTCGTCTTCGGCATCAGCCGCAAGCAGAAGACGAGGTCATCAGCGCTGTGGTCGACGCATTCAAGCTACCGCCCGGCGACATCGACCTTTTTCGCAGCTTTCTTCAGCCGCAAGCTTCAAGCCGGCCAGCCCCGGCTGCACCAGCGCACCCGCCAGGCAAAGCTCGATGGCGTTATTTTGGGCATGCCTGTGTGCATGTTGAGTCCCCGAGCGGTATCCATGCGCTGCTTGACCCTTTCGTGGCCTATCAAAGCGGTGACGAGCCCGAGCGCTTGACGCTGGCTGATTTACCAGTGCATATTGACTACCTGGTACTCACCCACAATCACCAAGACCACGTGCTGATCGAAACCCTGCTGGCATTGCGCCACAAGACAGGTACGGTGCTCGTCCCCCGATCTGGCGGCAGCTTGGTAGATCCTTCGCTCAAGCGCGCCCTTCAGGCTATTGGTTTTGAAAACGTGATTGAGCTGGACACGCTGGAGTCTGCGGGCCATGGTGATTTGCGTATCACCGCACTGCCTTTCCTGGGGGAGCATGCGGACCTGGACATTCAGACCAAAGCGGCCTGGCTGGTTGATGCGGGTCAGCACGCTCTGCTTTTTGCGGCAGACAGCAACAACATTGAACCGCGCCTGTATGAAAAGCTGCGCCAGCGCCTACCGCGTCTTGATGCACTTTTTATTGGCATGGAGTGTGTAGGCGCACCTCTAAGCTGGCTTTATGGGCCACTGCTGCCCCACCCGCCGGAGCGCAGCAAAGACCAGTCACGGCGTCTCGATGGCTCGGACTATCCCAAAGCACTGCAAATGGTGCGCACACTTGGGTGTGATCAGGTTTTCATTTACGCGATGGGTCTGGAGCCCTGGCTCAGCTTCATCTCCAGCATCGAGCCAGGCGATGAGGAGTCTGTTGCCTTGCGCAATGCAAATGCGCTGATCTTGGCCTGCGAAGAGTTGGGCATTCCAGCCGAACGCCTGTACGGCAAAGCTGAGGCATGGCTTTAACGCGGTCTTTGATGGTTTGTCCTACAGGTATTTTCTGAAAAAACAACTTGTTGCCCTGTGCTGATCGAGTAAATTAGCGTGATGGCTTTTGGTGAATGACCCGTCACCAACAGCAAGTACATTCTTCAGATATACAGCATGTACGCGGCCAGCACAAACACACAAACGGATTCATCATGCTCAAGTACCTAGGAACTTACACCGCTATTTTCGTAACCATGTTTGTCATCGACATGGTCTGGCTGGGCGTGATTGCCAAATCAACCTACGCCAATGCGATGGGGCCTTTGCTTAGCCCCAACCCCAATTTGTGGGCGGCAGCCGCTTTTTATTTGATGTTTCCTGTGGGCCTGCTTGTATTTGCAGTGCTGCCGCAAGCTGACAGCCCGGTATGGAAGGCCGCTTTGATGGGCGCGCTGTTCGGGTTTTTTGCGTATTCAACCTATGACTTGACCAACCTGGCCGTTATCAAGGACTGGCCACTGGGTTTAACGTTCATTGACATGGCCTGGGGCACGATGGTCAGCGGCATTGCGGCAACCGCTGGCAAGCTGGTCTTGAATTACCTCAACAAATGAGCTAAAACCGCCGTTTTTACTGCTCATATCGACCTTTAGACCAATGGATATATGCGCGAGCAGCTACTTTAATAATAGCAGAATCACTCCTTGTGAGCTGCTGTCCTAGGGCATAACGAGGTAGTCTCCTACGCGTACTGTGTGTTACCTTTTGGGCGGGACATCTTTCCTGATTTTCACAGTGTGGCGCTAGTTCATGGCTGGTTTCTTAGTCCCCAATCCTGTGAATCTGTTTGCAGCGCCCTCCGCTGCCCATGTGTCGGCTTCGTCCGTCCTCACCCGCTTGCGGCTGGAAACTCGTGGTGAGCATGAGGCCGTCGAGCGCGTACTCAATTTGATGGATACCGCGCTCACAGTGGGCGCCTACCATCAGCGGCTTGAGCAGTTTTACGGTTTTTACGCCCCGCTAGAAGCTGCACTGCAAAGCCGTTGTGCCGAACAACTTCCCATGCTGCTGCCCCGCCTGAACAAAACCACGCTGCTGCGCCAAGACCTGAAGCGCCTGGGCCTCAAGGTAGAACACCTCCCGCCTGCTGGCGATGCTCTGCTGCAATGGTGGCGCGTTTAAAGTGCCTCAAGACTTGCTGCCAGCGTTGATTTTTATGGACCTCAACTCTCACGGTGTTGACGGGCGGGAAGCGCTGGTGCTTATCAAAAACGACCCCTGGCTCAAAGACATTCCGCTGGTGGTTCTGACCACCTCCAGCAACCCCAAAGACCTGGCTTTTTGCATGAGTGCGGGTGCCAATGCCTACCACGTCAAACCAGTTCGTTATGACCAGTACCTGCTGCTCCTTGGCTCAATTCTGGGTTACTGGTTTGAAAGTGCGAGGCTGCCCAGCATGATGGCCGGAGCCGATTGATGCCCCGTCCTGAAAAACCGCCGATGCAGGCATGGCGAATCGCCGTCATTGACGAAAGCCCTGACGACCGGGCTGATATTCGCCGCATGCTGCTAAGCGGCCTGGAGCGGCGCTTGACGTTTATTGAGGCCGCGACGGGGGAGGCCGGTATCCAGGCCGTGCTCAATACCGTTCGCAAGGGCTTGCCGCCGCCTGACTGTGTCGTGCTTCACTACAACCTGCCAGACATGTACGCGCCAGAAGTGCTGGCCGCCCTGATCGGGGCTGACGGTATGCCGATTTGCCCGGTGGTCGTGGTGACTGGCGGCCCCAGCCGGGAAGACGGCCGCCTGGCCCTCAGGGCGGGCGCGCAGGACTACATTGCCAAAGACTGGAGCAGCCTGAACACGTTGAGCCGTGCGGTTGAAAACGCCACTGAAAGCTGGGCCATGGCGCGTGAACTGCGCCAACGCAAAGATGCACTGCGGCTGGTCACCGACCGCGAAACATTTCGCAGCGTGTTTGGCGATGCCACGCGCGGGGTGACGGACGAGCAGGCGCTCAAACGCGTGGCGTCCCACATGCTGGGCGTGCATTTGCAAGTCAACCGCGTGATGTATGGCGAGGTCACGCACGATGCGCATGTGGTGGTAGGACAAAGTTATGTCAATGGCCTGCCGCAGATGGAAGGGACTTACCGCCTGGAAGACTACGGCCCGAAGTTGCTGGCGATGTTCCAGTCCGGTCAAAACCAGGTCATGCCTGACGTACAACATGACGTCGGTTATTTAGATGTCGAAAAAGCGGCGTATGCCGAGTTGAAAATTGTCGCTAATCTGGGTATTCCCATTTTGAAAAACGGCAGGCTCGTTGCTGTGCTGGGTATTCATCAAAACGTTCCACGCCACTGGACGCTTGACGACATGACGATAGCGCGCGAAATCGCCGAGCGCACTTGGGCGGCGGTAGAGCATGTGCGGGCTGAACGAAAACTTCATGCCAACGAGCTGCAACTCTCGCAGATACTGGAGATCATGCCGTCTTTCTCGGTCGTGCTGACGGGTTCATCACATGTTTTTCAGCGGGCTAATCAGGCTTACTTGAACCTGATTGAACGCGGCCCGGAGATCCTCGGCAAAACCTTCGTGGAGGTATTGCCCGAGCTGGCTGATCAGCCTTTTCCGGCTTTGCTTGATGAGGTTTACCGTACTGGTCAACCCTTTGAGACCAAGTCGATGTTGGCCAAGCTCAGATTGGGGCCAGACCGTATTTTGACCGACATGTTTTTTGATTTTTCGTATTTACCATTGCGCGACGTCAACGGCAAGGTGTCGGGTGTTTTTGTGCACGGCGTGGATCGCACGGTTGAAGTTAGGGCGAGCAGGGTGCTGGCCCGCCGCGAACGTGAACTGCGCAGCGTGACTGAGAACACGCCCGATGTGCTCAGTCGATTCGACCGTCAGTTACGGCATGTATTTGTCAACTCTGTGATCGAGAAACTCACCGGTCGGCCCGTGGCAGATATTTTGGGCAAAACGCACCGCGAGCTGGACGTGTCCCAAAAGCTGTGTGACCAATGGGAAAAGGCGATTCGCTATGTCTTTGACCACCAAAAGCAAACCGTGCTGGAATTTTCAGCGCAAACGCAGCACGACGGCCTGCGCCATTTTTCGTGTCGGCTGGTGCCTGAGTTCAACGATGAAGGGCACATCGAATCCGCGTTGGGCGTAACGCACGACATCACGAGCCGGCGGGCTTTTGAGCAACGGCTGCTGGAGCAAGACTTGCGCAAAGATGAATTTTTAGCCACGCTGGCCCATGAGCTGCGCAACCCGCTGGCGCCCATACGCACGGGTTTGCAGCTGCTTAAATTTGCCCCCCGGGCAGAAGACGTGGCTGCGCGTACGCTGCCGGTGATGGAACGCCAGCTCGGTCATCTGGTGCGCCTAGTCGATGATTTGCTGGATGTGTCGCGCATCAGCAGCGGCAAAATTGTGCTCAAGCGCGAGCGGCTGTCGTTTCAAGACATTGCAGCTGCTGCGCTGGAGGCGTCACGGCCGTTGATTGACGCAGCGGGCCACACGCTCACCATCGACTGGCCAAACGATGCCGTCTGGCTGGACGCAGACCCGACCCGGCTGACGCAAATTTTTAGCAACTTGCTGACCAATTCGGCCAAGTACATGCAAGCCGGTGGGCAGATCATATTTTCTGCAAAACGGCAGGCTGACAGCATCGTTGTGTCGGTACAAGACACCGGCATGGGCATACCTGCTGACATGCTGGGCCTGGTGTTTGACATGTTCACGCAAATTAACCGCACGCTGGACCGCGCGCAGGGTGGCCTGGGTATTGGCTTGTCGCTGGTCAAAAAGTTAGTTGAAATGCATGGCGGCTCAGTTCAAGCCAGCAGCAGCGGCATTGACCTGGGCAGCACCTTCACGGTGGTATTGCCGACGGCTGTGGCATTGGCTGTTGAGCCGCCAGCGCCCAAGGCTGTTGCGCCAGTTGCAGGGTCTGCCAAGCACAGGATTTTGGTGGTCGATGACAACATTGATGCCGCCGAGACCATGGTCATGCTGCTGGATTTGTCGGGTCATGATGCGCGCGCCGCATTTGGTGGCCAAGAGGCTCTGGACGTGGCACTGATGTTTCAACCCGAAGTGGTTTTTCTTGACATCGGTTTGCCGGGTATGAACGGCTATGAGGTCGCGCGGCAACTGCTGGCTAACCCGGCCACCGCATCAGCAAAACTGATCGCTCTGACTGGCTGGGGCACTGAAGAAGACATCCGCAAATCAAAAATGGCTGGCTTTCACGCGCACCTGACCAAGCCAGTGGATCCGAATGCCGTGGAAGCGATATTGGCGACGGTTTTACCAGCGTCAAGCAGCTAATTCATGCACTGTCAACCCTTTTAAGATCATGTCAACTATTTCCGCTACCCATTTTTCTCCGTTAGCCGACGCGTCATCTGCAACACCAGACAGTTTGAATGATCGGCTGGCCGAGGCCGCGAACTATGCGGTGCTGCGCCGCTTGATGCCGGTGCTGCGCCACGATGTGGCGGGTGCCATGCAGCCAGTTCGCATGTTGCTGATGGTGCTGGAGCGGCGCGTGCAAGCGCCCGAGCCTGACCTGCCAGCCATCACTAAAAACATCACGTCCGTCAGCTCCTTGACCAAACAAGCCACCAGCGACTGCATCGGCGCGCTGGAATGGATAGGATCAAGTCAGGACGCGCACGTCAGTTTGCGCAGCGGTGTGGACGAGGCCATCAAGCTGCTGGCGATGGAGTTGTCTGCCAACGGACTGGAACTCGTCAACGGGATTGCAGACGATTCAGCCGCAGCACCACAAAGCTTTCTGCGCAGCGTTTTGATGGGCGCACTGCTGGCGTTTTGTGACCAGCGCACGCAAGGCAGCACCTTGCAAGTCACCTACAGCGACGCAGACAGCCATCAAAGTGGCCAACTGCGTCTGGAGATGTTGCCAGAAGACGCAGGCAAATCGCCAGCGTCCCTGGACATCGTTCGCAAATACCGCCTGATCGACTGGCCTGATGTTCAGGCCATGGCCAGGTCGTTTAATGTGAGGCTGGAGCGTGGCGATGGCTGGTTGACGCTGGGTTTGCCTGAAGATTAGAGGCCAGCTGTAGCCCGCAAGGCAGCAGCTTTATCGGTACGCTCCCAC
Source organism: Polaromonas sp. (assembly GCA_043781295.1). GTDB lineage: Bacteria > Pseudomonadota > Gammaproteobacteria > Burkholderiales > Burkholderiaceae_C > Polaromonas. The sequence continues at coordinate 41,716 of JAYWBS010000085.1, forward strand.
GTGAACTCAGGCTCGTCACGACCAAAGTGGCCATATGCCGCCGTCTTCTCGTAAATCGGGCGCAGCAAGTCAAGCATTTGAATGATGCCTTTGGGGCGCAGGTCAAAGTGCTCTTGCACCAGGGCTGACAGCTTTTCGTCGCTCATAACGCCGGTGCCTTCGGTATAGACGGTCACGTTCATCGGCTTGGCCACACCAATCGCGTAGGCCACTTGAATCTGGCACTGCTTGGCCAGACCTGCAGCCACAATGTTTTTGGCAACGTAACGTGCTGCGTACGCGGCTGAACGGTCAACTTTCGATGGGTCTTTGCCGCTGAAGGCGCCGCCGCCGTGGGGGCAAGCGCCGCCGTAGGTGTCAACAATGATTTTGCGGCCGGTCAAACCGCAATCGCCCTGTGGGCCGCCGATGACGAAACGACCTGTGGGGTTGATCAAAAACTTGGTGTCTTTGGTCAGCATGTGCTTTGGCAGCACCGGCTTGATCAGCTCTTCAATGATGGCTTCGTTGAATGAGGCCTTCATTTTGTGCATCGACTCTGACTGGTCGGGACTGTGCTGGGTTGACAGCACCACGGTGTCAATGCTGTGCGGCTTGCCGTCAACGTAACGCATCGTCACCTGGCTTTTCGCGTCGGGGCGCAGGAAGGGCAGCTTGCCGCTCTTGCGCAACTGGGCCTGGCGCTCCACCAGGCGGTGGGCGTAATAAATGGGCGCTGGCATCAGTTCTGGCGTTTCGTCGCAGGCGTAACCAAACATCAGGCCCTGGTCGCCAGCGCCGGTGTTCAGGTGGTCGTCGCTCGCGTGGTCAACGCCCTGGGCGATGTCATTGCTTTGCTTGTCATAGCAGACCATGACCGCGCAGCCTTTGTAGTCAATGCCGTACTCGGTGTTGTCGTAGCCAATGCGCTTGATGGTGTCGCGTGCCACCTGGATGTAGTCCACATGCGCGTTGGTGGTGATCTCACCGGCCAGCACGACCAGTCCAGTGTTGGTCAGCGTCTCAGCTGCCACGCGGCTTAGCGGGTCTTGCTTGAAGATGGCATCGAGGATGGCATCAGAGATTTGATCGGCTACCTTGTCTGGGTGGCCTTCAGAGACAGATTCAGAAGTAAAGAGGAAGTCGTTCGCCATTTTGTACACTCCATAGGTTTGCTGGGCGCGTTGCCAGCGGAATGCTTTGGCGAACGCTTTAGCAGGTTGGTTTAACGTCGCTCTGCAAGTTGTTCAAATAACTCAGCGACAAACATGATTATATGACGCTCTCGTGCGGTCGGTTTTTGCCCTCTTAAATGCTCTGGTTATTTCGATTCTTTTCTCTTTGGCCACTGGCTGCGCTGCATGTGCTGGGCGGCGCGTTGGGCTGGGGGGTGTGGGCCTTGAGCCCCGGTTATCGGCAACGCTTTCGTGCCAATGCCCTTCAGGCTGGCGTGCCGTTTGATGCGGCCCGGCCTGCCATCGCCGAGGCGGGGCGCTTTGTGGCCGAGCTGCCCAAGCTGTGGCTGCGGCCTTTTGATGAATCGTGTTTGGCCAATGTGCAAATACAGGGCCAGGAGATCGCTAACCAAGCCTTCGCACAAGGCAAAGGTGTGATTTTCTTCGGCCCGCATTGCGGCAGTTTTGAACTCGGCCCCCAGGCGCTGGCGGAGGTGTACGGGCCGATTACGGCTATTTATCGCCCGGCTCGCCAGGCATCGCTGGCCGCCATTGAGCTGGCAACCCGTCAGCGGCCCCAGCTCAACGTGCTGCCCGGCTCCTTGAGCGCCATTCGCGCCATGCATAAAACCCTCAAAGCCAACCAGGCCGTTGCGCTGCTGACCGATCAGGTACCGCCCGAGGGCCTGGGCGTTTGGGCGCCCTTTTTTGGCAAACCCGCTTACACCATGACTCTGGCGGCGCGGCTGGCGTTGCAAACGGGCGCGCTTTTGCTGCCTGTGAGCTGCGAGCGCCTGCCGAAAGGTCGTGGTTACATCGTTAAAA
>JAYWBS010000086.1:0-17171 GCA_043781295.1 Polaromonas sp.
TCGCGGCCGACCGCAACCGTTTTCTCATTGGCTGCGATGGCGCGTGCCCCAAACGCCTTGCCAAGCGCAAACGCCATGGCCTCGTTGATGGTGGCTGGCACCACGCCGCGTATGTCGTAAGCTTTGAAAATCGATGCGTTCAGCTGCATGTGGCAAGCCCCGTCCGGTTGGTCTCAAAAGGGCTTGATTGTAAGTTGTCAGTTGCCGATGGGTATGTCCGAAAACGGCTAGTCAGATTCACCAGCGCGGGTAAGATAAATGCCATGAAAGCGCCAGACCTCAGCACCAATCCGGACGCCTGCTACGCCGCCATGAAGGCACGCGATGCGCGCTTTGACGGCTGCTTTTTCACGGGTGTTACATCCACCGGCATCTATTGCCGCCCGGTGTGCGGCGTCAAGGCCCCCAAGCGCGAGAACTGCCGCTTTTTTGGCCATGCAGCGCAGGCTGAAAGCGCCGGCTTTCGGCCCTGCCTGCGCTGCCGCCCCGAGCTGGCACCGCATTCGGTGGTGTGGTCGATACAGGATGCGTCATACATCCTGGCACATCAGGCTGCAAAATTGCTCGACGAACCGGAAGGCTGGGCAGACATGGATGCTGCCCCCACGCTCATCGCTTCGCGTATGTCGCTGCCCCCCGAGGGGGCTGTGCTTGTTAGGGGCGGCCCGTCGCTGCGCACACCATCCGTAGAAAAACTGGCGTTAAAACTCGGCATCAGTGACAGGCATCTGCGCCGTATTTTTGAAGCGCAGTTTGGTGTGTCGCCCCTGCAATATCTGCAAACGCGCAGGCTGCTGACGGCCAAGCAACTGCTGGCAGACACGCAGTTGCCCGTCACACAAGTCGCGCTGATGAGCGGCTTTGCCAGCGTCAGGCGCTTTAACGCAGCGTTTGCCACGCACTACAAACTGAACCCGACACAGCTCAGGCGCGCTGCGCCACAGGCAGCCGTTAGTGATCATGGCATCACGGTACGGCTGGGCTACAGGCCGCCCTATGACGTGGCGGCCATGCTGGCGTTTATGGAAACCCGGCGCATCAAAACCATCGAATCGATCACTATCGAATCAATAGCTGCTTGCGCCCATGAATATTGGGCCAGACGCACATTTGGCCTTGAAGTAGCAGGTAAAAAGCATGTTGGCTGGCTACAAATGCGCTTTGACGAGGCGCGCCATCAACTGGTGCTGACCATCAGCGATTCACTGCGCGGTGTGCTGCCGCTGGTGATACGCCGGGTACGCGCGGCGTTTGACCTGGACGCTGACCCACAAGCCATCAACGCCGTATTGCATGGCGACTTTCCCACGGGCGATGGCCTGCGCGTACCCGGCGCACTGGATGGCTTTGAGCTGGCCGTGCGCGCGGTGCTGGGTCAGCAAATCACCGTGGCCGCTGCACGCACGCTGGCGCAGCGCCTGGTTGACAAGTTTGGCGAGCCCATTCAAACGCCGTGGCCTGAGCTGACGAGGCTCTTTCCGTCACCTTCAGCTTTGGCTGTTGCCAGTGGTGACGCACTGGGGCAGTTGGGTATCGTCAGGCAGCGCCAGGCGGCCATCGTTGGCCTGGCCAAGGCGGTCGCTGGCGGCTTGCAGTTGCACGGCGGTGCGGATGTGAATGCGACCATAGAAGCGCTCAAAGCCCTGAGCGGCATTGGCGACTGGACCGCACAGTACATCGCCATGCGCGCCCTGCGCTGGCCTGATGCCTTTCCGGCAGGCGATGTGGCCCTGCACAAAATACTCGGTGTGCAGGGGCTTAAAAATCCGGCACGGCTGGCTGAGGCGGCATCGCTGACCTGGAAACCCTGGCGCAGCTATGCGGTGATCCGCACCTGGTCCGGCGCGTGGCACGGTGCTGAAACACACCCTCACCCCAGCCCTCTCCCGCATGCGGGAGAGGGCTGGGGTGAGGGCAACAAGCTCAAACAGGACACACCATGAAATTCGACCCATCCATCGTTCAAAGCAGTTTTCAAAGCCCGTTGGGTGCCATCACGCTGGCCGCTACCCGTCAGGGGCTCGCTGGCTTGTGGTTTGAAGGGCAGCGCCATCTGCCAGACGAGCTGGCAACGCCATCGCGCTGGCCAACAGATGCAGCGCATCCAGTGTTAAAAAAAGCTGCGCAGCAACTTGGCGAATACTTTGCAGGCCAGCGGTCTGAATTTGACTTGTTGCTTGATTTATCCGGTGGCACCGCCTTTCAACAAGCGGTGTGGCAGGCTTTGCTGAAGATAGCCACGGGCTCTACCTGTAGCTACGGCAGCATCAGCAAAAGCATAGGCAACGCAGCGGCGGTGCGGGCGGTGGGCGCTGCGGTGGGGCGTAACCCCATCAGCATCATCGTGCCCTGCCACCGGGTGCTGGGTGCTGATGGTTCACTGACAGGCTATGCTGGCGGGCTGGACCGTAAAACCGCGCTACTCATGCTCGAGGGCGCGCTTGAAACAACGTTGATTTGAACCTGCTTTGACCGCTGTTAAAAAACCCTGGAAATCTTGGGCATGGGACTACCTGGTGCTGGGGGCGCTGTGGGGCGCGTCATTTTTATTCATGCACTACGCCGCGTTTGAGTTCGGTCCACTACCCACAGCGGCCATGCGTGTGGCGATTGCTGCTGCCTTCTTGCTGCCCATTGTGCTCATCAAGGGCAAGCTGGCAGAACTTCAAAAACACTGGAAGAAAATTTTCTTCATGGGTATTTTCAATTCCGCCATTCCGTTTGCCTGTTTTGCGTTTTCACTGCTGTCGATCACCACGGGTTTGTCGGCCATTTTGAACGCCACAACCCCCATGTTTGGCGCATTGATTGCGTGGGTCTGGCTCAAAGACAAACCAGCCCTACCGCGTATTGCTGGTCTGGTGATCGGCTTTGCTGGCGTTGCCCTGCTGGCCTGGGACAAAGCCACCTTCAAACCCGACGCAGCCGGTGCAGCGCCGGGCTGGGCCGTCCTGGCCTGCTTGCTGGCTTGCCTGTGCTACGGCATTGCCGCCAGTTTTGCAAAAAAATACATGGGTGGCATTCACCCCATGGTGACAGCCGCTGGCAGCCAGATAGGCGCAACGCTTGGCCTGCTGCTACCCGCCATCTGGCTGTGGCCAGCACGCACGCCCAGCACAACAGCCTGGCTGGCAATGGTGGTACTTGGGGTGGCATGCACTGGCATTGCCTACATCCTGTACTTCAGGCTGATTGAAAACGCCGGGCCCCAGCGCACGCTAACCGTGACGTTTTTAATCCCGGTGTTTGCTGTGTTTTATGGCGCGGTTTTCTTGCACGAAGTCGTCACGCCATGGATGCTGCTGTGCGCGGTGGTGATTGTGTGCGGCACGGCGCTGGCAACGGGGCTGCTTAAACCGGGAATACGCCTAAAAACCTAAGCATGGTTAGGTTAAAGTCTGGTCATGCCTAAAGCCATTGAGTCTCTCGGGGCTGGCGCAACCTGCACACTTTGTGCAAAGCCTGGGGAACGATTCATGGCAACTAAATTTATCAGCAGCATCAGTGATGCAGATTTTGAAAAAAGCAGCGAAGCGGGTCGCCGTCTGCTGGCTCGCGGCCCCCTAGCCGTAGCAGCTGGTTATGCCAACAAACGCATCCGCGTCGAGCTGGACAACGGTTGCTTCTTTGAGTTTCCCTGCGACCATGCGCAAGGCCTTCGAGGTGCCAAGGCGGCTGATCTCAAGGTCATTCAAATCCAGGCATCAGGCCTTGGCCTCTACTGGCCACATCTTGATGCCGATTTGTACCTACCTGCCCTGGTCAAGGGTGTGTTGGGCAGCAAAAACTGGATGGCGCAAATAGGTGCCGCTGGCGGCTCTGCCAAGTCTGCCAACAAAGCCACCGCTTCACGTACAAATGGTGCCAAGGGCGGTCGACCACGCAAAAATGTATTGGCGGCGTAGCAAAAAAACTCTTTCGGCACGGCGCTGGCAACTGGCTTGATCTCGTTTAAATCAAGCCCGCCACCACATTGATACTCAACGCCAGTATCAGCATATTGAAGCCAAACGACAGCACACCATGTACCAGCGTCAGGCGGCGCATTTCACGCGAGGTGACTTGAACATCAGAGACCTGCGACGTCATGCCGACCACGTGGGCGTAGTACAAAAAATCAAAGTAGTCCGGGTCCAGCCCGCCAGGAAATTGCAGGCCTGGCCCATTGGGTTCTTGGCGTTTTTCTTCCTGGTAATAGCGGTGCGCATAGCGAAACGTAAACACGGTCTGAATAAAAAGCCATGACACCGCCAGCGCAAATACCGACAAGCCAATATGCAACGCCCGCTGCACCCCAGACAGGTCGCGGCTTTGCTGCATCAACACGGCAATGGCAGCCACGCAGGCCGTTGTGGCCAGCAGCAACAGCATGAAAAGCACCACACTGGGTTCGTCTTGCGCCTGGGCGCGCTGGCGGGTCCGTTTGGCATCAAAGCCGACGCACAGCCACCACGCCAGCAGCAAATAAACACTTACCCCAAAACTCCAGCCCAGCAAGCCCCGAAACTGCCACCCCATGGTCAAAGGCAATGCCGTTACCGCCGCGCCAGTCAGCAGGCCGTACACCAACCGCTGCGGGCCGGTGGTTTCAGAAAAGTGTTTGTGCATGCCGCTTATTGTGGCGCAATAGCGCCTTGCGCATGTGTTTTTACCCGCCGATGCCTTCAATGCCAGTTAGCAGCAAGCACCGGCGCCAGCGTTGCCTGCTGGGTAGCCGTCAACGTTGTTTGCCCCGCAGCAGGTGGCGCAAACGTGGCCATGGCCTGCACCAGGTTTTGTACCTGGCTGTCCAGCAGCGTATGGCCATCAGATGTTTTGAACTCCTCAACGTGGTACTGGCTGCCCAGGTACCAGTTGCTGATGGTCATTTTGTCGGCTGTGCCTATTACGCTGACCTCCAGGTTGTTTGCAACGTGGCGCAGCCATATCTGGTCAGTCGCGATGCCGCCTGTGAACTGCAACGTGTCGTGGTTACCCACAGTCGCATCGTTTTCCTGAATCGTGTCCTGCCCGTAACCCTGGCCAAGCAGGTAGGTGTCGTTGCCCGTGCCGCCGATCAGAACGTCATTGCCAGCTTTGCCATCCAGTACATCATTACCCGCACCACCGTTTAAGGTGTTGGCACCGCTGTTGCCCGTCAGCAGGTTGTTGGCACTGTTGCCCGTTCCGTTCAGATTTAAAGCGCCTGTGAGGGTGAGGTTTTCAAGATTGGCACCCAAGGTGTAGCTGATGGATGCGTTGACCGTATCGGTGCCCTCATTCGCATTTTCCACGACGCTGTCGCCTGCGTTGTCCACCACATAGTTATCATCGCCTTTGCCACCAGCCATCCAGTCGGCGCCTGTGCCACCGTCAATCCAGTCAGCGCCAGCACCACCGTCAATCACATCATTGCCGTTGCCGCCATACAAAATATCGTTGCCAGACGATGACCAGATCACGTCATTGCCGTCACCGCCGTACACCGTCACGTCGCCCAGTGCGTAGGTGTTGCTGGTCAAGTCCACCACGTCATCACCAGCCCCGGCATCAATGATTTCAATGTTCTTGATGCGCTGGCTACCGTCGTCCAGCAAAATGGCATCGTCGCCTGATGTGCCCAACAAAGTATCGGTGCCAGCGCCGCGGGTTTTGTCTTGCGTGGCGTGGCTGGAGATGAAGCCTTCAGTGACGAGCTTTTTAAAGTCGGTCTCGCGGGTTTGCGCCATGGGGATGGTGGCCTCCAGCTTGGCGATGGTTTCTTTGACGGTGGCTATTTCTGCTTGCCGCCTGGCTAGCTCTGCATCGAGCTTGCCTACCTTGGCGCGTATGTCTTGCCATTCGGACTGGAGTTGGCTTTGAATTTGACTATTTTGAGTGTTTTGCGGTGCTTTTGGGTCATTTTTTCCTGCCAAATTGGTCTGTAGCCCAATAGATTCGGGCGCAAACAGCTCCTGTTTTAATAGCGACCCAGAGAGCCCCGTCAGCAGCGCCTGGGTGCGAATGACCTCCGATGTAGCAGCGCTGAGCTGCTCGCTAACGCTGGCTTTATCGGCGTTGGCGTTGGTCGGGTCCAGCTCGACCAGCACCTGGCCAGCCACGACCTTGTCGCCGTCTTTGACCAGCACCTTGCGCACCACGCTGGCTTCTAGCGGTTGAATGACTTTGGTGCGGTCACTGACGATGATGCGGCCCGGTGCAGTGGCCACGATGTCGATCTTGCCAAGAAAAGCCCACAGCACAGCAATGACAAACAGCGCCATCAGCGCGTAAGCCAGCCTGCGCGGGGCGGGGTGAACGGGGGTGTCTTGCAGGCTCAGGGCAGCGGGTAAAAAAGCGGCTTCATCGGCCAGGCGGGTGGGGCCAGCCAGTTCGGCCCGGTTTGCCCAGGCGGCTTTGAGGATTGCTTTGTACCTGGCTAGCAGTTCGATTGCAGGGTGACTGGGCTTGGTTTGTACAGATTCTGAATTCATAAGCTATCAGTTAGTGATATCATTTACCATGACGAATTTGCCATGAACAACCAGCAACGTAAAACGCTTGAACAAGTCTTTGCCAGCCCGGTTAATGGCAATTTGGAATGGCGCAAGATTGAGGCGCTGCTGCTGGCCACAGGCTGCGTGCGGACGGAGGGCGCTGGGTCTTCGGTTGCCTTTATGCACAGCGGCGTGACGGTGCGCTTTCATCGCCCGCACCCGCAGCGTGAGGCTTTGAGGTACCGGGTACTGGATGCCCGCAGATTTTTAGAAGCGATTGGAATCACACCATGAACACCATGATCTACAAGGGCTACAGCGCCCGCATTGAGTTTGATGAAGAAGACCGTATTTTTGTTGGCCACCTGGCGGGCATTCGCGACATCATTGGCTTTCACGGCAGCAGCGTGAATGAGCTGGAGGCGGCTTTTCATGAAGCGGTAAACGACTACCTGGCGCATTGCGCGCTCTTGAGGTTGCCAGCCAACAAACCGTTTTCGGGGCGCATGCTGCTGCGGGTGCCGCCCGAGGTGCATGCGCAGGCCAGCGTGGCCGCACAGGTGGCGGGTTTGAGCTTGAACCAGTGGGCAGCGCAAGCGCTGGCGCGGGCTAGCCACGCTTGAAGTCATGCACTGTTGGGTGAGTTTGCTCATACCGCTCCATCCACCGGCTGCCCACCATCTTGCATACGCCACAGGTGCGCATACAAGCCCTTGGGCTTTTGCAGCAGGGCCGCATGCGGGCCAGCTTCCACAATCTGGCCCTTCTCCATCACGATGATGCGGTTGGCGTGGCGCACGGCGCTTAAGCGGTGGGCAATGATGAGCACGGTGCGGCCTTTGCAAATGCTGACCATGTTGCGCTGGATGATGGCTTCGCTTTCATAGTCAAGTGCGCTGGTGGCTTCGTCGAGTATCAGGATGCGGGGGTTGGTAAACAGGGCCCGTGCAATGGCTACCCGCTGGCGCTGCCCGCCGCTTAATGAACCGCCTTGCTCGCCGACCAACGTGTCGTAGCCTTCAGGCAACTCGCTGATAAATTCATGCGCGCCTGCCAGTTGGGCTACCCGCACCACGGCTTCTATCGGTGCGGCGGGGTCAGTAATGGCGATGTTCTCGCGCACGCTGCGGTTGAATAAAAGGTTTTCTTGCAAGACCACGCCGACTTGCCTGCGCAACTGGGCGGCGTCTATCAAGCTGATGTCGATACCGTCTACCAGCAAGCGGCCTTGCTCGGGCACATACAGGCGCTGCACCAGCTTGGTCAGGGTGCTTTTGCCCGAGCCTGAACGTCCGACGATGCCGATGATCTCGCCTGCCGATACGTCAAGGCTGATGCTGTTCAGCACGGGGGCTGCTTCAGGCCGATAGCGAAAGACGATTTTGTCGAGCGTGATGCGGCCTTTGACGGGCGGCAGTTGGGCGGCGCTGCTGGGTGGTACTTCGGTACGGGTGTTCAAGATGTCGCCCAGGCGGGCGACTGAAATGCCGGTCTGTTGAAAGTCTGTCCATAACTGCGCCATGCGCATGATGGGCTGGGCCACGCGTTGGGCAAACATGTTGAAGGCGACAAACTGGCCGACCGTCAGTTCATTGTTCATGACCAGATGTGCGCCATACCACAGGGTGGCAGCGTTGATGAGCTTGCCAATCAGGTTGATGGCTTCATGCGCCCAGGTGGCCAGGTTTTGCGTTTTGAAGCTGGCCGATACGTAGGCGGCTAGCTGGTCGTCCCAGCGCTTGGCCATGCTGGGTTCTAGCGCGCTGGCTTTGACGGTCTGGATGCCTGTGACCGTTTCAACCAGCATGGCCTGGTTTTCAGCGCCACGGGCGAACTTGACATCTAGCCGCTGGCGCAGCAGGGGCACCACGGCAATGCTGATGGCGGCGTATAGCGGCAGGCTGACCAGAACTATCAAGGTCAGCGGTACGCTGTAGAACAGCATGATGGCGATGAAGACGACGGAGAAGAACACGTCTAGCACGACCGTGAGTGCGTTGCCGGTCAAGAAGCTGCGAATGTTCTCCAGCTCGCGCACGCGTGCAATCGAGTCGCCTACCCGGCGAGCCTGAAAGTAGGCCAGCGGCAATTGCAACAAGTGGCGGAACAAGCGTGCGCCCAGCTCCACATCAATGCGGCTGGTGGTGTGGCTGAAGATATAGGCGCGCATGCCATTGAGCACACTCTCAAACACCACCACCACGACCAGGCCGATGACGAGCACGTCCAGTGTGGTCATGCCTTTGTTGACCAGCACTTTGTCCATCACGACCTGAAAGAACAGCGGGCTGACCAGTGCAAACAGTTGCAGCATGAAGCTGATCAGCAGCACCTCACCGAGCAGCTTGCGGTATTTGACCAGGCTGGGGATGAACCAGGAGAAGTCGAACTTGGCCAAGGCGCCAGCCAATGCGGCTTGGCTGGTGATGAGGATGAGTTCGCCTGTCCATTGGGTAATGAAGACCGCCATCGGTTCAATGGTGGGTCTGCCGCCTGGGACGCTGGGGTCTTGTAGCAGGACGCGCTGGCCGTCGGTTTGCGCGAGGATGACGATGCGAACCGTTTCGTCAGCGGCGCGTACTTGCACCAGTGCAGGCAGCGGCGTGAGCGCCAGGCGCTCTGCGGTGGTGTGGCTGAGCTTGGCTTTAAGGCCCAGGTGCTTGGCAGCGCGTAGCAGGTCTTGGGTACTCACTTCTGCCGATGGAGCCAAGCCTAGCTGATGTGCCAGGTTGGCCGGGTCTGCGGCTATTTGATGGAAGCGGGCGATGGCGCACAGGGCGGCAAGGCTGGGGTGGCCGGTGTGGCTGGCTGGAGGCTCCACAGCGCCGCCGCTTGCGTGCTGAGAACTTTGATATTTATCCGGCACGTCAGATACATCACCGACCCACTCATCTGCTTGGCGCATTCTTTTAACTCCCTGATTCTCAAAATTTGCGTCTATATGTTTTTAATGTAACTATTTAAGTTTTAACTGCTACCAATTCGTATTAATTTGCACCTGCTAATTCATACAAATTACTTTCACAATATGAAATAAATGCACCTTTAGCCGATGCTGAACGGTCAAAAGTAAATTTTGAGAGGGGGCAATGCGCCTCTTAAACGCTCGTTTTCAGAGGAGAAAGCAGTTCAAAGTGGTGTGCTGGCAGGCCTAGGGAAAACACCCCCGGCAATTCTGACAGCTAGGAGAAACCCGCTTTGTTGTTTTAAAAGCGAAACATGCGCGGTATTGATGCCATCAGCAAGAGCAATTGCTGTCCGTGCAACTGCAGGGATGATTTATTAGCAACCCCGAAAGACTGGCTTGCGACGTTCGACCTGCGACGCAATGCCCTCCTTGGCATCGGCTGTCACAGATACGCGCGCCAAGGTCATGGCTTCATCTTCCATTTGCGATTCGAGCTGCGCTGACCCGGCGCGCATGAACAAGCGTTTTATCTCGCCATAAGCAAGCGTCGGGCCGTCTGCCAGTTCAAGTGCCAGTGCAAGCGCCCGGGCTTGCAGCTCGGCATCCGGCACGACGCTATCGACCAGCCCAGCCTGCAAGGCTTCCTGGCTGCCCAGCACCTCACGCATCAGCACGAAGCGGCGTGCACGCGCGACACCCATGCGTGCCGTCAGCGTGGCGCTCGACCCCGAGTCGCAGCTAAAGCCAATCTTGGCAAAAGCCGAGCCAATGCGGCTGGACTCGCCCGCCAGCACCACATCGCAGCCAGCCAGCAATGCCGTACCAGCACCTAGCGCCCAGCCCTGCACCGCCACCACCATCGGCACTGGCAAATGCCAGGCGCGCTGCAACGCCATGTGCATGTCAGCAGTCCAGCTGCGCAGCATGGGTGCCATGTTGGCACGCTCGGGGTAAAACATCTTGATGTCACCACCAAAACTGAAGTTGTCACCTTCTGCACGCAGCAGCACAGCCCGTAGCCCAGTGGTAGCCCATAGCGCCTGAAAGACCTGCTTGAAATCACGCGCAAGATCGGCATCAATCGGGTTGCCGCGCGCTGGCTGGCACAAGCTGACGATGGCAAGTCCGGCCTGCATCTCGACGCGGACGGTGGATGTACTGATCATGACAGTTTGTCTCCTGTGGGGCGCAGATTTCAGCCCCATTTATTTAAACGTTTATTAGCACATCATATGCTAATATATTAAATACAAGCGTCAAATTTTTACACTATGACGAATGCCGTGAACGCCATCGTGGCGGCACAAAACAAGCGTAGCTGGCCGCATAATTCAAAGTTGCTAACTACTTTCACCCTACCCTTTCATGCCAGCACCGCGCTCCCGCCCCATCACCCGCCCAGTCTCTCGCCCGGTTACCCGCCGATTGCCGCGTGATGAACGCATCTCGAAAATCATGTCGGTAACCCGCGCCATGCTGGCAGAAAAAGGCTACGACAGCATCATCACGATAGAAGTTGCCGAGCGTTGCGGCATTTCCGAAGCCACGATTTACAAGTACTTTGACAGCAAGCGCGACCTGCTGATCAAGGTGGCAGAACAATGGTTTGATGAGTTGCTGCGTGAAGACCACCGCAGCGTGGCTGGGCGCGGTACGCTGGAGGCACTGCGCCAACTGGTGTGGCGCAACCTGTCGGTCGTCAGGCGCGAGCCGGCACTGACGCGCTTCGTGCTGCTGGACCTGCGGCCAGACCCAGCTTACCGCTCAATGCCGGTGTTTGAACTTAACCGCCGCTTTACGGCACAGGTCACTGAAGTGCTGGTGGAGGGTGTGCGCTGCGGCGAACTGCGAGACGACGTGCCAGTCAGCCTGTTGCGCGACATGATCTTTGGCTGCATTGAACATCAGACCTGGGCTTTCTTGCGCGGTGAGGGAAATTTTTCTGTTGAAGATGTCACCGATGGCATTGCAACAGTCATCTACCGGGGCATGCAGGCAACGCGGACGACCACGCCGAAAACTGCGCAGCAAGGGCTGGGTGATGCGGTATTGCGCCTTGAGCAGGTGGCCATACGGTTGGAGCGCAGCGCTGCTGAGTTACCCAAAAAGCGCAAAGCTCAAGCCTGAACCCTGGCCAATCCGCACTCGTCATACACATACTTGGCCACCAGCAGGCGCTGAATCTGGTTGGTGCCTTCCCATATCTGCGATACCTTGGCGTCGCGCATCATGCGCTCTACCGGATAGTCTTTCATGTAGCCGTAACCGCCGTGCAATTGCACGGCATCAGTCGTGACCTTCATGGCAGTATCGGAGCAAAGCGTCTTGGCCATGGACGCAAAGCCGCGTGCTCTGTCGTCATTGGCCTGGCCAGCGATATCAACGGTGCGATACAGCAAGGCGCGTGCTGATTCCACCGCAATGGCCATGTCCGCCACCATACCGCGCACCATCTGAAAGCGTGAGACTTTTGTTCCAAACTGGTCGCGTCCGGCGGTGTAGGCCACGGCTTCATCAAGCGCACCTTGGGCCAAACCCAGGGCCTGCGCGGATACCAGCGGGCGCGTGTAGGTCAATGTCTGGATCATGTAGGCATGCCCTTGCTCAGGGTCACCGACCACGCGGTGGGCGGGCACGATGCAATCGTCAAACATCAAGTCAGCCGTTGGGCTGCCGCGCATACCCATCTTGCGCTCGTGACGGCCAATAGAAAAACCGGGGCTGTCGCAATGCACCATGAACACACCAAAACCCGTGTCTGACGTACGCGCCAGCACGGCATACCAGTCCGACCAGCCGACGTTGGAGATAAAGCGTTTGTGGCCATTCAGACGCCAGCCGTTGGCAACACGCTCGGCACGTGTCTTGATGCCGCGCAGGTCAGAGCCGCCGCCCGGTTCGGTCAGACAAAAGCTGGCTCCGCATTTTCCCGCTGCCACGTCAGGAACGATCTCCTGCTTTAACTCCTCACTGCCGAACCACACCAACGGCGTCAATGCCGCCCAGGGAATCAGCAGCACCAGCGACGATGACCCGCACACCCGGGCCACTTCCTCGACTGCGATCACCTGCGACATCAAATCACCATCGCCACCACCCAGCGCTTCTGGAAATGGCAACCCGTTGAGCGCCATCGTACGAAAGGCATCAATAGCCTCTGTGGGCAGGCGTGATTCCTCATCGACCACGCCAGCATGCGGCTTGATTTTGTCTTGCGTCAGGCGGCGCACCTGGTGGCGAAATTCGTCGTAGTCGTGTGATGTCATGACAAGCTGGATTCAATTGCTTTTGCTAAGAATGACTTGACTGACACGGGCAGCGCGCTCATGCGCGGAATACCGCTGATGGGGTCGCGCTCATCCATATTGACCAGCCGCGCGACAGAACCGAGTGAAAGCTCGGGGTGCACAGTGCCCTGCGACATCGGTGCGCCGAAGCCATGAACGACCGATACCAGGCCTTGGCGCAGGTTGTCGTCTGCCACCACGCGCGCCAGCATGTAGCCGTGCTGCGAGCTGACGGTGATCAGGCTGCCGCCCTCAATGCCAAGCGCCGTGAGGTCACGCGAATGCATGAAAGCCGGTGTATGCGACTCGTCACCACTCAAAACCGGCAAGGACTGGCCGACCGAGTTCATGAAGTTGTTGCTGCGCCTGCACACCAATTGCAGCGGAAATGCAGGGTCTGATTTTTCTTCTGCACCTTCTGCATGCAGCGCCAGCAGTTCTTTCATCATCATGGCATCGCCCAGTTGCAGCATGGCGGTACAAGCAGGCTCGCGTGGCTGAACGCGAATGTCAATGTCGTAAACGTGGCCGTGCGGGTGCGACTTGACGTCATCCAGCGGCACACGCGAACCGCTGCAGGCCAGCGCGATCATTTCGTCGGTGTCTGGCAGGCGCGACATGTCCAGAGGCACAGTCTGCGTCGGGCTTTCGAGGTTGAGGCCCTGGCCGCGCATGTTGATCCAGTCCAGTTGCAAACCCATGCGCTGCGCCAGACCAAAGAAAAAAGCACCGTCGTCAACCAGGTCTGAACCGGTCGGCACCTGGGCCAGCGCAGGCGTGTACTGCGCCCAGGGGATGGCATAGCCGCGCGACACACCGTAGTACTTCAGCGACTCGACCATCTGCGAGGTGCCGGGCAGTTCAAGCGACAGCGGCGGCGCAATCACGTAGTGCGCGAACTGTGCGGTAGCCGTCATCTTGTAGTCGAGCACCACCAGCAGTTCAAGTTTTTTGAGCGCTGCTTCGGTCTTGGCCTGGTCTGGCCAGGCAAGCACCGGGTTACCACCGAGGCAAAACAGCACCTTGATCTGGCCCTCGCCATCGAGCAGTATTTCATCGGCCAGCGCCGCCGTCGGCACGCCGCTGGCATTTTCCGTCAGGCCGTGCACGCGCATGGGCCTGTCACTCATCACGGGATAAGGCGCATACGGTTGTGCCCTCGGCGTAAAAGCGGGCAGGAGCACATTCGGAAAGGGCGCCTTGTCACCCTCCCGCGCCCAGCGGCCGCACAGGGTGTTCAGGCACAGGGCGAGGTAATAGGTGAGGTTGCTGTGCGTCGAAAAGCTGGGCCCGGTCGAACACACGACACCACCGCGCTTGCCGCCGCCAAAAGTCCGTGCAGCCAGCAACAACTGTTCAACCGGCACATCCGCGCACTGCGCAACAAATGCGGGTGTGTAGCCAGCGACGCTGTCCTTGAGCGCTTCAAAGCCTTCCGCGTTGGCAGCTACAAAATCGGTATCTACCAGGCCTTCACTGATGATGATGTGAATAAGACCGGCCAGCAAAGCCGGGTCCTGGCCGGGGCGCGGCTGCAAATGAACATGGGCGCGTTTCGCCGTCTCGGTGCGACGCGGGTCGATCACTGTCATTTTCATGCCGCGCTGCGCTGCCTCTTTGAAGCGAGCGCCGGGGTTGTTCAGCGGACCCCCGTTGGACTTGGCGATGACCGGGTTGGCACCGACGACGATCCACGTGTCTGAGGTTTCGAAGGTCTGCAAGCCGGCATGCCAGTTGCCGTGCATCGCCACCGAGGTGTACTCCGCCGGTTTGTCGATGCTGGCGGCAGAAAAATTCATGCGCGTGCCGATGGCGCGGGACCAGGCCCGCACCATCGGCCCACCTGACGGGTGCGAGACCTGACCGCTGCCGCTGTACAGGGCGATGGCGCGTGGCCCATGTCTGGCGAGGATGTCTTGCACCCTGGCGGCGATCTGGTCCATCGCCACGCCGGAATCAATGACCGTGTAGCGACCGTCCGGCTGACGCGTCTGGCACTTGAGAAGCCGCTCGGCATCATTGTGCTGAGCCGGCAAAGCACGCCCCTTGGGGCAGCTATAGCCATCAAAAGCGGGCGCCTGCGGGTCGCCCGTCACCTTCACCGCGCGACCGTCTTCGACGGTCACAAGGATGGGGCAATAGGCCAGGCAGTTACGACAAATGCCGGGAGCGATACTTGTAGCCATACCCTTGCACCCGTCTTTGCTTATTTCACCGGTACGAACTGCTTGCTGGCAAAGTCAATCTTCAGCAGGCCGCCGCCGGGCACCGAGGTGCGCACG
Source organism: Polaromonas sp. (assembly GCA_043781295.1). Taxonomy (GTDB): domain Bacteria; phylum Pseudomonadota; class Gammaproteobacteria; order Burkholderiales; family Burkholderiaceae_C; genus Polaromonas. The sequence goes on from JAYWBS010000086.1 coordinate 14,933, forward strand.
CCGGGACCGAAGGTCACCGGGGAGCCGACACCGGCAGAATAATTTTTGGTCTTCTCGATATTCGCCGACACGCAGGCACGCGTTACGTCTTTGCCGCACTTGGCTATCGCGTCGCCCATCACCTTCATCGCCACGAAGCCAAGCATGGTGTAGCGGTTGGCCTTTGGCAGATCTTCCTTGGGCAGGTACTTCGCAGCCAGCGCCAGGAAGGGACCGGAAGCGACCTTGTCGGTAATCGACGGCACAAAGTCGAAGATGTACATGCCGTCGCCCTCTGCACCGGCCAGGTCCAGCATGGGCGGTGTGTGGTCAGTCCACAAACCAGCGAACTTGACATTCATGCCCTGCTTTTTGACCTCCTTGATGATGGCGGCGTTGATGGCAGGCAGCCCACCCAGGTGAATCGCGGTGACGCCAGCGGCTTTGAGGCGCAGCACTTCAGACGAAAAATCGATTTGCTTGGGCTTGAACCGCTGCTTGAGCACGGAGTTCAGGTTCAATTCTTTGACCGCCTTGTCATAACCAGCTTCGCGCGGCGCGCCGGACTCGTCGTCCTGCACCAGCGATGCCCATTTCTCGTTCGGGTGCAACTTGTTGACCAGCGTCATCATTTCAAAGGCACCGTCCGTATAGTTCATGCCAATGCCAAAAAAGTTTGGACGATTGACTGCGTAGTGGGCTTCTGTGGTGACCGCTGGGTTAATGACCGGGATCTTGTTTTTTTCGATGATGGGCATCATCGCCAGTCCGTGCGAGCCGCCCGAAACCCCCAGCAGCGCGAAGATATTGTGTACATCGATCAGCTTTTGCAAGGCCTGTACCGACTGCGCCGGCACGTATTGATCGTCCTCCACAACGACCTTGATCTTGCGCCCGTTTATACCGCCGCTGGCATTGATCTCATCAGCCCCCAGGCGTATGCCCAGCGTGATGGTGTATCCCAGTTGACCTGCAGGTCCGGTGTAGGGTTCCACGCCGCCGATGACAATTTCCTTGTCGGTCACGCCGGGGTCTGCAGCCTGCGCTGCGCTGCCGCAAACGACCAAAGCTGTAGCGGCTACCAGTTTAAGAATCTTACGCATGATGATTGCTCCTTGTTTGACTGACTGCTTGCTAAATATGCCAGGCGACGCCCAGGGCGCTCCTGATCCGGGATGGATGCTGTCTATGTTTGCTCATTGGGTCTTGCGGGCGTAGGGCCAGTCGGACCAGAAACGTTTGATGTGCGCCCAGCGCGAGGCGATGCCATCGGGCTCGAAGCGAAGAAAAACCATGATGACCAGCGCATAGATCACGCCTTTTAGCTCTGGCGCATTGGCCGACGAGAGCGACTTCATGGACCCACCGATCAAATCGAATATCCGGCTGCTCAGTTCAGGCAGTAGCGTGATGACGATGGCGCCCAGTACCGCACCGCGCACACTGCCCAGGCCACCAACGATGATCATCGTGAGCACTTCAATGCTGGTAATCAGCGCGAAGCTGTCGATATTGAGATAGCGCAGGTGCAAGGCCAGCACCGAGCCGGCAATGCCGGCGATGAAGGCGCTCACAGCGAAGGCCAGCAGTTTGTAGCGCCGCAGGTTGATGCCCATCAGGCTGGCGGCAATGTCGTAGTCATGTAGCGCGCTCCAGGCACGGCCAACCCGGCTGCGCAGCAAATTGAGCGCTGTGAGCACCGTCAGAACGACCACCACAAGCGCCAGGTAATAAATAGCAGGGCCGGAATCCATCGACAGACCAAGGAAATCCGGCCGGGTCACGGTCTTGCCGCCCGACCCGCCCGTGAGCGAGCTGGTCTCAAGAATCAGCGTGGTCACGATAATTGAAAATGCCAGGGTCGTGATGGCCAGATACAGGCCTTTGAGGCGCAATGACGGTATGCCCACCAGCAAACTCACCACGGCCGACACACAGCCGGAAGCCGCCATGGCGGGCAACAGGCCCCAGCCATGATCTGTCACGAGAATGGCCGTGGTGTAGGCCCCCAGCGCCAGAAAGCCGGCATGACCAAGTGAAATCATGCCAGCCGTTCCTGTCACGAGATTCAGGCCCACCGCACCCGTCGCAGCGATAAATATCAGCGTTCCGTAGTTGGTGATGTACGCTGGTGCCGCCAGGGGCAGGAAGACCAGCAACATCAGCAGGCAGGCGTACCAGCCCCAGGTATCGACATAAGGCACAAGCCGCGTCAGCGCACGGTAGGATTCGCTGAAAGTTTTCGTTCGCATCAAACTCT
>JAYWBS010000087.1:0-16962 GCA_043781295.1 Polaromonas sp.
TGCTGTCTTTGAACAACTTCAGCTTAGCAGCGGCAATGTGGTCGATCCGCCCAGTTTGATTTGTCAGCCTTGGCTTAAGGTAGTGCCATGAGAATCTGACCCCGATTGTTTGAATCTGCCCCCGATTGTTTCGTTCATTGGCTTTAGGCAGGTTGTCACACCTAAAAATAGGCATTTTTCACTCAAAAAGACCTCCGCAAGCTGGTTTTTGACCGGCTGAAGCGCCTAAAAAGCTGTTTTTGAGCCGTTTTCAGGCATCATTTAGGCCTGTAACCCAATGGATACGTACGCAAGCAGCTCCTGAATAAATAGCATCTAAAGTCAGGCTGCGTCATGCTTTTGGTTTCTTCGAGGCCAAACTTGTATTTACAGTTTGACCTTGAAGAAGTTGCAAACACAAGCTGGCTAAATTAAAGTTGTGGATTGATTGGAGTCTGAGGTAACCCGATTTTCCCGTTTTGCGGACAAACTGAACACACGATGAAAAAAGCAAAACGCGCCGCTGAACCAAACCCCACTGGTCTTCCGGACAAACTAAAGGCCGGCATCGAGTCCCTCACCGGAATGTCAATGTGGCATCATCCATCGTATCGCATAGGATACAAAGTAAGCTTGGAATTTATTGAACCTAAATCTCGCGCTGATTCACCCGCTTGGCTAAAGCTTCAGCACTCTCCTTGCGCTCGCTATACCGATCCGTCAACCACCCAGACGCACCCCGCGTGAGCAGCGTGAACTTGACCAGCTCTTCCATCACGTCGACCACGCGGTCGTAATAGGCTGATGGCTTCATGCGCCCCGCTTCGTCGAATTCTAAAAACGCTTTGGCGACTGACGACTGGTTGGGGATGGTGAGCATGCGCATCCAGCGGCCCAGGACGCGCATTTGATTCACGGCGTTGAACGACTGGGAACCGCCGCTAACTTGCATCAGCGCCAGCGTTTTGCCTTGCGTGGGCCGCACGGCGCCCAGTGCCAGCGGTATCCAGTCGATTTGAGACTTCATGATGCCGGTCATCGCGCCGGGGCGCTCGGGGGACGTCCAGACCATGCCTTCGGCCCATTCGGCCAGGGCGCGCAGCTCAGCTACCTTGGGGTGGGTGTCGGGCGCATCGTCTGGCAACGGCAGGCCGCTGGGGTTAAATGTGCGGGTCTCGCAGCCCATGGCCTGAAGCAGCCGGGCGGCTTCTTCACTGGCCAGGCGGCTGTACGAGCGCTCGCGTACCGAGCCGTAGAGCAGCAAAATGCGGGGCGGATGGTTGCTGGGCCTATTGATGTCAGGCAATTGGGGAATGCTAAAAAGCGTCTGATCAAGGTTGTGCAAGCTTGAGGTTGTCATCAAAGTTTTATCGTTGTTTGTTTTAATTCAATATTTCAATTATATTTGAACTATGAAAACAATAAACCCAACCGAACAACTGATGGACGAAGCCACAGCCGTCAAAGCCTTAGCCGCCCTCGCCCAAGCGCAGCGGTTGCGCGCCTTTAGGGCACTGGTAGCTGCTGGCCCCGATGGCTTAACACCGGGTGTGATGGCCGAGCAACTGGGCGTGGCGCCCAGTGCGCTGTCGTTTCACTTGAAGGAACTGTCGCATTCCGGCCTGGTGAGCGCGGAGGCACGAGGCCGCAACCTGATTTACCGCGCCAGCTTTGACCACATGACCGCCCTGCTCGGCTACCTGACAGCGCATTGCTGCCAGGGCCAGCCGTGTGAGGCCAGCAGCCTGGCTGAATGCCTGGACTGCTAGCTGCGAAGGCAGTTTCAGCTATTTTTAGCCCCTTTTCACCCATGTTTTAGGCCTATAGACCAATGGATACGTGCGCAAGCAGCTCCTAAATTAATAGTAAATTTAAACCAACTTAAGAAACCCACCATGTCTACCCAACCCATCAACGTGCTGTTTTTATGCACCCACAACTCAGCCCGCAGCATCCTGGCCGAGGCGCTGCTTAATCATCTGGGCCAGGGCCGCTTCAAGGCCTATTCAGCCGGCAGCAACCCGCGTGACAACCAGCAGCCCAACCCGATTGGCATCGAGGTGCTGAAATCTGCGGGCATTGCCACAGACGGCCTGCACAGCAAAAGCTGGGACGACTTTGCCAAGCCGGACTCACCCCACATGAATTTGGTCATCACGGTTTGCGACAACGCTGCTGGCGAGGCGTGCCCCTACTGGCCCGGCCGGCCCGCTACCGCCCATTGGGGCTACGCTGACCCTTCTGCTGGCGACGGCGACGATGCCCACAAACGCGAAGCCTTCAGGCAAACACTACACGCCCTGCGCCGCAGGTTGGAGCTGCTGGTGAATTTGCCAGCCGCCAGTGTTGACCGCCTGATGCTGGAAACCACCGCACGCAACTTGGCCAAGTCATAAAAAACCATGCACCCGCCTAGCCTGAAACATCAACTCTTTGCAGAATTTGTCGGCACCGCTGCGCTGCTGTGCGCGGTGATTGGCTCGGGCATCATGGCGGTGAATTTGAGTGGCGGCAACAACGGTGTGGCACTGCTAGCCAATACGCTGACCACTGTGTTTGCGCTGTATGTATTGATTGAGCTGTTGGGACCTGTGAGTGGGGCGCATTTCAACCCACTGGTGACGTTAATTGTGCTTTTTAAGGCATCAAATACGGCTGCAGCCCAACAGAATCGGGCGCAAGCAGCTATTTTATTTATAGCGTTTCAATTATTCGGGGCAATCGCTGGCGCATGGCTTGCCAACGCCATGTTTGACCTGAGCGTCTTGCAGTTCAGCAGCAAAGTACGCGGCGGCTGGGGCCAGTGGCTGGGTGAAATGGTAGCAACTAGCGGGTTGATTCTGATCGTGCTGCGCGCACCCGCAGGCAAGGCCGCCGGCCTGGTGGCCTGCTACATAGGCGCGGCGTATTGGTTCACGTCAAGCACATCGTTTGCCAACCCGGCAGCGGTGCTGGGGCGGATGCTGAGCGACAGCTTTGCAGGCATTGCTCCCGGTAGTGCCTTGGGTTTTGTGGCGGCGCAGTGCGTTGGGGCGGTGTTGGGTCTGGCATTGCATCGTGGGCTGGGCAGAACCTTTTAAAACCGCGTACCCACCGATAGCCGCAGCATGTCCTGCGCGGTAAAGTTAACCTGCGGATCCCAGGCCACACGCACGAAGTAACGCGGCCAGTCATAACCGACAGACAAGCCGAAACGGCTGATCGGCAAGCCTGCCACCAGTCCCTTTTTTTGCAGCAAGTCCAGCGTCAGTCGGTCTGTGCCATTGATGGGCGCGCGGTACACCAGATGCATATTTTGCTGGTCAGGGTTCAGGCGGTTGTCACGCACCACTTGCAGCGCCAGCGAGCGGTTGTCAGCCCAGCGGTAACCGCCAGACAACATCCACGCGTCATTCGGGTCAAAATTCAAATTGGCGTAGTTGCGCAAGTTGGTGCGGCCTGCGCCCACGCCCGCAAACCAGGTGTCACCCGTCTCAAGCGACACACTGCCGCCGACGAATCCCCCAGAGGCGATTTGCAGTGACGGCATAAAGCGCAACAGGCCCAGCTTGTAACTGCTGTCCCAGCCTGCACGCACCTGTTTGACGTCTTGCGATGCCAAGCCATACCAGCCCAGCCACGCATTGCCAAAGCTGCCCGTGGCGCGCAAATTAACGTCGAGCCCCGATGCCTTGGGCAAACCGCCGCCTGATAGCTGGTATTGCCCGGCGGTGAGCTTGTACGACACAGGTTGCGCAGCTTCTTCAGCGGCGCGTGCAGCGACTAGCGGAGCCAGCAACAAGCAAGCCAATGCGGATAAACGCGCGCACGAAGAAGAAGAGGGTCTCATGCGCCTAGTCTACGCCGCACAAGCGAAGCACGGCTTAAAGCCACTTCTGTAAAAACTACGCACTGGGCTGAGACATATGGAAATTTTTAATCTGGAAGTTCTTATGATGTGTACTTGAAAGCGTCATAAATACTACCCCATGCAAGCGACACGTCTCCCATCTTTCACTGGCATCTGGCCCGCCCTCTTGAGCCCGCTACATGCTGACCTGAGCATTGACCACGCCCACTTTGCAGCGCACAGCCATACGCTTTTGGCCAGCGGCTGCGCGGGTGTTACGCCGTTTGGTACGACGGGTGAAGGGCCTTCGTTTTCAATGGCCGAGCGCATGGCGGCGATTGAACAGCTGGTGAACAACGGCGTACCTGCTGCGCAGATCATGGTGTCTACCAGCTGCGCTGCATTGCCCGAGACGCTGGCCCTGACCCGCCATGCCATCAGCATAGGCGCGCACGGCTGCCTGATGATGCCGCCGTTTTTTCTGAAGGGCGTGACAGACGAAGGCATCATTGACAGCTACCGATACGTGATTGATCATGTCAATGATTCACGCCTCAAGCTGTACCTGTACCACATACCGCAAGTCAGCGGCGTAGGCTTGTCGCACCATGTGATTGCCACCTTGATGCGCCTGTACCCGACTGTTATTTTGGGCATCAAAGACAGTGCTTGCACCACCGCACATTCTGTGGGCCTGGCTGAGGCCTTCATGAAACACTTAACGGTGTACGTGGGCTTTGAACCCGACCTGCCCGAACTCGGCAGGCGCGGCAGCAAGGGAGCCATCAGCGGCATTGCCAACTTCATGCCGCGTGTGGTCAATCGGCTGGTGATGCAGCCTGACGCGCTAACTACCCCGGCAGAGCGCGAACGCATCATCAAGCTGCTGGCGTTGCTCAGGGGCTACTCGCTGCTGCCTGCGCTCAAAGGCATCATGGCGATACTGAGCGGTGACGATACCTGGCTGCGCGTGCGTGCGCCGCTGGTGGCTTTGAAGCCGGATGAATTTAAGATACTCAAAGATGCTGTTGAAAGCTTCGGCATAAATAAGCAGTCGGATTGATCACCCGGTAATGACAACAGCGACAGTTAACAACAACGACAGAAAGAGACAACATGACCACCAACCCGCCCTCCTTCATCCGCCGAAGCCTGGTTGCTGCGGCTTCAACAGCCCTTCTTTTTTGCACCCTGCTGCCTGACGCACATGCCCAAAACAAGGTGCTGCTGCGTGTATCCACCCCGGCTGTACCAGACGACTGGCACGCCAAGATGTGGACGGTTTTCAAAGACAGCCTTGAGAAAAGCGCACCCGGTGAATTCGATGTGCAGATCAACCTGAACGCCTCGCTGTTCAAGCAGGGGACCGAGCCCGCCGCCATGGCACGCGGCAACCTGGAGTTGACCTCGATTTCAGCATTTGACATTGCCAAGCTGGTGCCGGAGTTTTCAGTCTTCACAGCGGGCTACATCGTGCGTGACCCAGACCATCAGCAAAAAATATTTAACGGCCCCATAGGTAGCGAGCTGTTCAAAAACGTGGCTGAGAAAATGGACATCACGCCGCTGTCAACCGTGTACCTGGGCACGCGCCAGGTCAACTTGCGGGATGCGCGCAATGTCAAAACCCCGGCTGATTTAAAAGGCGTGAAGCTGCGCATGCCGGGCAGCAAAGAATGGCTGTTTTTGGGCGAAGCCCTGGGCGTGACACCCACGCCGCTGGCTTTTGGTGAGGTGTACCTGGGCCTTAAAACCGGCACGATTGACGGGCAAGACAACCCCTTGCCAACGGTACGTGCCGCCAAGTTTTATGAAGTGACCAAACAGATCGTGCTGACCAGCCATTTGGTGGACGGTATTTTCATAGCGATTTCCAACAAAGCCCTTGCCGGCATGACGCCAGCGCAAAAGCAGAAGGTCAAAGCTGCCGCCGAGGCTGCCGCCGCCTACAACAATGAAAATCGTATCAAGGAAGAAAACCAGTCGGTTGATTTTTTCAAGCAGCAGGGCCTGCAGGTCACCACACCCGATGTGGATGCCTTTCGTAAAACGGTGCAGTCGGCTTACCTGAACTCAGACTACGCCAAGGTGTGGCCCAAGGGCTTGCTTGAGCGCATTAACGCGACGAAATAAAGAACCATGAATTGGTTTAAATCTACCGCCAATGCGATTGGCGGTGGCTTGTTTTTAACGCTGTTCATGGTGTTTGTGGTTCAGGTCACGGCACGCTTTGGCTTTAACAAACCGCTGGCCTGGACGGACGAACTGGCAGTTATTTTGTATGTATGGATTATTTTGTGGGCAGCCGCCTTTGTGGTGCCTGAGCGCGAGCATGTGGTGTTTGACCTGTTGTGGAACAGCGCCAGCCAGCGTACGCGCCAGGCCATGCAGATTGTGGGCAATTTATTGATCGGTACACTGGCCTTGTGCGGCATTCCGGCCAGTTGGGACTATGTGCATTTCATGAATCGGGAAGGCACGCCCGTGCTGGGCGTTTCTTTTATGTGGGTGTTTTTACCGTTTGTATTTTTGCTGGTGGCGCTGGTCGTTCGTTCGGCCTGGGCCATATGGAACGCGGTACGTGGTGTTGGCCTTGAAGCAGAGCTGCGCCTGTGAGTGCCGCTTTACTTACCCTGGTGCTGGTGCTGGTGTGCGGCATGTTGCTGCGCATGCCGATTGGCTTTTCAATGATTGTCTCGGGCATTGGCTACCTGATGGTCAAGCGGCAGGATGTGGGCCTGGTGGCTGAACAAATTGGCAATGGCTTGTACAACAGCTATGTGCTGCTGGCCGTGCCGCTGTTTGTGTTTGCAGCCAACATCATGAATGCAGGCACAGTCAGCGAGCGCATTTTTGACTTCTGTCGCATCCTGGTGGGGCGCATGCGCGGTGGGCTGGCGCAGGTGGATATTCTGGTCAGTGTGATTTTTTCAGGCATGAGCGGTAGCGCCATTGCTGATGCGGCGGGGCCGGGTTTGGTCACGATTCGCCAGATGCTTAAAAAGCCTGAATACACGCGCGGCTTTGCCGGTGCTGTGGTGGTAGCCAGCGCTACGCTGGGGCCGATTATTCCGCCGTCGATACCGATGGTGATTTACGCCATGGTGTCGGGCGCGTCGGTCGGGGCGCTGTTTTTGGGCGGTGTGGTACCGGGCTTTTTGATGGCTATTTTGATGATGGTCGTGGTTCACTTCATCGCCGTCAAACGCAACATGCCGCGTGAAGACAAAATACCTTTAGCAGACTGGCCCGCCATCATTTACCGGGGTGCGCTGCCGCTGTCAATGCCGATTGTGCTGCTGGGTGGCATTTACTCTGGTGCCTTCACACCGACGGAGGCTGCTGCTGTGGCGGCTTTGCATGCGCTGATTTTGGCGGGTGTGGTGTATCGGGCGCTCACCTGGCGCACCTTTTGGGGCGTGGTGATGGAATCCACACGCGGCAGCGCAGTGATCACGCTCATTTTGGCGGGCTCGTTCATCCTCAACTACGCCTTCACGGCTGAAGGCGTGCCACAAGCCATGGCGCAGTGGGTAGACAGCATGGCCTTAAGCCAGATCAAGTTCTTGCTGCTGGTCAATGTGATGTTTCTGGTGCTAGGCTGCTTTCTGGATGTGTCGGTGCTGCTGCTGGTGTTTGTGCCCATGCTGCTGCCTGCCGCCAAGCTGCTGGGCGTTGACCTGGTGCACTTTGGCGTGCTGGTGGTGCTGAACATGATGATTGGCCTGATACACCCTCCGTTTGGCATGCTGCTGTTTGTGACCAAGGCACTGACGGGCATACCGATTGGCGAAATGATGAAGGAAGGCTGGCCGTTTCTGGTGATGCTGCTGCTGCTGTTGCTGGCCATGACATGCTTTCCACAAATCGTGCTGTGGCTGCCGCAAACCATGGGCTATGGTGTCAAATAAAAAAGGCCTGAAAGGCCTTTTTTAAGTATCCGGTTTTTATTTTTAAACAGGCGAGCGCATCGACATCAGTCGGCCTGAATCCCAAACTCTTTAATCACTTTGGCGTAGTGGTTGTGGTCAGCCGCATTGACTTTGCCGAGCACCGCACCATCACCACCCACCACGATGGTTGCCAGCGTGGTCATGCGTGCAACGACATCGGGCATTTTTAAAATCTCGTTCATCGCGGTGTTGAGGGTTTTAACCACATCTGCAGGCATGTTCCTGGGGCCCATCAGGCCTTGCCACGCACCGACGTTGACATCTTTGTAGCCAGACTCAGCCAGCGTGGGCACATTGGGCAGCAAAGGCGAGCGCTGGGGGTCCGCCACACCAATGACGACGAGCTTTCCAGACGCGATGTGCGGCGCTACTGGGCCCAGTGTGGTGTACATGAACGGGATGTGCCCGCCCACCATGTCAATGATGGCGGGGCCACTGCCCCGGTAAGGCACCTGGGCTATTTTGATGCCTGCCGCGCTGTTGAAGGTTTCACCCAAAATATGCATGGGGGAGCCACTGCCCGGGCTGGCGTAGCTGCGCACCTTGTCAGACTTGGCAGCATCTACCAGGCCTTTGACGCTGGTGATGCCGCTGGCTGTGGTGACCACCAAAAACAGCGACTGGCTACCCACCTGAATGATGGGCGTGAAGTCGTTAAGCACATCGTAGGCTGCGCCGGTACCGGATTTAAGCACCAAAGTGGCAATCGAAATGGTGTTGGGCGTGAAGAGCAGCGTGTAGCCATCAGCAGGCGCCTTGGCCACAAATGAATTGCCAATCGTGCCACTGGCGCCTGGCTTGTTGTCCACCACCACCGACTGGCCAAGTTTGGTTGAGAGTTTTTCGGCATACAAACGCGCCAGCGCATCGGTATCACCGCCAGGCGGGTAAGACACCACAATCGTGATGGGCTTGCTGGGGTAAGCGCCCTGCGCCATGGCCTGGCTGCCCAGCAATGGGGCGGCCACGACCAGAGCCGCAGAGACGGCTATAGCCATCAGGTGACGACGGGTAGCTTTCATGGTGCAGTCCTTTAAAGATAGTGGCAAACAAGCAGGGTACATCAACACTGATTGCATTTTTCAGGCCAGCATTCAGGTAAACGACAAGGCTAACGCGTCCCGCTTTATGTGACCATGGCGTAAGCCACTATCTCCAATTTCATACCCGGAACAACCAGCGCTGCAACGGCTGCGCTGGAACGGTTGGGATACGGCGGTACAAAAAATTCGCGGTACACGTTGTCAATTGCAGGCATGTCTTTGACGTCCGTCATGTAGATCAATACCTGCGTCACATCGTTCAGTGTGCCGCCTGCAGCATGCAGCGCCTGACGCAAATTGGCAAAGGTCAGGCGCGCCTGGTCTTCAATTGGCCCGGTATCAATCGTCCCATCAGCACGCACCGGGCCATGCGCGGTAAACAACATGCCGGCTGATTTGACAGCCCACGAAAAAGGCTGCTTGAGCGCAGGCAGGCCGGTATCAATGACTTCTTTCATGGGCTGGTTTCCTTGATGACTCTTTTCAAGCGCTGGTACCACGTTGCATGACCGTCCCTCAGGCAGGTGTGGGTATCGAAGTGACTCTGCCCCGGCATGTCGCGCAAGTTGACGCCGCTGGGCTGTAGCTTGAGCAACTCCGCCATGCGGCGATTGGACAAGCGCACACGCACACTGTCATGCTCACCTACAGTCAAGTCAAATGGCACGCGGTTGCCCACCGTCCAGCAGATCGGGCTCATCACCGCATCTTGCGTCGGGTCAACAAGCACCATGTTGTAAACGCGTTCTTCCAGGCTGCCGGGCGCTGGCAAGGGGTGGTGCAAGTCCATGATGCCGCTGATCGGCAAGCAGCCCCGCACAGGAACAGTCGTGCGCAAAGCCACCAGCGCCGCCAGGTGCGCACCGGCAGAATGCCCGGCCAGGTACAGGCGCGTGGGGTCGCCGCCGCTGCTGGCAATGTGCTGGCTGACATGCGCCAATGCAGCCAGACTATCGTCAAACGCAGCCGGAAATTTGGCCTCGGTCACCAGGCGGTAAGACGGAGACACCAACACACAGCCCAGTGCCGTGATGTGCGGTGCCATAAATGTGTTGTAGTCGCGGTAGCCGTTGGTCCACCCACCGCCATGCCAGAAGATCACCACAGGCGCGTTGCGTGCCCCCACAGGGCTGAACACGTTGTAGCGGTGCAGGCGGTGTGCCCCATAAGCCACATCGCGCTGCACAATCATGGCGGTGTTCGCCTGACCATCAAACTCTTTGGCCCAGCCCATGACCAGTTGCGCGTAATCATCAGCCGCCTTGAACGGCATGGGTATCTGTTGGTCGGCGTTAACTTGCAGGTCAGTCAGCATATTAAATGACTATTTAGATACTATTAAATCTATAGCTGCTTGCGCACGAATCTATTGGGCTGCAGGCATTTTTACCTGCTATTTTGGTGATTTTTTCTGTTATTTTGGCAACTTTTTATGCATCAGGAGCTTGTCAGCATAGTCTTGCCAGCGCGCACGCTTGCCCACGTCTTCAAACACACCGGCTTTGGCCTGAGTGGCGACCCACTGCTGTTTGTCGGCAATCGACGCGGTCATGAACGGTTCAAAGCCCGACTCGCGCACCGTGTTGGCCGCCTCGCGCATTTCCTCAGCGCGGCGCTGGCCGTGCTGAACGACTCTGGAGAAAAAGTAAGCACCAGTTTTTTCCCAGTCGATGCTGGGGAAAGTCTCGGCCAGCGTCGGTAGCACGTGGTCTTCTACGCCATAGGCTCTGGCGGTCGTGTAGCTTTCGATCACCAGCGCTTCAAGGCCCTTGATCATCACGCTTCGGCACATTTTGATGGCGCTGGCCACACCAAGCTTTTCACTGACGGCTTTCGCATCCATGCCCCAGGCCACAAGCAAAGGCGCCAGCTCAGCCGCCAGCGGCCCACCCAGCAGCATGGGGGTTTTGATGCCGTAGGGCGGCACCGATGTCATCACGCCAGCTTCAACATAACGTGCGCCACACGCTTCGATCAACGCTGCGCATTGCTGCTTGGTACCAGGCGAGGCGGAGTTCAGGTCCAAAAAAACACTGCCGGGACGCATGTGCTTTGCGGCTTGCTGGGCAACAGCCAGGGTGTTGGAGGCAGTGACGGCTGAAAGAATCAGCGCACTGGCCTGACTGGACTCAAACAACGCCTGCATGGACGCACATGCATTCACGCCAGAGAGCGCAGCATGGGCCAGCTCCGTTGCCTGAATGGCGGGATTTGAAAACTTCAAATCCCAGGCGCTCATGCTACTAACACCTGACGGCGCTTTGAGCCCAGCACTGAAAATTTTGCCAACTTCACCGTACCCGATGAGGCCTATTGATTCGAATTGCATCTGGCACCTGGTATGAGTTTATTGCGTGGGGATTTTGGCTTTGGCAATCACTTCGGACCAACGGCGAATTTCAGCTGCCAGCAGCGTTGCCAGTTGCTCAGGCGTGCAGTAGGTGGCATCAATGTTCAGGTCAAGCAACCTCTTTTTAACATCAGGCGAATCCAGCGCAGCTTTGACTTCGCGGTTCAAACGGGCAACGATGTCCTTGGGTGTTTTGGCGGGTGCTGCCAATGCGTTCCATGATGCAGCGCTGAAGTTGGCCAAGCCACTTTGTGCGGCCGTCGGCACGTCTTTAAGCACGACCGAGCGCTTGTCACCAAATACCGCCAGCGCTTTCAGTGCATTGGCATTGATTTGCGGCAGCATCGGGCTCAAAATTTCGACCGCCGCATCAATCTGCCCGCCGCGCAAGGCCGTAATGACGGCTGGCGTGCCGTTGAACGGAACGATTTGCACCTGAATATTGGCCGACGTTTTAAACAACTCGGCAGACAGGTTTTGCGTGCTGCCCACATTGATGGTGCCGAGGTTGAGCTTGCCTGGATTGGCGCGCGCGAAGGCCAGCAACTCGGGTAAAGTTTTGTACGGCGAGTTTTGCGGCACGACGATGGCAATGTCAAAAAAACCAAGCGTGGAAATGGGCGCGAAGTCTTTGAGCGTATCAAACGGCAAGGACTTGAACAGCCCGGCGCTGACCGCCGTGCCGTTGGACATCAGCAGCAGCGTATGGCCGTCGGCCTCGGCTTTGGCCACCGTGTCGCCTGCCACCACGCCGCCTGCACCTGGCTTGTTTTCAATCACCACCGGCTGGCCCATGTTGTCGGCCATTTTTTGCGCCACGATGCGGGCGGTTAAATCAGCCACGCCGCCCGCACCGAAGGGCACCACGATTTTGATCGCACGGTTTGACAAAGGCTGGGCATGCGCAGGAAAAGCCAGCGCTGCCATCAAGCTCAATAAAAAGTAAACGAGTTTTTGTTTCATGTTGTCTTACCCTCGGTTAAACCTCTAGAGCAATTTGACGCAGTGCATTTTCAAACACCTGCACAGGTTGGCCACCCGAGATCAAATGTTTGTCGTTGATGATGACCGCAGGAACAGAGTGGATGCCCTGATTCAAGTAAAACTGCTCGCGCTCGCGCACCTCATCGGCATACAGGTTTGAAGCTAAAACCTCTTTGGCTACTTGCGTGTCAAGCCCCACCTCCCCGGCCACGCGCAGCAGCACCTCGTGCGATGCCGGACTTTGCCCATCGGTAAAATGGGTTTTGAACAGCGCCTCTTTCAGTGCCTTTTGTTTGGCGAGGCTCACCGTTTCAGCCCAGTGCAGCAGGCGGTGTGCGTCAAAGGTGTTGTAGGTACGGCTACGGCCGCCGCCTGGCTCATTGGCCATCGCAAATTTGAAACCAACTTCTGCACCCCGCTTGCGAATGTTTTCACGGTTGGCGTTGGCCTGTTCAACACTGATGCCGTACTTTTGCGTGATGTGCTCAGTGATTTCTTGCCCTTCAGGCCCCATTTTGGGGTTCAGCTCAAACGGCTGAAAGTGCATCTCAACAGTGACATCCCCTTTCACGCGTTCCAGCGCTTCGTCAAGCGCCTTCAAACCAATCACACACCACGGGCAGGACACGTCAGACACAAAATCTATTTTTAAATGGGTTGTCATATTGCTTATTTTCGCTTGAATTTAAAAAATAGTCACACCTTGTTTGCCGATGTATGGACATAGCTGACAGCAGCGGCGACCCGCGCGACAACGGATCGGACAAAAGCCCAGCCGCCATAATCAAGGGCATGACCGAACCTTTTGCATCGCCATTGATTCCCCCCCTCCAGCAGCCTCAATCCCTGACTGATCTCTTTGTGTCTTTCACCCTGCTGGCCTTGCAGGGTTTTGGCGGCGTGCTGGCCGTTGTACAGCGCGAGCTGGTGGAGAAAAAACGCTGGATGACGCGCGAGGAATTTGTTGAGGAATGGGCGGTGGTGCAAATCATGCCGGGGCCCAATGTGGTGAACCTGTCGCTGATGATAGGCGCGCGCTACTTTGGTTTTAAAGGAGCCATGACAGCGCTGGCAGGCATGCTGGTTGCACCGTTGATGATTGTGTTGCTGCTGGCGCTGGTGTATGCCCAATTTGCAGGCCACTCAGGCGTACAGGGTGCGCTGCGCGGCATGGCGGCCGTGGCGGCGGGCTTGATTGCCGCTACAGGTTTGAAGCTGTTTGGCGCGCTGCAAAAAAATGTGTTGGGTTTAAAGCTCTGCATTGCGCTGGGTGTGCTGTGTTTTATCGCCATTGCGCTGCTGCGCTGGCCATTGGCCTATGTGCTGCTGGGCCTGGGCTGCGTGGCCTGTAGCGTGGCATTTACAAAGCTCGTACCATGACCGAGCCACTTCAGCTGGTGTTAACAATGCAGGACTGGATCAGCCTGTTTTTGCACTACGTGTCACTGTCGCTACTTGCAGTTGGCGGGGCCATTACCACCGCACCTGACATGCACCGTTTTTTGGTCGATCAGCAGCACTGGCTGACAGACGCGCAGTTCAACGCATCCATTGCCATTGCGCAAGCTGCGCCTGGCCCCAATGTACTTTTTGTCGCGCTGCTGGGCTGGAATGTAGGCCTGAATGCAGGCAGCATGCTGACAGGTCTGCTGGGCATTTTCACCGCCATGCTGGGAATTTTGACACCCAGCACTACCCTCACCTATCTTGCCGCGCAGTGGGGCCACCGCAACCGTGAGCTGCGGGCAGTGCGTGCCTTCAAGCAGGGTATGGCACCGATTGTGGTGGCGCTGCTGATAGCCACGGGCTGGATACTCGCGCAATCAAATGGCAGCGAGCTGAAGAACTGGCCGATATGGCTGGTCACAGCGCTGACGGCGATTATTGTCTGGCGCAGCAAAATTCATTTGCTGTGGCTGCTGGGGGCTGGGGCCTTACTGGGGTGGTTTGGTATGGTTTAAGCGGCGCGGCGCTGCCGCAGAGCCTCGTAAAGGCACACGCCACTGGCCACTGACACATTCAGGCTTTCAACCGCCCCGTGCATCGGTATGCTGACTAGCTGGTCGCAGGTCTTGCGGGTTAGCTGGCGCATGCCTTCGCCCTCGGCACCCAACACCAGCGCAACCGGGCCGGTCAAGTCCACGTCGTAAATAGTTTTTTCAGCATCGTCGCTGGTGCCAATGCACCAGATGTTGCGCTCTTTCAACTCGCCCAGCGTACGCGCCAGGTTGGTCACCATGAAGTACGGCATGGTTTCCGCCGCACCACTGGCCACCTTGGACACGATGGCACTGATGCCCGCCGCATGGTCTTTGGGAGCAATGACGGCATGCGCACCCGCGCCGTCAGCCACCCGCAGGCAGGCACCCAGGTTGTGCGGGTCGGTCACGCCATCAAGCACCAGCAGCAACGGATTTTTAACGCCTGAGGCTTCCAGGTTTTCAAGCAGCTCGTCGAGCGACGTGACCTGCGCCAGCGCATCGACCCGCGCCACCACGCCTTGGTGACCATGGCTGCCGCACATTTTGGCCAGCCGCAGGCCGTCAGACTCCACCAGCTTGATGCCGCTGTCACGCGCCCTGTCAGTGAACTGGCGCATGCGTGCGTCACGCCGCTGCACGTCGTAAAACACTTCGAAGACGGATTTTGGTGCGGTTTTAATCCGCACGCCAACAGCGTGAAAGCCGAAAAGATTTTTAGAAGTTGAAGACATGTAGTGATTATCCCCGCACCCATACAGCGCTTATTGCAAGTTTTAGTTTGCTATATTTTATGTAGCTGATTGCGCCCGAATCTATTGGATTACAAGCATATTTATACCTTCAATCAGCACTAATTTTACCTGCTTCAATCACAATTCGCCGCTCGCAGCGCGCTGCTATCGCTTTGTCATGCGTCACCAGCACCAGCGTCGTGCCCAGTTCGCGGTTCAGCTCAAACATCAGCTGCATCACCGTCTCACCCGTTGCAAAGTCGAGGCTGCCCGTAGGTTCATCAGCCAGCAACACAGCCGGTTGCACCACGAAAGCCCTGGCCAGCGCCACGCGTTGCTGCTCGCCGCCTGACAATACCTTGGGGTAGTGCGACAGGCGCTCGCCCAAGCCGACTCGCTTCAACATCTCTAAAGCCAAGCTGCGGGCGTTTTTAGTACCCGACAGCTCCAGCGGCAGCATGACGTTTTCTAATGCCGTCAAATTACCCATCAACTGAAAACTTTGAAACACAAAGCCGACTTTTTGCGCACGCAGCGCAGCACGGTCGTCTTCGCTGATGGCAAAAATGTCTTGCCCTGCAAGCCGCACCGTACCGCTGGTGGGCGTGTCCAGCCCGGCAATGATGGACAACAGCGTGCTTTTGCCTGAGCCTGATGCACCGACAATGGCGGCGGTTTCGCGCGGGGCGAGGGCAAAGTCAATATCGCGCAAAATGGTCAAAGTGCCGGTCGAGTCGCTGACTGACTTGAAAATATGCTGAACGGCAACAATTGAATCACTGGTAACTACAGAAACTGACATGACGGCCTTATCAAAAATCTTTGAATCGAATGCGCTGCACCCATTGCATGACTTTAACAAGCTGGCCCTGGGGCGCGTTCTAAAAGGTCTAAGTGTCGTTTTGGCATTGACTCTAAGCATGGGCGCGTACGCCAGGGCCACGCTTGACACGATTTTGGTCGTCGGTGATTCGCTGAGCGCTGAATATGGCTTAAAACGCGGCACGGGTTGGGTGCCGCTGCTTGAAAAGCAGCTGGCCAGCGAAAAGAAAACTGCGAAAGTCATCAACGCCAGCATCAGCGGCGACACCACCTCGGGTGGGCGTTCGCGCATCGGTGCGCTGCTGGCCACGCACAAGCCCACCATCGTTGTGATTGAGCTTGGTGGCAACGATGCCCTACGCGGCCTGCCACTGGACATGACTGAAAAAAACTTGGCTGACATGACCCAAGCCGCCAAAAAAATCGGCGCTAAAGTACTGCTGCTGGGCATGCAGGTACCGCCCAACTATGGCAGTGCGTATGGTGCGACTTTCTCTGGCCTGTTCACCAAGGTGGCTAAAGCTGAAAAAGTGATTCTGGTGCCTTTTTTCTTGAAGGGTATAGCCGACGTGCCAGATGTAGCTGGCCAATTTCAGGCAGACCGCATTCACCCCAACGAGCAGGCGCAGCCCAAAATGCTGGCCAATGTGTGGTTTGAGTTGAAAAAGCTCCTCAAATGAGTCTGGTCAAAATTTCAGCTCAAGATGTCTTGCGCAAGCTTGGCGATTTCTCGGATGTCATAGACGCGCGCAGCGAAGGCGAATTTGCCGAAGACCACTTGCCGGGTGCCATCAACTGGCCCAGCCTGAACAACGAAGAACGCCAGCTGGTGGGCACCGAGTACAAACAGATCAGCGCCTTTGACGCGAAAAAGCGCGGTGCGGCACTAGTGGCCAAAAACATTGCGCGCCACCTTGAGCGTGACGTGATCAGCAAACCACGCGACTGGCAACCGCTGGTGTATTGCTGGCGTGGCGGCAAACGCAGTGGCTCGCTGGCGCTGATTCTGGACCAGATTGGCTTTAACGTGACGCTGGTTGACGGTGGCTACAAGGCCTTCAGGGCGGCTTTAGTTGCCGCATTGCCAAGTCTTGCTGCCCAGTTTGACTACCGCGTGATTTGCGGCACCACAGGCTCAGGCAAAACCCGTTTGCTTCAAGCTCTTAAAGCACAAGGCGCGCAAGTGCTGGACCTGGAGGCACTGGCCAACCACCGTTCGTCGGTATTGGGGGTGATTCCCGGCATACCGCAACCGACCCAAAAGGCCTATGACAGCCTGATTTGGGCAG
>JAYWBS010000088.1:0-5868 GCA_043781295.1 Polaromonas sp.
AACATCGGGAAAGCCATCAACTGCTTGAACGTCACCATCCACTGGCCAGGGCGCGGCATGGCGCGCGCAATGGCAGGCACTGCACTGACGGCCAGATACGGCAACGCCATGCCCAAGCCAATCGCGGCAAATACAGCCAAGGCTTGCACTGCTGGCAAACCCACCGCATAGCCCAGCGATGCACCCATGAAAGGTGCGGTACATGGCGATGCAATGGCCGTGGCCAGTACGCCTGATAAAAATGAATCGACGGTTGGGTTCTTGGCCTGCAAACTGGCTACACGGCTGGGCAGAAAGTTGCCAAATTCAAACAGGCCCGCCAGGTTCAAGCCCAGCAGCGTGAACAGCACGGCCAGGCCAGCCACCACTGCCGGGCTTTGCAATTGAAAGCCCCAGCCCAGCTGCTCGCCCGCAGCGCGCAAACCCAGTAGCAGCGCGCCTAGTGCCAAAAATGACAGCGTGACACCTGCGGTGTAAGCCAGCCCGGTGGCAACGCGGGTGCGCTGGTCTTTCACATTCACAAAACTCACCACCTTGATAGCCAGTACGGGAAACACGCAGGGCATCAAATTCAAAATCATGCCGCCTAAGAAGGCACCCAGCAGCGCAGCCCAGAACGTCAACTCAATGGCGGGTGCTTGAATCGGCGCTGCGCCGCTGCTGGCGTTGGCTTTGAGGGCTGCCTCCAGTGCTGGAGGCACCTGTACGGCGGCAGCCAGCTTGGGCCATTCGCCTTTGACGGGGGCTTCAATCCGGTACGCGGTTTTATCAAAGGCAACCACTACAGGCATGACTGAAGGACTTTCAGTGCGCTGGCCAGACAGTGGGATTTGCGCTGTCCACACATTGCCCTGCCAGGCTTGTGTCCACTGGGCGGCAGGCTCAATCACATTGCCTGTTTCCGGGAAAAACGCGAGGGTCTTTCCTGTCAAGGCGGCGGGCAAATCGCTTAATGAAATCTTGATGACGCTTCCTGCGACTTCGATCCGGCTGGACTGACTGGCATTGGTTTTAATCGGTTTGGGGCTGGCATCGAACGCCGCCTGAAAAGCGGCAGCGTTGATGGCCGTGGAGCTTTTGACTGGAATGCTCAAAGCAAAGTCGCCCTCCTGCGGAATGCATTCTTTCTTGCAGACTAACCAGGCGGCTTTGAGTTTGATGTCAAGCTGTGTACCGTTAAAAGTTTGCGCCACTTTCAAAGGCACGGGCAGCAGTACAGTGCCCTCGTAGCCATAGTTGGCCAGCGTACCAATCGGTATTTTTTTAGGCGCAGGCCAGGCAATCTCGCCGGGGTCAATGCCGGCAGGCAACTTGAATTCCAGTACGGTCGGCAGACCAGAATCACCCGAGTTTTTCCAGTAAGTGTGCCAATCCGGCTGGTGTGCAATTTGCAAA
Source organism: Polaromonas sp. (assembly GCA_043781295.1). Lineage (GTDB taxonomy): Bacteria > Pseudomonadota > Gammaproteobacteria > Burkholderiales > Burkholderiaceae_C > Polaromonas. The sequence goes on from JAYWBS010000088.1 coordinate 1,396, forward strand.
CCGACCCAAATCTGTTTGCCCGGCCCCACACCGTCGGGGGCAAAAGCCAGCAGCTCGGCACGCACCTGATCGGTGGTCACCACGCTGCCAGCAGCCTTTTGAGGCCCATTTAAGGGATTGATTTGGGCTGCAGCCCAATGGATATGTGCGCAAGCAGCTATAAAAAACAGAGCGAATTTGAAAAAACGAGAATTCATGGATAGTGGTCTGAGCGGATGGCAGGGGCAATAGTTCCAACGGGCTTGCTGAATTGGTCTGCTGAGGGGCGTGTTTATTACAAACTCCGATAATAAGGCGATGCCTAGCCCAACGTGTCTCATCGTTTTAGCCACCCTGAATGCCAAGTACATACACGCGTCGCTGGGCCTGCGCTACCTGCTGGCCAACATGGACGAGCATGGCGGGCCAGGCCTAAAAAGCCAAACCCGGCTGCGTGAGTTTGTCATTGCGCAACGGCCTTTGCAGATTGTGGAAGAGCTGCTGGCCATGCAGCCCCGCATCATTGGTCTGGGCATCTACATCTGGAATGTGGTGGAAACCACGCAAGTAGTAGCTTTGCTTAAAGCCTTGCGGCCCGACATCAAAATCGTTCTTGGTGGGCCAGAAGTGAGTTTTGAAACTGAAGCCCAGGAAATTTGCCGCCTGGCTGACCACGTCGTCACTGGCTGGGGCGATGTGAGCTTTCCCAAGCTGTGCCGGGCTTTGCTGGATGGCCCTCAGCCATTGATGAAAGTCATTGCTGGGGAGCAGCCCGCCCTGAGTGCAATTGCGCTGCCCTACAACGAGTACACAGCAGAAGACCTGACCAAGCGGCTGCTGTACGTGGAGGCCTCGCGCGGCTGCCCGTTCAAGTGTGAGTTTTGTTTGAGTTCACTCGACAAAACTGCCTGGGCGTTTGACCTGGATGACTTCATGGCCGAGATGGACACGCTGCATCAGCGCGGCGCACGCAACTTTAAATTTGTGGACCGCACGTTTAATTTGAAGGTTGATTTTTCGGTACGGATTTTGCAGTTCTTCCTGGACAGAATGACACCGGACCTGTTCATTCATTTTGAAGTCGTGCCCGACAGCCTGCATGACCGCCTGAAAGAGCTCATTGCCCAGTTCCCCGCAGGTTCATTGCAATTTGAAGTCGGCATCCAAAGCTTTAACCCCGAAGTGCAGCAACGCATCTCGCGCAGGCAAGACAACGTCAAAACCGCTGACAACCTGCGCTGGCTGGTAGGTCAAAGCAAAGCCCATGTGCATGCTGATTTGATTTTTGGCCTCCCCGGTGAAACACTGGAAAGCTTTGCAGTGGGCTTTGACAAGCTGTACGAATTGGCGCCACATGAAATCCAGTTTGGTATTTTGAAGCGCCTGCGCGGCACGCCCATTACCCGCCACACCAGCGACTACGCCATGGTCTACGAGCCGCAAACGCCGTACACGATTTTACAAAACTCTACCGTTGACTTTGTCACCATGCAACGCATCAAACGCTTTGCGCGTTACTGGGACCTGGTGGTTAATTCAGGGCGATTCGCTAATGGGTTGAAGTTGTTGTTGGATGACGGTTCAGCGTTCAATCATTTTTTAAACTTCAGCGACTGGCTGTGGCAAACCACGGTTAAGACGCATGAGTTTGCGCAAGAAAAACTGGTGGACTTGCTGCATCAATACCTGACATCACAGCGCTGCCAGAATCAAGCCGAAGTGCAAGCTGCCTTGCTGGCCGACTACCAGGCCAGTGGCGCACGCGGCAAGCCGCAATGCTTGAGTGCCTTGCCGGGCCTGCAACACCCCAGGAAGCCACTGCCCGCTGGGCGCCTGGCGGACAGGCAACACCGGCACTTAAAGCAACTTGAATCAAGCCATATTTAAAGCGCCACCGAAGAATCTGTCGCTGTTAAGGCAACCGCAACGGGTATTCCCAAGCCGGAACACCCATGTCCGCGCGCTGAAACGATTTATCCGCTTGCAATGTGTAGCAGTGTGAGCCAACGCTGGCATCGATGCGGGTGCAACCTATTTGGGGCGCAATATGAGCCGTTACCTGGGTGCTGATGCCTGTGATGGCCTGGCGATGGCTGGCCTGTTGCGTCCAGCATTGCGCGCTGGCGTTCCAGCCACGTGTGAAATGGCCTTTGGCAAAGGTGGCCCACGGCCAGACCAGCGTTGCTGCCCAGCGCGCGGTGCGGCGGGGCAGCCAGCGGGCGGGCACGCAATCATCTTGCCAAGCCTCGACTTGCAGTGATGCGGGTGTGTAGCCGCAGCCCAGCAGCCACAGGTCGAGATAAGGGTCGGCAACGGTATTGCGTTCGTAGCATGAAAAGATCGCCCAGGTTGATGCCACCAGGCAGTGCGCGCCGCTGCTGGTACGGATCACCATGCGCGCCTGGCTGTCAATCTCGCACCACAGCTGCCATGTGCCGATTGCTTGGCCGTTATGAGTGACAGCATACGACAAGCCGCGACCCGCCAGCAGGTAGAGCGGGCGTACGTCACCCTCCAGCGCGGCGGTCAGCGTGCTGCCCTCAATGGGCACAACCGCCAGTTTGAATTCAGCTGCTTGCCCGGCGGCACTAGCTACCATCACGCTGCTCAGGTGAAATTCGGTGGTGGGCGAGCCAGGCTGGTCAGTGGTTTGTACATGCAGATGAATGTGCGGCTGAGGTGATCGCCCTGAATTGCCGCACAGGCCCAGCACATCACCGGGTTTGACCCATGCACCTGCGTAGACGGCAACGGATGCGGGTTTTAAATGTGCCACCAGCACAAACTTGCCATCAGCCAGGCGAATCACCACACAGTTGCCCCAATTGGCTGCCAGGTTGACGTTGCCCGGCCCGTTGTCGGGTACGTCGTTCACGATGCGCCAGACCTGGCCATAGGCGGGCGACAGCACCGGCAGGTTGTAGCAATAAAAATCTTCCAGCTGCTGGCCCCGATTGATGAAGCTCTTGCCAGCCTTCATGACGATGAAGTCCAGCGCATGCCGCCATGGGCCGCGATGGGTTGCCGCGCCTGCAAAGCCTTGTGACACCACCCACAGCCCTTTGAACGGCAGGCCAAGCGGCACGCTGCCGGGGCTGCCTACCCGCGCCAAAGCGACTTGGGTACGCTCGTAAGAACGCTCCGGAAAATCGGCACGGCGTAAATCAAAATAAGCCACCATGCGGGTATTGCGCACGGCGGCATACAACACCAACCAGGAGGCCAATACAAAAGGGGTTGAAAACCAGACCACTTGCAGTGGCGACAGCAGGCGCCCCAAGGCCAGTGACAGCCATGCGGCCAGCACGGCGGCCAGCACCGCATGCGCGGCAGTGGTTAATGAAGGGCTGGCAAACAGGCCACCCACCAGCAAGGCGGCCAGTATCGCGTTGCTGGCCCAGCCGGTGGAGGCCAGGTGTTCAGGTGCTGCGCCCAGCAATGCAAACCAGCTGCTGGCCGCGCAATAGCCCAGCACCGCCAGCACAAGGTAGTAGCGTGATGCGGCCAGTAGTACCAGCACAACGCCCAGACCAATCCAGGGGCTGGGCATAAAGTACAAGCCGCCAAAGGCGCTGAAAAATGCATCCGTTTGCCCGCCCAGCATTTCGCGCGGCGCTACGTAAGGTTCAAACCTCAGGGTTGACAAGCTGCTGCCAGCAGCCGTTGTCAACATGCTGGCCAGTGCAAAAGGAATGCTCAGAATGGGCAGTTGCACCAGCGTCCAGGCCAGGCGGCCCAACACAACGGACAGCCAGCCACAAAACACGCCGCCCATCACGGCGAGGGCCAGCACGCTGATACCGCCCGTCCACACATGCGCCACAAACAAGCCGCAAAGCAAACCATTGAATACGCACACCGGCCGCTCCAGGGCATCGGCACCTGCACCCTGCGCGGCGTACCAGGCGCACACGGCCGCCACTAGACCAATGACACCGACTTGTGGCTGTACAAACGTCAGCGCCACCAGCCCCAGGCCGATTCGCCATGAAGGTATCAAGGTGATCCATGCGTAGCCAAGAGCCAGCTCTTGCAACAGCAGGCGCAAGTGACTTTGCACGATGACCAGGCGCTCCATCATGCAAAGTCCACCTGCACGTCGTATTCTTCAAAAAATGCAAACGACTGGTGCATGCGCAAGCGATTCGGCCAGCGGTATTCAACGGCTCTTAACTGGGGGTTGTAGATGGCGGTGTACAGCGTGCCAAAGCCTTGCGCGTAGTTGGATGCAAACACGGGACTGTATTCAAACGCATTGGCAAAAGACTCCAGGCTGCTAAGGGGGTCAAACAGCCGACTTTGCAAAAACTGCTGGCGCTCGTAGGATTGAGAAAACAAACTGTAGCTGCTGAGCTTGAACTCGCCCTGATGATTTACCGCCAGTGGCATGTAAGTGACTTTTGGCGCGGCAAAGGGGTCAAGCTCAACGGTGCGTACCTGTCCGTACGCATCCAGCAGGGTGATGTTGTAGGCCATGTTGACGGGCACGCGTTG
>JAYWBS010000089.1:0-5857 GCA_043781295.1 Polaromonas sp.
TACGCACTTCCGGCGCGCCACCCAGACGCCGTTCAACCTGGTTTATGAAGCACGTCCCTGAAAGGAATCCACCATGTCACGCCAATACATCGATTGCCGCGAATTTCCGAGCGCCATGAACTGCAGCATCGCACTGTCTGCCGACAACCAGCAGGAGTTGCTGGAAGCCGCCGTGCAGCACGCGGTCGCCGTGCACGGCCACGCCGATACGCCGGAGTTGCGCCAGCAGCTAACGACCATGTTCAAGCCGGGCACGGCACCGCTACAGGTAGCGCAGACCAAGACGTCGTAGTCTGGGCGCGGACATAGGCCATGGGGTTTGAGCCTCCCCGCGTTGTCAGTCAATCGCCCAAACACAAAATCGGGGCAGCCCTTTGCGCTCCCAGCCCTGTAGGCCATACTGCGACTTCGCCACGTTGCGATGCCACCGGCAAGTGGTGGTTGTAGACGTAATCGTTGCCTTTGAAGACGATTTCAGACACGGTTTTTAGCGTTGTTGAGCCTTGGAAGCGCTTTTTACTATCAGTCCAATTACCGGGCAACCTGGGTGCTATTAATTAAGTAGCTGCTACGGCACGTATTTAAGACTTTGTAGAAATTTTAAAATAAGTCTACAGCCAAATAGATTCGGGCGTAAGCAGCTATTTAATTTATAGCGACTACCCAAGCTCACCCCACCTCTGACATTCGCAGCATCAGCGTCAGTGGGGCCGTTAGTGACGCGCTGAATCCGTGCTTCAAGTAAAAAGTCTCGGCAGACGCATCAATGGCATGCACCAGCAAGGCCCGCACGCCGACATCGCGCGCAACCCGCATGGCACGCTGGACGGCATTTTTGAGCAGCGCCTTGCCCAGCCCTTGAGCCTGGCAACGCCGGTCTATCGCCAGTCTTGCCAGCACGAGCACGGGAATCGGGTCTGGCATATTGCGTTTGACGTTACCTGTGGCCTGGCTGGCAGCGACAGCGCCTGCTGAAATAGCGTAGTAAGCCACCACAGCGTTTGCATGAGTCACCACGTAACAGCGCGTGGCGCCGCCTGCGTGGTTGGCCAATGCACGGCGTTTTAACCAATCGTTTAACAGCGGATTGCCGCAGTCAAAAAGGCTGACGTCGTGACTGGCTTGAATCGGCTCTGGTGCCTGCATGATCCGTGCGTTTTATGCCGTGGCTGTACGCTTGGTGCGCTTGGCACTTTTGAGGGCCGTTTTTCGAGGTGACGGGCTGTCTTTAAAACTGGTTTTAGAGCTTGCCTTTACGTCCCACGGGCTGGTAGAAGCCATCAGCGCATCGAGTGCGGCGTTCTTCTGCAAAGGCGCATCGCACAAAGCCGCAAAGCTGGCAAAAGCTTTGCTATCCAGCGTAAAAAAGGTTTGGTCCAGCAAGACGTTCTGCGCTTTTTCGCAGGCCGCTTCTAGCATGAAGTCTGACCGATTGCGTCCGAGCTGGTTAGCAGCTTGGTCAATCAGGTCGCGTTGGCCAGCTTGCGCTCGCAGGTTGATGGCGATGTCTCTCATGGCGGTGGCCTTTACCGTTCAGGTTTTAAAAATCAAATTGTATATTGATTGTGTATACATCGCATGGTTTTGCGGTTTTCAGCCCCAAGACCTGGTCAACAGCTCATCCAGCGCATCGGTGATGGCCTGGCCGCTGTCGGCCAGCGACGTGACATACGCACCAAGCTGGTCTATGGCCACAGACACCATGTCCAGCGGGTGCACCACCACCGGGGTGTCTTCCATCAAAAACTCCGGGTTCATGCGCGAGCCCGCCGCACTGGCGTCAGCAGGCAGCGCTGTGCGGCGCACCAGTGGCACCACCATGCGCCTGCGGTAGCCATCAAACAACGACGATTGCACGATGACGACGAATGGGATCAACTCTCTCAAAGCACCTTTGTTGCGGTGTACATCGAACTGAGCCATGCAGCGCTACAGCGCCTGATGCTCGTCAGCGAACGAGCCCACCGCCGCATGCACCGCGTTCCAGTCAGCACACCAGCCGTTGGCTTGCTGCTGGCGAGTGGCTTTGGCGCGCTGCTGCGCTGCCACGTAGTCGGTCAATAGCATCTCTACCGTGGCAGACAGGTTGGCGGTGTAGCTTCTGGCTTGCGACACCACGCCGTCACTCAGAGTCAGGTTGACCGCGCGTTTATTGGCTGTAGCTGGCACAAACGCCATAGCAGGCGTTGCGGCGCTTGCGTGAGAAGTAAGGCTGGGCATGTTCAAGGCCTTTCAATGACTGTATGCGCATATTATGCGCACGATTGAGGTTGGGTAATGGGCATTTTGAATGACAGGAAGTTTTTCAGTGCATTTTCAGATGTTAAATAAGCCGCTAGCCCAATAAATTCGGGTGTAAGCAGCTATTTAATTTATAGCAATCTTGTTAACTGGCCGCATGTAATCACACCGTCACACAGCCAACGCGCCATCAGCATTCTTAACAACGAGGGAATGCACGCCTGCTTTCTGTACGGGAGGCCAACAGCCACGCGATGGGTGACTTCAACATGATTGACGACACGATGGACCTTATCGTTGAGCGTGACAAGCAGCCGCGAGCCGAACAAGGCCGATGACAATGAATTGATACTGCTGGAAGTCGCTGAGTTTTTGAAGGCGGATTGAGGACGATTCAGAGCCAGGCCATCCAAGGCCATTTTTTTGACTGTTTCTGCGGCATACTGCGGTGGCTACGTTTTCATAAATCTAATATTTTTCAAGGGCCATCATGCTTTCTTATTTAAAATTTGCCGCCATCGCTGTCGTTTTGGCAATCGCTGGTTGCGGCTCTGTGCCCATCATGAATGTCAAGGATGCCGCCGTCACCAGTTCTTCAGGCAAGCCCATGAGCAACGCTGAAGTACGCAGCTCCATTCTGCGGGCAGGCGCTGCATTGGGCTGGCAAATGAAAGACGAAGGCCCCAACATGCTGGTGGGCACCCTCTTGTTGCGCGACCACTCGGCCATCGTCGAAATTCCTTATTCCCCAAGCGCCTACAGCATCAAATATCGCTCCAGCGTTAATTTGAAGGAAAGCGGCGGAAACATTCACAAGAATTACAACGGCTGGATTCAGAACCTGACGCGCGGCATCAACGCCCAATTGACGGCATCATGAGCCTGGGTTCACCTGCGGTTGCAGTAGCCGCCCGTGAACTTGCCACCCTCGTGATTGAGGGGCTAAATCTTGAGGGTGTCAATGCTGAGCTAGTAGATCTGTCAGCCCCCCTGTTTGGTGGTGGGCTTGATCTGGATTCTCTCGACATGCTGGAGATTTCACTGCTTATTCAGCAGCGTTTTGGTGTCAAGCTGCGGGCGGACGATCCAAACAACGAAGCAAATTTTGCTTCGTTGCAAAGCTTGGCCGATCACGTCTCGTCGGTTCTATCCACTCAAGCCTGATTCCCTCGTGAGTTTGTTGGCGTCTCTGAATGCGGCCGCCTTGTGGCGTGTCGCCTCTTTGTTAGCGTTGCTGTGGCTGGCGATCTTCTTTGGCCGCACATTACGCTCAGGCCAAACACCGCTGATTGAGCGCTTTGCGCGTGTTGGCAACCCGGCAATGACACCCGAGTTTTGCACCTACACACGGCGACTGACTGGCATTTGGTGCGCATACTTCTTTTTCGCAGCAGTGGTATCGGGGGCGGCAAATTACGCCCCTGTTTCAACCGGTGCATTGATCTGGATGGGTACTATCGTGATGTTTGTGGGTGAACATAGGCTGCGCCCCTGGTTCTTTCCCGGTCAGAAATTCCCGGGCCTGTTGCAACAAATCCGTGACACCTGGCATGTTTGGCACCACACGTGAACACGCAAATGGCTATGCCACTGGAGTCGTTGTACGAATCGCCCTTGCTGGCAGCGGCAGGGCATTTGGATCGCCTTGCTGTGATTGGGCGCAACCAGTCCTGGACCTGGCGGCAAGTCCATCTCGCGGCGTCAGCACTGAGCCAGCAGTTTCACAAGCGGGATACGGTCTGCAATCTGTGCATATCGCGTATGGGATTTCTCGTGACATGGTTGGCAGCACTGCGCAGCGGTTGCTTGCAAATTTTGCCGCCATCGGGCGGGCATGCTGACTTGGTAACGATCTTGAAATCGTGTTCAGACCCCATGGTTGTCGTCGATGATGCGCAACTGCTGCAACCTCAATGGACTGACCATGCACGTTGCATGGTGAATTGCCCTGCGGCAAGCCAATGGTCGATATGTGACGATGTCCCGCCCTGGGTAGCAGACCGGGATTCGCCAATTGTCCGTTTGTACACATCAGGCAGCACGGGAGCCCCCGAGCCGCAGACCAGAACATTGGGCCAATTGGCACGCGGCGCACAGGTGCTGGGCAACCGTCTTGATGAAGAAGTGAAAGGTGGCCTGGCAGCGATAGAAAACATCGTTTGCAGTGTGCCGCCGCAACACATGTTTGGGCTTGAGACATCCGTGATGTTGTCCCTCGTATGCGGAATTCCGGTGCTTGACCGTCGCCCCCTGCTGCCAGCCGATGTCAAGGCCGCGTTTGAACTGGTGGGTACGGGTGCCGTCTGGATTACCACGCCACTGCACCTGCGGGCACTGGTTAGCGCAGATGACGAAGTACCTAACTGCCGTGCAGTTATCGCCTCCACCATGGCGCTTGACGCTGTTGTTGCCGCGCAGTGTGAGAAGCTTACCAACGCGCCAGTGCTTGAAATATATGGCTCGACTGAAACCGGCGCCATAGCCATGCGACGTACGGCAATAGACACGCGTTGGCGGCCCGTTGACGAGGTTCGGATCGACACCACTGCATCAAGCACACAGGTTTGGGGCTCGCATTTTCCATCGCCTCAAATTCTGGGCGACCAGATCGAAACCGATGAAGACGGCAACTTCAAACTGCTGGGCCGCCATGGCGATTTGATCAAAATTGCCGGTAGACGTGCTTCTTTGGCGGGTCTTAATTTGTTGTTAAACGACCTGCCAGGCCTGGCTGACGGCGTGCTTTACCAGCCGACAACAGGCGCACCAGCCGACCGCTTGATCCTGATTCATGCCGGGACACCCCTGGACCCTGTTACAACAGAGCGCTGGTTGCGTGAGCGGATGGACCCGGTGTTCCTTCCGCGAGCCATCATCAGCGTTCTTAGTCTTGAACGAACAGACACCGGCAAACTATCCAGAGCGGTTTTAGATCGCATTTATGCGGCCTGGCGGTCAGAGCGGAGGGGTCATGAATCGGTTTGAGTTCGACATTTGCATACCGGCCACCCACCCCGCGCTGCCTGGACATTTCCCCGGCCATCCCATCGTTCCAGGTGTGCTGCTGCTTGATGAGGTGATGACGGCGACACTGCGACTGAGCGGGCTGGAAATCATCCGTTTGCAACACGTGAAATTTTCATCGGTACTGATGCCTGATGAACGAGCCCACGTCTTGTATGAAGTTGATGGCGAACACGCCACTTTTTTGATCTCTTTACAGCGCGACAATAAGGATGTTGTTCTCGCAAAAGGAAAAATGTTGATGCGACTACAAAACCATGAAGCACTGGACTGATAAAGGCGAGCGCGGGAGTGCTTGGCTGATTCATGTGGTGGTGTGGCTGGCGCGCCGCGCAGGCCGCTCGGCGTGCCGGGCGTTGCTATACCCCATCGTGCTGTATTTTTTTGTCACGGATTCAGTGGCTAGAGAATCGTCAGCCGAGTTCCTGCAAACGGTGCATGACCGCAAAGCGCGCTGGCGCGATGTGTTTGCCCACATCTACAGCTTCGCCACCACCTTGCTTGATCGCGTCTTCATGGCGGCGGGAGATTTCGACAAGTTTGATGTGACGATAGAAGGACTTGCCTTGGTTGACCGAGCGTTGCAGGCGGG
>JAYWBS010000090.1:0-16798 GCA_043781295.1 Polaromonas sp.
ACAAGCGCCGCCCCAAAGCCAATGTGTCTGAAGTCATGCACGTGATTGGCGACATTGAAGGCCGCAACTGCGTCATCATGGACGACATGATCGACACCGCAGGCACGCTGGTCAAGGCCGCTGAGGTTCTTAAAGAGCGCGGCGCGAAAAAAGTTTACGCGTACTGCACGCATCCGATATTTTCAGGCCCGGCGATTGACCGCATTGCCCAGGGCGATGCGCTTGATGAAGTGGTGATTACCAACACCATTCCCTTGAGCGACAGCGCCAAAGCATGTAAAAAAATCCGCCAGCTTTCCGTTGGGCCATTGATCGCTGAAACCATTCAGCGCATTGCCAAGGGTGAGTCGGTGATGAGTTTGTTTTCAGACCAGGACCAGGCGACATTAATCTGACCTGACTGATCTGAAACAAAAAGCGGCAACACATGCAGATGTGTTGCCTTTTTAAACTGGGCAACGCTGGTCGCGGCCTGCCCTTTTCAAGGAGTTAATTATGAAATTCGTCGCTTTTGAGCGCGCCAAGCAGGGCACGGGTGCGAGCCGCCGTCTCCGCATCACCGGTCGCACGCCCGGTATCGTTTACGGTGGCACTAACGAGGCAACGCTGATCGAACTCGATCACAACGCCCTGTTCCACGCCATCAAAAAAGAAGCCTTTCACGCATCCATTCTGGACATGGAGCTGGCTGGCAAAGAGCACAAAGTGCTGCTGCGCGATTTGCAAATGCACCCGTTCAAACAGCAAATTTTGCACATCGACTTCCAGCGCGTGGATGCCACCACCAAGATGACGATGAAAGTGCCATTGCATTACAGCGGTGAAGAAAATTCACCCGCCATCAAAACCGAAAACTGCCTGGCCAACCACGTGTTGACCGATCTGACGATTTCCTGCTTCCCGGCTGACATTCCTGAGTTCATCGCCGTTGACTTGAGCAACCTGAAAAAAGGCTCCTCCCTGCACGTCAAAGACATCACGCTGCCAAAAGGCGTGAAGTTTGTGGCCAAAGGCCAGGTCAACCCAGTGCTGGTGTCGGTCACGGCCATCGTTGAAGAAGTTGAAGCTGTTGCACCTGTGGCCGACGCTTCTGGCGGCAAAGATGCCAAAGCTGCTGCCGGTAAAGCCGCTGCTGCGGCCAAAGACGCTGCCAAACCAGCGGCCAAACCTGCTGCTAAAAAGTAATCTTTTAAAAGACACTTTTTAAAGGCTGCAAAGCCCCTGCCCTCATCACGAGGCAGGGGCTTTTTTAATGCCCTCTAAAATTAGGCGATGGAAATTCAAACATGATCAAGCTGTTCGTTGGCCTCGGCAACCCGGGCGCGGAATACGAAGCCACCAGGCACAACGCGGGGTTTTGGTGGGTGGACGCACTGGCACGCGAATTAAAAGCGCCGCTGGCTTTCGACAAAAGCTACTACGGGCAAGTCGCACGTACCGCTATCAACGGCCAAAACGTTTGGCTGCTTACGCCGCAAACCTTCATGAACCTGTCGGGCAAGTCAGTTGCTCTACTTGCCAAATTTTTCAAAATCAAGCCCGAGGAGATTTTGATCGCGCATGACGAACTCGACATCATCCCCGGTCAGGTCAAACTCAAATTTGGCGGCAGCCATGCAGGTCACAACGGCCTGCGCGACATCCATGCCCAGCTAGGCACTGGCGACTACTGGCGCTTGCGCCTGGGTGTAGGCCACCCCGGCAACAAAGACGAGGTGGTGCACTGGGTATTGCGCAAACCCATGCAAGAACACCGCGTAGCGATTGAAGAGGGCATCACCCGGTCGCTGAAAGCCGTACCGGCTTTGCTGGCGGGCGAGATGGACAAAGCCACGATGATGATTCACACCAGCGCGCCGCCAAGGCCCAAACCGCCGCGCTAAGTAGCGCCAGAATCTGATGCTGGTTTACCGGTAAAGAATTCTTCTGTACCAGAATAGTTGTAGCTGGCAACAGGTGCAGGCCAATTAAACGCTACTTTTTTAATAGCTGCTTGCGCCCGAATTTATTGGGCTACAGCATTAAATGGCATCTAAAAATGGCTGAAAATCCTGTTTTTTTCACTCAAAAAGAGATTTGTACCGTTAATTCGCTTGCACGACCGATACAGCGACGTTAGCGAGTGTCCCCGTCAACCGGTGGTATTTCTCCCACAGCGTTGGTTTGCTCTCCACAAACTGCGGGTTCACTGGGATGCAGGCCACGGGGCAGACTTGTACGCATTGCGGCTCGTCAAAGTGGCCGACGCATTCGGTGCATTTGTTCGGGTCAATCTCGTAAATGTCTTTGCCCATGTAAATCGCCTGGTTCGGGCATTCGGGCTCGCACACGTCGCAGTTGATGCATTCGTCGGTAATCAAGAGGGCCATGCTTAGCCTGCCTGAGCTTTATTCAAGGCAGCAAGAACGCCGGGGCTGACCATCTGGCTGACGTCGCCACCCAGCTTGCTGATCTCGCGCACCAAGGTGCTGCTGATGCAAGCTAAAGGCGCATCGGGCAGCAAGAAAACGGTTTCAACCTGCGGCAGCAATTTGCGGTTCATGGCGGCCATCTGGGCTTCGTAGTCGAAGTCTGTCAGGTTGCGAATACCGCGCACCACAGCGCTTGCGTTTTGCACTTTGCAAAAATCCATGATCAGGCCGTCGAACGGCAGCACCGTCACATTTGCTATAGTTTTAGTAGCTGTTTGCGCCAATGAAACACGGGCTTCAAGGCTAAACAGTGTTTTTTTATGGTGCGCGACGGCCACTGCAATGATGAGCTGATCAAACAAGCCCGCAGCACGCTGCACCACGTCCAGATGACCCAGGGTGAGGGGGTCAAACGTACCTGAATAAACGGCGATTCGCTTTGTTACATGCGTCTGTAGGGTCATGGCTAAATTATGCGCTTTCGGTGCTTTGCGGCACGACTTTGACCAACAAATGAAAATGCACAGCCCCGGCTTTGCCAAAGCGATGCACCTTCAAACCAAAGCCTTCCAGCTCTTCATCTGTCCACGGTTTGGGGGCTTCCAGATACACAAAGCCGGGCACGCCTATCGCCTGCGCGGCGGCTTTCAAGGCTGCTTCAAAACCAGTTGACTCATAGGGTGGGTCTAAAAAAACCAGCTGCATGCTGCCAGCGCTCAGGCGGCGCAGCAAACTCACGCCATCACCGCGCTCGACCTTGACCATGCTGGCCTTGAGCTTGACTTGCAGCGCCTTGAGCTTGTCTGCCAGCACCGGGTCTTGCTCGCAAATCAACACCTCCAGCGCGCCACGCGATGCAGCTTCAAAGCCCAGCACGCCGGTCCCGGCAAACACGTCTGCGCAGCGCCAGCCGGTCAAGTCCTGGCCCAGCCAGTTAAACAGTGTTTCTCGCACGCGGTCGGGCGTAGGGCGCAGGCCAGGCCTGTCAGCTACCGGCAGCTTGCTGCGCTTGTAAAGGCCACCAATGATGCGGACTTCGCCGGGGGGAATGGTTTTACGGCCTACAACTTTGCCAGATTTGGCTAGCTTTTTAGCCGGGTCTTTTTCCGGTTTATCAGCAATTTTTTGAGCTGTGTATTTCATCTATTTTATGGTTTGGCACCTAGTACAACAGTCACCATTTTGTCAGGTTGCAGCTTGGCAGCCATGGCGGTTTTGATGTCGCTGACCGTCACCTTGTCAATTTGCGCTGTCCAGGTGTCCAGGTAATCAAGCGGCAAGTCGTTCCAGGCGATATTGCTGATGTTGCCAAGCAGCTTGCGGTTGCTGTCAATCAGCAAGGCAAAGCCGCCAATCAGGTTGTCTTTGGCGGCCTTGAGCTCCTGCTCTGTTGGCCCACTAGAGACAAAATCTTTCACCACCTTGCGCGCCACGTCAAGTGCTTGCGCGGCCTGGTCAGGCCGGGTTTGCAGGCTGACGGTAAATGCGCCTGCATGCATGCCGGGTGCAAAGTTGCTGGACACGCCATAAGTCAGGCCACGCTTTTCACGCACCTCAGTTGTCAGGCGCGATACAAAGCCGCCGCCACCCAAAATGTAATTGCCCACCAGCAGGGAGAAGAAAGCTGGGTCATTACGTTTGTAACCGGGCTGGCCCATCAGCACCTGGGCCTGGGCGGAGTCAAACGGAATATCTTTTTGCACGGCTTGCGTCAGCGGTGCCACCTCAGCCACAGGCGGCTGGGCGGCCACGCTGGCACATAGCGCTTGCGGCAACCGTGCCAGCAGCGCTTGCGCAATGCCATCGGCCTGCGCGCGCGTCACTGCGCCGACCAGGCTGATGCGCGCCCGGCAAGCCACCACACCACGGGTATAAAAAGCACGCATGTCTGCAACGCTGATGTTGGCCACGCCCGCCTCGGTAAATTCATGGCCATACGGGTGGCCGCTGTAAACGGCCTGTGAATAGGCACGCCGGGCAACGGTACCTGGCCGGGTCGATGACTCTTTGATGCCGGCAATCACTTTTTGTTTGTCACGCTGCCATACATCGTCGGGAAACGATGGCTCGCCAATTTGCCGCGCAGCCAGTGCCACGGCCTTGGCCAGCAAATCAGGCTCGGTCAATGTGCGCAGTGAAAAGCTCAGACGGTCAGAGCCCGCACTGCTGCCAAACTGCGCGCCCAAGTCCGCCCAAGCCTCACCCAATGCATTCTCATCCAACGCCGGCAAACCCCCTTTGGCAACCACTCCTTTTTCAAGCAACGATGTCATCATGTTGGCCAAGCCCACTTTGTCGGGCGGGTCACGCCGGGAGCCCGCATCAAAATCAACTTGTACATCCAGCATGGCAATTGCCGGACTTTCAACCAGGTACACGGTAGCGCCGTTGGGCAGTGTCCATTTTTGTATGGGTATAGCAGCCAGGCAATAGCCAGAAAAAGTAAACAAAATGGCTGCAGCCCAATAAATTCGTGCGTAATAAGCTATTGATTTAGGAGTAGATTTAGATGTAAGTTTAAAAAATTTGTGCATGGTGTGTCAGCCAGTGGTTCAATGACGTGTCGCAGCAGCAGGCGCTGTGCGCGGCTTGCGGTTGGGGTCTATCGGCTGCGGCAAAAGCGTCGCCACATTCAACTGGTCATCGCCAAAATACTGGCTGGCCACGGCTTGTACTTCTGTGCTGGTCACGCTTCGCAGCTTGGCAATCAGCCGTGCATCTGCATCTAACGGAAAGCCGTTCACCCAGTTGGAGCCCAGCTCACGCGCCTGGTTGAACACGCCATCGAGCTTGTAGGTTTCACTGGCTGTCCACTGAACCTTGACGCGGTTTAGTTCAACCTCGCTAACACCGTTTTTCGCAATCAGCGCCACCTGCTCGCGCAAGGCGCTGGCTACCTGCGCGGCAGTTTTACCCGCAGCGGGAACACCATCAAGCACAAACAGTTGCGGCCCCCGGCCCAGCAAGCCATTCGATGCGCCAGCGCTGTCGGCTACCCGCCCTTCACCTTGCTCCAGCGCACGGTTTAGGCGAGCCCCGCTGTAACCGTCAAGCACCGCCGCCAGCACGGTCAGGGCCAGCGCGTCACGGCCGCCCTTGTCGTCCGTCAAATCTGATGCCAGCAATTTAGGCACCTTAAACGCCAGGCTGACGTAGGCTTGCGAGGCCACACCTTTAAAGTCCAGCCGCCGTATGCCCGTTTGCACAGGCTCGTCGCGCGGCTTGCGCACGGGCACGGGGCGTGCAGCTATGGGGCCGTAATACTTCTCGGCCAAACGTTTGACTTCAGCCACATCCACATCGCCTGCCACCACCACAGCCGCGTTGCCCGGCACATACCAGCGTTTGTAAAAGTCGCGTGCGTCTTGCGGCGTCATGGCATCGAGGTCACTCATCCAGCCAACCACGGGGCGGCGGTACGGCGATGCGGTGAAAGTCATCGCACCAGCCGCCTCATACATCAGCGCGCGCGGGGACTCTTCGGTACGTGAGCGGCGCTCTTCCTTGACGACTTCAATCTCACGCTTGAACTCATCGTCAGGCCACTGGTTATTGGCAAAGCGGTCGGCTTCCAGGCGCATGACGTCTTCAAGTTTGTTGCTGGGTATTTGCTGGTAGAAGCCCGTGTTGTCGCGACTGGTAAAGGCATTTTCACGCCCACCCAGGGCCGCCACGCGGCGTGAAAACTCGCCCGGCTTGATGGTGGCTGTGCCTTTGAACATCATGTGCTCCAGCACATGCGCCACGCCTGACGTGCCATCGACCTCATCCATGGAACCCACGCGAACCCACAACATGTGGGCGGCAGTCGGTGCGCGGCGGTCGGGTTTGACGATGACGGTCAAGCCATTGCTGAGTGTGAACTGCTCGACTTTTGAGACCGTCTGGGCCGATGCAGTCATGACAAGCAGCGACATGGCAGCTGACAATATGACGGGGTAAGCGATGGGCAAAGCAAGGGGGTGTTTTGGTTTCATAGAATGGTGTGACTTAAAAGCAGACGCAATGTTCAGTTTCTTCAAGAAAAAATCTCCCCCGGCCGCAGCCCCAGCAACCGTAGCACCCGCCAAGCCCGAGCAAAGCTTGATAGGCAGCGCGCTGGTCACCCCGCTGGATATTGACAAAATTGCGGCCCTCCCCGCAGAGCGCGAACGCTGGCTTGCCAAGCTTACATCGGGTTTGCGCAAAACCGGCTCCAGCATCTCCGGTGTATTTAGCGGTACGCAGATCGATGATGCGCTGTATGAGAACCTCGAGTCCGCGTTGCTGATGGCTGACACGGGCGTCAAAGCCACCACGTATCTGCTCGATGAAGTCAAAAGCCGCGTAGCCGCCAGAGGTGTGACCCACCCGGTAGCTGTTAAAAATATTTTGGTTGAAGCGCTCACACAGCTTTTAAAACCGCTGGAACAGGCTCTGGTCATAGGCCAACAGAGCCCCACCGTCATCATGGTCACCGGCGTAAACGGCGCAGGCAAAACCACCTCCATTGGCAAATTGACCAAGCACCTCGCTACAGAAGGCGCATCGGTATTGCTGGCCGCTGCCGACACCTTTCGCGCCGCAGCACGCGAGCAGTTGGCCGTGTGGGCTGACCGCAATACCGTTGAGATCATCAGCAAGGAAGGGGGCGATCCGGCCGCCGTGGCCTTTGATGCCGTGACCGCAGGCAAGGCGCGCGGCAAAGACGTGGTGCTGGTAGACACCGCAGGCCGACTACCTACGCAACTGCACCTGATGGAAGAACTGAAAAAGATCAAGCGCGTGGTGCAGAAGGCGGATGCCACAGCGCCGCACGAGATATTACTGGTCATTGACGGCAACACCGGCCAAAACGCCTTGAGCCAGGTCAAGGCCTTTGACGAGGCGTTGCAGTTAACTGGCCTCGTCGTGACCAAGCTGGACGGCACGGCCAAAGGCGGCGTGTTAGCCGCTATTGCCCTGTGGGCAAAAGAGCGTCAGGCAACGCCATCATTGCGCCCAGTGCCGGTTTACTTTATTGGCGTGGGGGAAAAGCTCGATGACCTGGAAACATTCAATGCGCGGGAGTTTGCGCAGGCTTTGCTGAATTGAAAAACTGATTCAACGCTTTTTTGAATTTACGCATGCGCATGATTTTCAGGCTCCACCGAAAGTCGCATTCCCACAGTCTTAAGTACTGCCAGCAAAGTCTTCAAGGTCGGGTTCCCTTTTGGAGACAAAGAGCGATAAAGAGCCTCCCGACTGATACCGGCCTGCGCGGCAACAGCGCCAAGACCACCATAAGCCTCAGCCACATCACGCAAAGCCAAAAGACCTGCCGCACGGTTGTTGGGGTCATCCAGTTCTTCTAGCGCTGCTTTTAAATACTCAACGGCAAACTGCCGGTCTGAACGCAACTCTTTGATGGTCTCTTCAATGTGAGACACCGATGCTGTCATCGCTTTTTTCATGAATTTCTCCGTTTCCAGTTTGCCCAGTAGTCCTTGGCATGTGCAATGTCGTTTTGCTGCGAACTCTTGTCACCACCGCATAACAAAATGATCAGCGTTTGCCCGTGCTTCGCGTAATACACCCGGTAACCAGCCCCCAAGTCGATCCGCAGTTCCGAGACACCCTCGCCCACCGACTTGCAGTCACCAAAATTACCAGTCGATACCCGACGCAGGCGGACTTCGATCTGCGCCCGCGCTCGCACGTCGCGCAAAGCTTGCAACCAGTCAGTGACCGGTGTGCTTTGATCTGCAAGCTGATAGCGGCGTAATTCGATCATGGCCTATTGTAGCTTTTAAACTACTTTAACGCGACTCCAATCAACTAAACCCAAGATATTCGCCTTGTTTTACCTGTTATCGCGAATCAAATCAAAACTGTTCCACGCTGTACCAAAAATAATTGACGAATATAAAATATCTCATTATGATTCTTGGAACAACGCGGAACAACGAAATTACAAAAGGAGTTATCCATGAAAATTCAATACTCAGCATCCAAATCACAAAGCCAAAATCGACCCGGTTGGGCAATTAGCTTTCGTCACCCTTTACTAAAGGACGGGAAAGGAAAGCCAGGCAAAAAGAGGCATCGCGGCCTAGGCACCGAGGACGCAGCACAAGCAGACAAACTAGTTGGGCAGATGAATGCGCTTCTCGGAAACGAATCTTGGTGGAGCGCTGGGAAGCGTGCGGAAGCCGAACTTAACTTTGACAAGATAGTAGTCAACGCCTTTTTTGACGATTTGCAAGCCGGGCGTTTTTCGCCAGAGGCGGTTCGCGAAAAAGTCATTCCTATGCCAGGAGCCGAAGAGGGCTATGCACGCATATTGTTCGTCGGAACTACGGGTGCCGGCAAGACATCACTAGTTCGGCAGCTGATTGGTTCTGATCCAGATATTGATCGCTTCCCGTCAACCGCACCGGCCAAAACCACTATTGCCGATTTGGAAGCAATACAAGCTACCGGGTCATTCTCCGCCGTGATAACTTTTTTCTCAGAATTTCAGATTCAAACTTATGTAGAGGAATGCCTGATGGCGGCCAGCTTGGCAGCGTTTGACGGCCTGGCAGATGCAAAAATTGCAGAACGATTACTTAGCCATAGCGATCAAAAATTCCGATTGAGCTATGTACTGGGCGCGTGGCCAGAAAGCTCTGTAGACGAGGACGAATTCTCTTTTGATGAAGAGCAAGATCAAACTGCATTAACAACCATAGATAACGAACAAGGTGCAGTGCGCCTCATGGAATTTGTTGAATGTATCAAAGTGATTGCAGCCAATGCAGAAAAACACCTTCGCAGCGAACTAGGCACTGATTTTGATAATTTTTTATTGACAGATAGGGACGCAATCGAGTCCTGGTTTGAAGAGGCTATCTTTGATCAATCAACTCACTGTGCTGAGCTTTTTTACGACACGACTATTGATCTGATGTCTGAAATCCAACTTCGATTTAATGCTATCGCCAAAGGCAATCTTCATCGAGCCAATTCGGGTTGGCCCGAAAACTGGCAATTCAGCTGTGACAACCGGGACGAATTCATCCGCGAGGTGCGTTGGTTCTCAAGCAACTACTGGCCAGAATTCGGTCGATTACTGACGCCTATTGTTCAGGGTATTCGAGTGAAAGGTCCATTGTTTCCGTCGTTTGCTGAATTGCAACCTAAACTTGTGCTTATTGACGGGCAGGGGTTAGGTCACACACCCGACTCTTCGACTAGCGTCCCTGCAGAAATTACTAGAAAATTCGGTTTAGCAGATGTAATTTTGTTGGTGGATAACGCACAGCAACCTATGCTTGCAGCTCCGCAATCAGTGTTACGCATAGTTGCTTCTAGTGGACATCATCACAAGCTGGCAATCGCCTTCACTCACTTCGATCAAATCAAAGGTGACAACCTGCGAAGCCTAGACGACAAACGCGCGCATGTTATGGGCTCTGTCGTTCAAGCAATCTCCAGCCTTCGCGACATCATTGGCGCGCCAGTTGCGAAAGCAGTCGAGCAAACGCTTTTGAACCGTTGCTTCATGTTGGGTGGAATTGAACGACGAAATGACAAACTTCCTCCAAAATCGGCCGAATATGTCAGGTCACAACTGACGAGACTGATAAGCCTATTTGAAAAGTCTATCGAGCCAGTCATACCACCAGATGCAGCACCCATTTACGACCCAACAGGTATCGGTTTTGCAGTTCGCGACGCTGTTACTAAGTTCTTAGGGCCATGGATGGCCAAACTTGGCTTAGTAAGCTACAGCGGATCACATCGTGAGCACTACAACCGAATCAAGGCTTTGAACAGACGGATCGCAGGCGAAATGGGCGAGGAATACGACTCGTTGCGTCCAGTTTCTGACTTAGTCGCTAGGCTATCCGAATCGATCTCTTTGTTTCTCGATAAACCAACTGCGTGGACAACGACACCGATTGACGAGTCGCAGGCAGAAGCCGCAATATCTCGCGTGCGAAGAAATATCTCTAGTGAGATACACGAGATTGCGTTGGATCGGATGATTCGCCTACAGCTCGGAGAATGGCGTAAAGCATTCGAATTCAAAGGCAGAGGATCTGCCACTTATAGATCAAACGCATTACGGAATATTTACGAAGCTGCGGCACCTTTGCCAGACACAGTAATGACCGCATCTGCGTCGCAGTTTGTGTTGTCCATTAGAAAGCTGATGGTAGATGCAATCAAGGAGGCTGGCGGCGAGATTCGACTAGCTGAATCGATGACTTGAGCATTACTGGCGAATCAAAGGCGAAGTGGCCCCATCTTTTCAAAGGTTGGAGCCGCCTCAAAAACCGGAGCGATTCAAAGTCCCAAATCCACTTTTGTGGCTTGCTGTGAAGAGCCTCTGGATTAAAGTACAACTACATCAGCCAATCAGGATCCTTATGACCACCACTGTTGAATCCGCAAACAAACAGCCCCGCCGCGTGGACCAGCTCATCGCCCACTACGGCGATAGCCACCAAAATCCGGGCAATGAGGTGATTCATTTCATTGCCATTCCGCTCATCATGCTGAGCCTGGTGGGCATGCTGTTTGCGGTGCACCCCTATGTGGCCTATGCTTTTATTGCAGCCAGCATGGTGTACTACGCACGCTTGTCTGTGGTATTTTTTGTCACCATGGTGGTGTGGTCAGCGCTGACGATTGGCGTGGTGCTGATGATGGGTGCCAACGTGCTGCCGATTTCAGTGGTGATTTTTGTGGGTGCGTGGATTTTGCAGTTTATTGGCCACAAGATGGAGGGCAAAAAGCCTTCGTTTTTTGAAGACATTCAATACCTGTGGGTGGGGCCGCTGTTTGTTTTGAGCAAGCTTTTTGGCAAACTGGGCCTGGCCTGGTAAAACTGCCTGGATGCTGCTGGTAAATTTAAAGTAGCTTGATAATCGTGTTTTAGCTGCCATTTGCTTGTTATGCAAAACTTTATCAACCGACTGCTGCGCTTCATCATCAAGCTTGTGCTGGCCGCTTTCGGCCTCGTCTTTGCCCTGAGCTTGCTGGCAGCCGCGCTGGTGGTGGTGGTGCTCAGTTTGCTCAAATCGCTCATCACAGGCCAAAAACCAGCGCCCGCCATGGTGTTCGGCAAGTTTCAAAAATTCTCACCTGGCGGCATGTGGCCAGGCGCGGCAAAACGTGACGATAACGCGAGCACTGGTGACGTGGTAGACGTTGAGATGCGCGAGATTAAAGAGCCTCAAAGCGACAAGCGACTGCCCTGACAGGTCTAGCTCCGGGCAGGTTTGAAGCGCTGATAGCAACAACACGAGAGACAAAAGACAAGCTGATGAAACGACGCACCTTACTCCTGGCAGCGCCTGCCCTGGTCCACGCCCCAGGCCTGCTACGCGCACAAACCACCTACCCCACCAAACCCATTCGCTACATCGTGCCCGTGGCCGCTGGCGGCGGCAGCGACATGGTAGGCCGCACCGTCACTGAGCGCTGGGGCAACCAGCTCAAGCAAAGCTTCGTGGTGGACAACCAGGGCGGCGGTGGCGGCGTGATTGCCTGCCAGTCCACCGCCAGAGCTGCGCCTGACGGCTACACGCTGATGCAGGGCTACGTAGCCACCCATGGCACCAGCCCGGCCACGCGCAAGCTGCCCTATGACGCTGTCAAAGACTTCACGGCCATCGGCATGATTGGGGCCACGCCGAATGTGCTGGTGGTCAACAGCGCGCTGCCTGTTACCACCGTCAAGGAGTTCGTCGACTACGTGCGCAAAAACCCCGGCAAGGTCAGTTATGGTTCGGCCGGCCAGGGCTCGCTGACGCATCTGACGATGGAGCTGTTCAAGCAGCAGATCAACTCCTTCATGGTGCACATCCCGTATCGGGGCATTGCACCGGCGTTCACAGATTTGATGGGCGGCCAAACGCAGGCCATGTTCCCTGGCCTGGCTGCTGCCGTGCCACACATTCGCTCGGGTCGGGTACGGCCACTGGCGGTGACGGGCTTGACGCGGCACCCACAGTTCAAAGACTTGCCTACGCTTGATGAGTCAGGCTTCAAGGGTTTTGATGCGCAGCAGTGGTACGGCGTGGTCGGCCCGGCTGGCATACCCGCGCCTGTCGTCAAACAGCTCAATGAGTCACTGGCCGTGGTGCTACGCGCGCCTGACCTGCGCGACAAGCTCTCAGTCGAAGCGATTGAACCCATGGTGATGCAGCCCGAGCAATTTGCAGCTTTCATCAAGGCAGACATCGCACGCTGGACCAAGCTGGCCAAAGACCGCAAGATTGAGCTGGAATAGCCCAAAGTAGCTAAAAAAACACAAAAACCCTCAAAATACCTACAAAATATGGCTGTGGCCCAATAGATTCGGGCCCAAGCAGCTATTTATTTAATAGCAAATTTTTACTTTTATTTTCCCTTTTATCTTTAACCAACTGGACACTCTTTACATGGCCCGCAACACCCAGGTCACCGCTGACCACAACGCTCCACCCATCACGCAAATCTTGGCAAAGTTTGTCGCTACCCACCCGTCCAAAGGCTGGAGCGATGCGGTTGACCACGAAGCGCACCGCACCTTCATGAACTGGCTGGGTTGCGCCGTGGGTGCCGCCCACCACGAGGCAGCAGACGCAGCATTGGCAGCGGTCAACATGCTGCAACCCGCAGCGCAAGCCAGCGTGTTGGGTCGCAGCGAGAAAGTTGACATGGCCAGCGCCGCGCTGATCAACGGCATCACGTCGCACACCTTTGACTTTGACGACACGCACCTTAAAACCATCATCCACCCGGCCGGGCCAGTCGCATCCGCCGTGCTGGCCATGGCCGAGCATTTGGGCAATTCGGGCCGTGAAGTGATTGACGCACTGGTGCTTGGCATTGACGTGTCGTGCCGCGTGGGCAACGCCATGTACCCTGACCACTACGACCGCGGCTGGCACATCACCGGCTCTACCGGTACTCTTGGGGCGGCGGCTGCCTGTGCGCGTTTGCTTAAGCTCGACGTTGCGCAAACCGCCATGGCGCTGGGCATTGCCGCATCGCAGCCCATCGGCATGCGCGAGCAGTTTGGCACCATGACCAAGCCCTTTCACCCTGGCGGCGCGGCGCGTGCGGGCCTGATGTCTGCCCTGCTGGCCAGCAAAGGTTTTACCGCCAGCCCCAAGGCACTGGAAGCGCCACGCGGCATGATGCAAACCATATCGACCAAGAACGACTGGAGCGAGATCACCGACGAGCTGGGCCAGCGTTTTGAGATTTCATTTAACAGCTATAAACCGTTTGCCTGCGGCATTGTGATTCACCCCAGCATTGACGCTTGCGCGCAAATACGTCAAATTTTGGGCAAACAGGGCGTCACGCCAGACCAGATCGAGCGCATTGAGCTGAAAGTGCATTCACTGGTACTCGAACTGACAGGTAAAAAAGAACCGCAAGACGGCTTGCAAGCCAAGTTCAGCGTGTACCACGGCTGTGCGGCGGGTTTGACCTTTGGCTACGCGGCTGAAGACGAGTTTTCAGACGCCGTGGTAACCCGGCCCGACATGGTGGCCCTGCGCCGCAAAGTGGTGGCCACGGTCGATGATTCGATCGACGAAGCCAGCGCCGACGTGACGGCCGTGCTGCTCGATGGCCGCCGCGTGCACGTGTTTGTTGAGCACGCCATTGGCTCGCTTAAAAACCCCATGACTGACGCGCAGCTTGAAGCCAAGTTTCAGGGCCTGTCGGACGCGATTTTGGGCGCTGGCCAAACCAGCGAACTCATCAACGCCTGCTGGGCCATCGGCAACGCCGCTAACGTCAACGCGCTGGTTGCCCTGGCTGTGCCAGAGGCCAAATAACCATGACGTCAACCATCACACGCCCCAAAATCGCCATTCTGGGCGACCTGGAACAAGGCCTGCGCCGCCTGGGCAACTGGCAAACGATTGACGCGCAAGCCGACGTGACAGTGCACCACCTGCCACTGCAGGGCGAGGCACTGGTGGCAGCCTTAAAAGACGCTGACGTAGCCGTGCTGGTGCGTGACCGCACCCCGTTTGATGCCGCGCTGTTGGCCCAACTGCCCAAGCTGCGCTATCTGGTGTTTACCGGCTCGCGTAACTCCACGATAGACCTTACCGCCTTTGCCGCGAAAGGCATACCCGTCAGCCACACCGAGTGGGGGCCATCCAAAGACAGCACCTGCGAGCTGACCTGGGCACTGATACTGGCCGCCACCCGGCAGCTGGAACAACAAACCGCCCTGCTGCGACGCGGCCAATGGCGCTCAAGCAGTGCTGAGCCGCTGGCAGGCGTGCTGCACGGCCAAACCCTGGGCCTGATAGGCCTGGGTGAAATCGGCGGGCGCGTGGCCAAAGTGGGCAACGCACTGGGCATGAAAGTCGTCACCTGGAGCCCCCGCATGACGGCCGAACGCGCTCAAGAAAAGGGCGCTACTTTTGTACCGCTTGACGAGCTGCTGGCCACCTCAAAAGTCGTCAGCCTGCATTTGGTCGCCATAGCCTCCACCTTGCAGTTGCTGAACGCCGACAAGCTGGCACTGATGCAGCCCGGCAGTTTGCTGGTTAACACCTCACGCTCGGCACTGGTCGATGGCGCAGCGCTGGTCGATGCACTCAAAAAAGGCCAGCCCGGCATGGCCGCACTCGACGTGTTTGACACAGAACCCCTACCAATGAGCGACCCATTGCGCCAGTTGCCCAACGTGCTGCTCACACCGCATCTGGGCTTTGTCACCGAGCCGGTGTACCAGCGCTTTGCGGCTGGCGTGACCGAATGCCTGGAGGCCTGGTTGGCGGGTAAAGCCCTGGTGCGGGTGGTGGGTTCAGCGGTTTAATCCAAATAAGACGCTATTTAATTAATAGCTACTCGCGCATGTATTTATTGGTCTACAGCGCAGAATCACCCACCAAATCACCCGTCAAGTCACCAGCAATAAGGCGAAACTGCTCCAGCGCCGCTTCCAGGTCGTCCACGATTTCTTGCGCAATCACGTCTGGTGGCGGCAGGTTGTCGCTGTCGGCCAGGCTGTCGTCTTTCAGCCAGAAAATGTCCAGGCTTGCCTTGTCTCGCGCTGTCAGGTCGGCGTAGTCGTAGGCGCGCCAGCGGCCTTCTGGCGTTTCCGGTGTCCAGCTTGGTTTGCGGTCATGACGATTGGCCGGGTTGTAGAGCTTGACGAACTCGTCCAGGTGCTCACGCCGCAGCGGATTAGTTTTAAGCGTGAAGTGCTGGTTGGTACGCAGGTCGTAAATCCACAGCTTTTTGGTCCACGGTGTTTCAATGGCCGGCTTGCGCTCAAAAAACACCACGTTAGCCTTCACGCCCTGCGCGTAAAACAGGCCGGTGGGCAAACGAAGAATCGTGTGCACATCACACTCGTGCAGCAGCTTTTTGCGAATGGTCTCGCCCGCGCCGCCCTCAAACAGCACGTTGTCAGGCAGCACCACAGCCGCACGGCCATGCTGCTTGAGCAGCGTTTTGATGTGCTGCACAAAGTTGAGCTGCTTGTTGCTGGTGGTCGCCCAAAAGTCGTCACGCTCAATCACGTCTTTTTCGGTCGTCACCTTGCCTTCAGCGCCGGTGATCATGGTGCTGCTTTTCTTGCCAAACGGCGGGTTGGCCAGCACCACGTCAAAGCGCTCGCCTGGGTCAGCGGCCAGTGCGTCGGCCACCACAATCGGTACCGATTTATCACTGCCAATACCGTGCAGCATCATGTTCATGGCGGCCAGGCGGGCGGTGCTTTGCACCAGCTCGTAGCCCACAAAAGCTTTTTCCTTCAGGTGCTTTTTCTGCTCGCGCGTCAGGTTGGGGTTGTGATCGGCCACATGGTTGTGTGCGGCAAACAAAAAGCCGCCGGTGCCGCACGCTGGGTCGCACACCGTTTCGCCCGCCTTGGGCGCAATGCAATCCACCATGGCTTGAATCAGCGGGCGCGGGGTGAAGTACTGCCCAGCACCGCTCTTGGTATCTTGCGCGTTTTTCTCAAGCAGGCCCTCGTAGGCATCACCTTTGACGTCAGCACCCATGGCTGACCAGTTTTCGCCATCAATCAGATCCACCACCAAGCGGCGCAGCTTGGCCGGGTCTTGAAACTTGTTTAAAGCCTTGGCAAAAATCAGACCAATGGTGCCCTTCTCAGCCCCCAGCTTTTCTAGCGTGTGGCGGTAGTGGTCAAAAAGCTCGTCGCCGTCTTTGGCCAGCAGCGACGGCCAGTCATAGCCCTTCAATATCGGGCTGGGTGATTCACCACTCAGGTTAAACGGCGGTTTGCTGCGTTCGTCTGCCATTTTGAGAAACAGCAGGTAAGTAAGCTGCTCCACATAGTCGCCGTAGCTCATTCCGTCGTCGCGCAGCACGTTGCAGTAGTTCCAGAGTTTCTGGACGATGGTGGCTGAGTTCATGGTGTGGGTCTTTTTGGTTGGCGCAGGCCTTCGCAC
>JAYWBS010000091.1:0-16754 GCA_043781295.1 Polaromonas sp.
ATTTTTGGAGCTTTACCTATGCGCCTACTCGGCAAAGCGCTCACCTTCGACGACGTATTGTTGGTGCCAGCGTACTCCCAGGTCCTTCCCAAGGACGCCTCACTTTCTACCTTTTTTTCACGCAATATTCGCCTGAATTTGCCACTTGTGTCAGCCGCCATGGACACCGTGACTGAAGCCCGCCTGGCCATTGCCATCGCGCAAGAAGGCGGTATTGGCATTGTGCACAAAAACCTCACGCCCCAGCAGCAGGCCGCTGAGGTGGCGCGGGTCAAGCGCTATGAAAGCGGCGTTTTGCGTGACCCGGTGGTCATCACACCCACCCACACCGTGCGCCAGGTCATGGCGCTTAGCGAGCAGTTGGGCATATCGGGCTTTCCAGTGATTGACGGCGGTAAGGTTGTCGGTATCGTCACTGGTCGCGACATGCGCTTTGAATCGCGCATGGACGTCCCCGTCAGCACCATCATGACGCCGCGCGAACGATTAATCACCATTTCAGAAACCGCTTCGCTTGAAGAGGCCAAGGCGCTGCTCAACAAGCACCGCCTGGAGCGTGTGCTGCTGATCAACGACGACTTCGAGCTCAAAGGCTTGATCACCGTCAAGGACATTACCAAACAAACCACCTTCCCGAATGCTGCACGCGACGCGCGGGGCCAGTTGCGCGTGGGTGCGGCAGTCGGCGTGGGTGAGGGCACTGAAGAACGGGTTGAAGCGCTTGTGAAAGCTGGCGTAGATGCCATCGTGGTGGACACCGCCCACGGCCACAGCAAAGGCGTGATCGAGCGGGTGCGCTGGGTCAAGCAAAACTACCCGCACATCGACGTGATTGGCGGCAACATAGCCACCGGTGCGGCGGCGCTGGCATTGGTTGAGGCAGGCGCTGATGGCGTCAAAGTCGGCATCGGCCCCGGCAGCATTTGCACCACCCGCATCGTGGCAGGTGTAGGCGTGCCGCAAATCATGGCGATTGACAACGTGGCCACCGCCTTGCGCGGCACGGGTGTACCTTTGATTGGTGACGGCGGCATTCGCTATTCAGGTGATATCGCCAAAGCGATAGCGGCGGGTGCCAGCACCGTGATGATGGGCGGCATGTTTGCAGGCACTGAAGAAGCGCCCGGCGAAGTTATCTTGTATCAGGGCCGCAGCTACAAAAGCTACCGGGGCATGGGCAGCATCGGTGCCATGCAGCAGGGCAGCGCCGACCGCTACTTTCAAGAATCAAGCACCGGCAACCCGAATGCCGACAAGCTGGTACCCGAAGGCATCGAGGGCCGCGTCCCGTACAAGGGTTCGATGGTGTCCATCGTGTTCCAAATGGCTGGCGGCCTGCGCGCCAGTATGGGCTACTGCGGTTGCGCCACGATTGAAGACATGCAAAACAAAGCCGAGTTCGTCGAGATTACCTCGGCAGGTATTCGTGAAAGCCATGTGCATGATGTGCAGATCACCAAAGAAGCACCCAACTACCGGGCAGACTGATTGGCCCCCACGTTCGCTCACTTCGTGTAGCTCTCTGCCCCCGAGGGGGCTAATTTTCCTGGGGGCGGCCCGTCGGAAAATTGCCTTTAACCTTTAGACGACCTGCGGCGATTGATAAAACCCTATGCAACACCAGAAAATCCTCATCCTGGACTTCGGAAGTCAAGTCACCCAGCTCATCGCCCGCCGTGTGCGCGAGGCCCATGTTTTTTGTGAAGTCCATCCCTGCGACGTGACGAGCGACTGGGTACGCGATTACGCCAAAGACGGCAAGCTCAAAGGCGTGATTTTGTCGGGCAGCCACGCATCTCTGTGGGAAGACGACACCCTGCGCGCACCGCCGGCCGTGTTTGAACTGGGTATCCCGGTACTCGGCATCTGCTTTGGCATGTATGCCATCGCCGAGGCATTGGGCGGCACGGTGGAAGGCGGCCACAAGCGCGAATTCGGCCATGCCGAGCTGCGCGCCCACGGTCACACCGCACTGCTTGACGGCATTGCCGACTTCACCACGGCTGATGGCCACGGCATGATGAATGTGTGGATGAGCCACGGCGACAACGTCACCGCCATGCCGCCCGGTTTTAAATTGATGGCATCGACCAGCAGCTGCGCCATTGCCGGCATGGCCGATGAAGTACGCAAAATTTACGCGGTGCAGTTTCACCCCGAAGTCACGCACACCACCCAGGGCCAGGCGATATTGAACCGCTTTGTTTTAGATATTTGCGGTACTCGCCCCGACTGGATCATGGGCGACTACATTGAAGAAGCGGTTGAGAAAATCCGCCAGCAGGTGGGCGATGAAGAAGTTATTTTGGGCCTGTCGGGCGGGGTTGATTCGTCAGTCGCTGCGGCGCTGATTCACCGCGCCATTGGCGACCAGCTCACCTGCGTGTTTGTTGACCACGGCTTGCTGCGTTTGAACGAAGGCGACATGGTGATGGACATGTTTGTCGGCAAGCTGCACGCCAAAGTGATTCGGGTGGATGCGGAAGCGCAATTCCTTGGCCACCTCAAAGGCGTGAGCGAACCCGAAGCCAAACGCAAGATCATCGGGCGCGAATTTGTAGAGGTATTTAAGGCTCAAGCCCAATTGATACGGGCGCAAGCAGCTACGAATAAAGGAGCAACGTTCCTAGCCCAAGGCACCATTTACCCAGACGTCATCGAGTCCGGCGGCGGCAAAAACAAAAAGGCAGTGGTCATCAAAAGCCACCACAACGTCGGCGGCCTGCCCGAGCAGTTGGGCTTAAAGCTGCTGGAGCCGCTGCGTGAACTGTTCAAAGACGAGGTGCGCGAACTTGGCGTAGCGTTAGGCCTGCCCGAGGGCATGGTCTACCGCCACCCGTTTCCAGGCCCCGGCCTGGGCGTACGTATTTTGGGTGAAGTTAAAAAAGAATACGCCGATTTGCTGAGGCGCGCCGATGCGATTTTTATCGAAGAACTGCACAACTTCAAAGACGCAGTCACAGGCAAAACATGGTATCAGCTCACCAGCCAGGCCTTCGCCGTGTTTTTGCCCGTCAAGTCCGTAGGCGTGATGGGCGACGGCCGAACCTACGACTACGTGGTGGCCCTGCGTGCCGTGCAGACCAGCGACTTTATGACCGCAGACTGGGCCGAGCTGCCCTACGCGCTGCTCAAAAAAGTATCAGGCCGCATCATCAATGAAGTGCGCGGTATCAACCGCGTGACGTATGACGTAAGCAGCAAACCGCCTGCGACGATTGAGTGGGAATGATATTTTAATTTCAGAGGCCAGTGACAACCTTGTTTTGCATTTCGCTACTTTTGTAGCAAAATAGAGCTTTTCCAAATGGAGCAACTCATGGGAATGCCAGTCCGCATTGAGGACAATCTTTACGACCAAGCCAAGGCTGTTGCAGCAGCGGAGTTCCGCACGATTGCCGGCCAAATTGAGTTTTGGGCCAAAGTGGGCAAAGCCGCTTTAGACAACCCTGACTTGCCTGTAGATGTTGTGCGTGATTTGGTGGTAGCGCGCAACGAGCCGCGTGAAGCGATGACCGAGTTTGTCCACGGTCAATTTCGTCGTTGATGCCGATTCGCGTCATCCAGACAAGCGGCTTTGCGCGTGCTTACAAATGTTTGCATAACAACCAGAAAGATGCGGTTGACCAAGCTGTAGCAGTTATCGTTTCACAGCCAGAATCTGGGCAAGCGAAGAAGGGCGATTTGGCTGGCGTGTTTGTCTATAAGTTTGATTGCGTGAATCAGGTGTACTTGCTGGCTTACGAATACGACCTGCAAACGCGCGTGTTGCTGCTGTTGGGTAGCCACGAGAATTTCTACCGTAACTTAAAACGCTAACCACAAATCTCCCCAGCCAACCCCACCACAGACATCGGCGCACAACCCTCGGCCTTGTTGCTCACCGTCACATAGGCGTTGTAGCCCGCTTGCGTCGTGGCATTGACCACTTTGGCCAGTATGGCCCGAGTTTCCTGATCAATATCTACCAGCTTGCTATACGGCTCATACAGCTCGGCGGCGTCTTCGTAGCCATACGCGCCGTGCATGCGGTGCAGGTTCCAGCGGCAGACCACTGGGCCGGGCCACAGGGCGCGTAGCAGGGGCAACTGGCCTTCAATGGGTGGCATTTTGGCGTGCAGGCCCAGGCAGTAGGTGGCACCGCTTTCACGCAGAACCGCTACAAACTCTGGCGTCAGCCACAGCGGGTCGCGCACCTCAACGGCCACCACAGCATCAGGCGCTTGCTCTTTTAGTGATGGCAGCGCGTTGAGCATGGCGGCCAGCCGCGTCAGCACCTCGGGCATGCGGCCGTGCAGCGCAGCGGGCAGGGGGCTGATTTGAAACACCAGCGCGCCCAGCTTATGCTGCAGCCCTTGCAGCGCGGGTTGCACAAATTCTTGCGCGGCCAGTTCAGCATTTAAAAACGCCGGGTTGGGTTGCACGGCCTGGCCTTTTTCACCGCGCACGGTGGCATCAGTGACCAGCGCCGGGGCCTTGACGACAAAGCGAAAATCATCACTCACCTGCGCAGCATAGGCAGCGTATTGCGATGCTGTCAGGGGGCGGTAAAAGGCGCGGTCCAGGCTGACGGTGCGAAACAGCGGGTGCTGCGCATAGGCGGCCAGCCCGTGTTTTGACAACTGGGCTTCTGCATAGCTACCCTCCCACACCAGGCCCGCCCAGCCGGGGTAGTTCCATGACGAGGTGCCCAGCCTGGCGCGCACGGGCAGGGCACTGGCAAGTTCGATGTGTGCTGCATCAGGTGGTTGCGGGTTGACTTTTGGTTGGCCGCCTTTTAGTCGCACCGCTGGCTTGCCAGGCTTTGGCTTGGCTGGCGATTCATCGGGTAACTCATCAGGAAAGAGCGCGTCTTGCATGGCTTGCCAGTCTAACGGCGCTGGTTTTTGATGGCTCTGACTGGCAAAATAAGCCCACCATGTACCTGCCGCCCCATTTCGCCGCCAAAGACAGCGCCACGACCAACGCCACAGCCCATGAGCTGATCCGCGTCAACCCGCTGGCCAGTCTTATTTCAAATGACGATGATGGCCTGCCGTTTGTCACGTCGCTGCCTTTGCACTTGCTAACCGAGGGTAGCGAAACGCTGTTGCTAGGCCACTGCGCCAAGCCCAACCCGCATTGGCGCTATCTGGAGGCGCGGCCCAAGGCGGTCGTCACCTTCATGGGCCCACACGCCTACATGACGCCGCGCGTCTACCCCGACCTGGCGCGTGTACCGACCTGGAACTACCTGGCGGTGCATTGCACAGTCGAAGCGAAGATCATCGAAAGCTTTGACGACAAAGACCGCTTGCTGAAGCACCTGATAGCTGACCACGACCCGGCCTACGCCGACCAGTGGCGCGGCCTGGGCGAGGACTACCAGCGCAAGATGATGGCAGGCATCGTGGCGTTTGAGCTGCGTGTCTTGAGCATGCAGTGCAAAGTCAAACTTAACCAGCACCGGCCTGAAGCACGGGCCGCGATGTATGCGCTGTACACCCAGGGCAATGACAACGAACGTGCGCTGGCTCAGTGGATGGACAAACTCCACCTGGCCAGTGCGTCAGACGTGTAGGAGGTAAGCATGCGCAGTATTTTTGGTGTTTTAAGTTTGCTGCTGGTCTTGGGCATCATTGGCGTGGTGGTTAAAAAGCAGTTGGCTGCACCGCAAGCTAATGCCGGGCAACCAGCGCTCGCCCCGTCGCCACAGCAAACCCAGCAGCAGTTCAAACAGGCCCTGGATGCCGCCATGCAGTCAGCGCAGCCGCCAAAAGATCGTTCGTCTGATGAAAAATAGCTTAAAACAGGCTTTTTTAGGTGCTAAATTGGCCTTAAGTCCAATAGATTCGGGCGCAAGCAGCTATAAAATATATAGCATATGAATCGCCCAACACAAACCATCGACACGCTGGACGAGCACTTCATGCAGCTCGCCTTGACGCAGGCGGCACTTGCAGGCCAGGCAGGCGAGGTGCCAGTAGGCGCGGTGGTGGTGTGCAACGGTCAGGTAATAGCCACAGGCCGCAACGCCCCGATTGAAGGCCACGACCCAACAGCCCATGCAGAAATCTCTGCCCTGCGCGCTGCAGCAAAAGTGCTGGGCAACTACCGGCTGCCGGACTGCACTTTGTACGTCACGCTGGAGCCCTGCGCCATGTGCAGCGGCGCCATGCTGCATGCGCGGCTCAAGCGTGTGGTGTTTGGTGCGCCAGACGCCAAAACCGGTGCGGCGGGCTCGGTCATCAATCTGTTTGACCAGCCGCAGTTGAACCACCAGACGGCACTGCAAGGCGGTGTGCTGGCGAGTGAATCTGCCGCTTTGCTAAAAGACTTTTTCAGCCAGCGCCGGCAGGAAAACACCATGCAAAACCACCCTCTACGTGAAGACGCATTACGTACCTCCGATGCAGCATTTGCCAATCTGCCCGGCTACCCCTGGCCGCCAAATTACATCAGCGACTTGCCCGCGCTGGGCGGCTTGCGCATGCACTATCTGGATGAAGGTAAAGGCCCTGTCACTTACCTGTGCCTGCACGGCAACCCCGCCTGGAGCTACCTGTACCGCAAGATGATTCCCGAGTTTTTGGCAGCAGGTCACCGGGTTGTGGTGCCTGATTTGATTGGCTTTGGCAAAAGCGA
Source organism: Polaromonas sp. (assembly GCA_043781295.1). GTDB lineage: Bacteria > Pseudomonadota > Gammaproteobacteria > Burkholderiales > Burkholderiaceae_C > Polaromonas. Next base: position 6,625 of record JAYWBS010000091.1, read on the forward strand.
CAAACCCAAAAAAACCAGCTTTCACAGCTTCAGCACCCACCGCCAGATCTTGCTCGAATTGATCGAACGGCTGGACCTGCAAAACGTCGTGCTGGTCGTGCAAGACTGGGGCGGCATTCTCGGCCTGACGCTGCCCATGGCCACTCCCCAGTGCTACCAGCGCTACAAAGGTTTGCTGGTGATGAACACCACGCTGGCAACTGGCGACGTTGCGCTTTCCAAAGGCTTTTTAGCCTGGCGCGAGATGTGCGCCAACAACCCCGGCTTTGACATCGCCCGCCTGTTTGCACGCGGCAACCCCCAGATGAGCGCCCTGGAGTGCGCGGCCTACAACGCACCTTTTCCAGATACAGGCCACCGCGCTGCCACCAAGGCCTTTCCAGCCATGGTGCCCGACGCACCAGACGCTGACGGCGCAGCGGTGTCACGCCAGGCACGGGACTTTTGGCAGCACCAATGGGCGGGCCAAACCCTGATGGCTGTAGGCGCGCAAGACCCGGTGCTGGGCCTGAGCGTGATGAAGGAACTGCAAGCCACCCTTCGCGGTTGCGGTGAGCCCATGGTGCTAGAGCAGGGCGGCCACTTCGTGCAAGAGCACGGGCAGGCAATTGCGCAGCGGGCTGTGGCGTGGTTTGGGGCTTGATGCTTCAAAACCAAGCGCTATCAAGTTAATAGCTGCTTGCGCCCGAATTTATTGGGCTAGGAGCCTAAATGATGCTTGTAAATGGTTAAAAATGGCTTTTTTGAGGTTTGGAAGGGTGCAAAATGTTGGTTGAGGAGCTTTTGAGGCTTGAAAATGGGCATTTTCAGGTAAGAAAATTGGCTGTAGCCCAATAGATTCGGGCGCAAGCAGCTACTGAATGTATAGCGATTGATGTAGCAGATGGAAAGCAAGTGATTTTCAAAGTGCGCCCAAACGAGAAAACGACAAGTTTTACCCAAGCCTAAAATGATGTAATCGCTTACAGAGGACCTCGCAATGTTAAGAAGCTTCTCAGCAGAATTGAATGGTGCAGAACTGATCTGGCTTGACCAGCCGCCAGCCAACTTGTCACACGCCAGGGTGTTGGTCGTAGTGGATGACGATGCGTTGGCTTCTGCGCAAGCGCCTGCCGCCAAACGTTACGAATTTGCTGACTTGGTAGGCAAACTGCAATGGCGTGGCGATGCAGTTAAAGCGCAACGCGGTCAGCGTGATGCCTGGTAAGCGCTACCTGCTTGACACCAACGCGCTGATTGCCTTGTTGCAGGGCAACCGAGTGTTAATGGCTTTAACCCAATCAGCAGATTGGCTTGGTGTGTCCGTCATCAATGTTCTGGAATTTTTAGGGTTTGATGGACTCACCGAACAAGACCGCCTGTTGTTCCAGCAATTTGTATCGCGCGTCACTGTGGTTGATGTTGCACACAACAACGCCGCGTTGATGGCCCATATTGCAGCGCTTCGGAAAAGTAGAACCCTCAAGCTTCCCGACGCCATCGTGATGGCAAGCGCCGCACTGCACGAAGCCACGCTCATTACCAACGATGTTCAGTTGCTTAATGTGAGTGCAAGCGGCGCTAGCCTTAGCGCGTTGGGTTTTTCTGATGATTGACGATTGCAGCAACGTTTTTACACGCAGGTCATGCGGTAAGTATTAGTTTAGGTATCTACAGATGACCCGCACTGGTATTTCTATTGCCATTTCGATCGTCGCAGGAATTGCCTCGGTCTATCTTTTGCCACTGCTGTGGCTCGGGCCTTTGGCCACAGCCGCTGCCATTTGTGCCGCAATCTTCATGGTCATCGTCAGACTCAATACAAAGACAGAGCCACCGGCTAATCCTATTGCTGGTGCCCTTTTATTGATAGTCAACCTTCCGGAGCAACCACTCGCTAAAGTCAACGAGGGCTGGACATTGACGGTGTTTCTTGCATCAGCTGCATTTCTTATCTCGCTGGGCCTGTCGGTTATCGTGCTTGCGAACTCTTAATATTTCGAATCACAAGGACATGCAATATAAAGTTGCCGCCTAGTTGCACGTATTGCGTGCCGCTGTTCTTCGAAGTCAACCACCCCAATCCCACCATGCCCACAGTCCAGCCATGTGAAGTACCGTTGAATTCCCTACTCCAAAAATACAAAGATGGGCCCGGCTATGCAGACTGTTATGTGGCCCAGATACCTGGCGTAGTCACGCAAGCCGTATTCATCGAAGCCTTCTACACATCCCCGCTTTTCAAAATTGAAAGAACCCTACTGCAAGTCCTTGCCTCCAGGCCTGCCACCGATGCGGATGCCAGGGCACTGGCTGGCGGTACAGCAACCGGGTTTTCAGCCTGGCGCATTGAGGCGCAGTCTTCGTCAGAGCTGCTGCTGGCAGACTTTACCGGGCGCACACGGTCTTGGCTGATGGCCTTACCTGCAGATGCTGCTGCTGGGGCCGACCAGCAACCCTGCACGCTGCTTTATTTTGGCTCTGCGGTTGTACCGCTATCGTGCCAAGGGGCGCAGACACAGCGCATGGGCTGGTTGTTCCACGCGTTGCTGGGTTTTCACAGGCTTTACTCGCGCCTGTTGCTCAGTGCTGCCAGCCGACGCGTGTCAGGCCCCTGAAACGGCTAGTAAACTGACATGCATTAACCCAAAGGAAACCCATGAACTACGTCCACATCGTCGCTCTGCTAGCCATCCTCCAGTTCATCATCTTCGGCATCCTAGTGGGTCGTGCGCGTGCAAAGTATGGCGTAAAAGCGCCCGCCATGACGGGCAATGAGCAGTTTGAGCGCGTCGTGCGCGTGCAGATGAATACGCTGGAGCAATTGGTTTGCTTTTTGCCTGCATTGTTGATGGCTGCGGCTTACTGGCCACAAACTTATGTTGCTGCTGTGGGCGTGGTGTATTTGGTGGGGCGTTTAGTCTACGCCAAAGCCTACGTGGCAGACCCGGCCAAGCGCGCGACTGGCTTTTTGTTAACGGTTTTGCCTACCTTTGCGCTGCTGGGTGCTGGGCTGGTGGGGGCTGTGATGCGTGCTTTTGCTTGAAAATAGCCACTTTCAGGCATAAAAAGTGGCTGTAGCCCAATAGATTCAGGCGCAAGCAGCTCCTGAATATATAGCGCTCATCGCGTCGCGTTTTTTCTGCCGTGTTCAGGCTGATGGCAGCCGCCTACAGCGCTTGTGGGCTACCCCGCACACAGCCTGGCTTGGGGGCAAACCACAATAAGTTGTTGCAACGCCCGCGCGCTCGCCGCACCGCCCCATGCCCAAATTGCTTGAACACCCAGACGCCGACCCTGACACATTTCACCAGCAGCTTGCGCACTTTAATGTGTCTCGCGTCGCGGTAGCAATGCCCACAGCACGCTGGCTGGCGAATTTGGAAACCGAGTTTGAATACCGCACCGCTGAAGGTAACTACCTTGAAGCGCTGCGACTACAAATTGCGCCGCTGCTACGAGAAAACCTGGGCAGCACAAACGCATTCATCCACTGGTTTGAATCCCTGGTCGTCGATGGCCCAGGCCAGCAGCACGCCTTGTTTGACTGGCTGGCGCACAGCGCCACCATGCCGCAGATGCGGTGGTTTTTAACGCAAGAAGCCGCTGGTGAGGCGGGCTTTGATGATTTGCTGGCCTACACCCAGGTCAAGTTGCCGGTGCAGGCCAAGCTGGAATGTGCGCGCAACTACTGGGACGAAATGGGCCACGGCAAACAGAGCGCCATGCATGGGCAAATGCTAGACCACATGGTCGAGGAGCTTGACCTGCAACCGCGCATAGCCACCACCGTGTGGCAAGCCCTGGCACTCAGCAATACCATGCTGGGCCTGGCCACCACACGGCGCTATGCCTACCAGTCGATAGGTGCGCTGGGCGTGATTGAACTGACAGCACCGGGCCGGGTCAAGCAAGTGTCAATCGGCATGAAGCGCCTGGGCCTGGATGGCCGGATGCGGGCTTATTTTGATTTGCATGCCGCGCTGGATGTGTCGCACGCCCGGGCGTGGATTCGTGAAGTCATTCGCCCGCTGGTTGATGCAGACCCGGCCTGCGCGCCGTACATTGCAGAGGGCGCATTGATGCGGCTGGTGTGTGGCCAGCGCTGCTTTGACCGCTACAGCACGGAGCTGCAAGCAGAAGTTGCCACATGCTGATGCAGCTTGAGCCAGATGATGTGGCCCATGCCCTGGGGCTGGTGCTGCGCCATTTGGCAGATGCTGGCTACCGTTTCATCACCCCCACGCCGCTCACGCATCAACGGGTTTTGGCTCACAGGGGCACGCAGATGGCGGCCAACCTGCGCGATGTTTTTGGCTGGAGCATGCCTTTCAAAATCGCCACCTGCGATGGCATGACCCGCACGCTGCTGGCCGCCATGCGCGGTGCGGGTGTGCTGCAAACGCGCGGTGACGTGCTTCAAAGTTCTGTGCGGGTGGCTAGCATTGGTGATGATTTGTTTGTGCATTCAGCCTACCCAACCACGCAAGACGACGCTGTGTTTTTTGGCCCAGACACGTACCGCTTTGCGCGGTTTATTCAGCAGGGTGTGGCGGGTGGATTTTTGCCCGCCAGCAATCCGATACGCTTACTCGACGTAGGCTGCGGCAGCGGGGCAGGGGGTATTGTTGCAGCACGCGAAATAGCAAAAATTGCACGCCTCGGCTCGCTGGAAGTAACCATGAACGACATCAACCCGCTGGCTTTGCAGTACACGGCTGTCAATGCAGCGCATGCAGGTATTGCCGTCAAACCCGCGCTGGGCAATGCACTACGTGCCGTCAAGGGCGAGTTTGACCTGATCATCAGCAACCCGCCGTACCTTGAAGATGCAGCCCAGCGCGCCTACCGCCACGGCGGCGCACGGCTGGGCCGGGCGCTGAGCGTGCGAATAGGTGAAGAGGCCTTGGCCCGGCTCGCACCCGGCGGGCGCTTGCTGCTGTATACCGGGGTGGCGATTGTCGGCGGTGTGGATGCGTTTTTGACTGACATGCAGCCACTGCTGCTAAATACTCAGTTTGACTGGTCGTATTCAGAAATTGACCCAGACGTGTTCGGCGAAGAGCTGGAGCAACCCGCTTACAGGCATGTAGACCGCATTGCCGCCGTCGGCTTGACGGTCACGCGCAAGCTGGGGGCGCTGTGACGCAGGCCAACTTGCAAGTTGATGCTTTCTTCGACGGCGATCACGAAGCAAGTGGGCCAAGGCGCAGCACGCTGGAGCGCATGCCCAAATGGTTAATTTGTATTCCGCTCGCTATTCAATGGCTGTGGCTGGCGCTGCGCTACCAAAGCCTCACGCTGCCTACCATCGCCAACCCGGCCATCACGGCGGGCGGGCTGGTAGGTGAGGGCAAGCTCGAATACTTTGATGGTATGGGGCCTGTTGCACTGTCCCGCGTCGCAGCGTATTGCGCGGTGTCAACCCACAAGCGCCACACAGGCGCAGAACTGCGCGAGATCATGCAAGGCGCAGGCTTGTCTTTCCCGGTGATTGCCAAACCCGATCTGGGCCTGTGCGGCTACGGCGTGCGGTTGGTTGCCAATCGAGGCGAGCTGCGCGACTACCTGCTGGCTTTCCCGGTCAATGAAATGGTGGTGCTGCAGCAGTATTTGGCGCAAGAAGGCGAGGCTGGTATTTTTTATGTGCGCGACCCCAAAGCCGACACAGGCCGCATCATTGGGCTGGCGCTGCGTTACTTTCCGCGCGTCACGGGTGATGGCGAGCGCAGCATTGCGGAGCTGATTGCACTAGACCCGCGTGCGCAGCGGCTGCATAAATCGCCCCGTCACGAACCCAATTACAACCCAAGCCGGGTACCAGCAGCGGGCGAGGTGGTGCGCCTGGCAACCATCGGCTCAACCCGCGTCGGTGGCCTCTACCGTGACGGCCGCACCCACATCACGCCGCAGCTCACCCGTGCTGTCGACGCGATTGCCAAAGACATGCCAGCCTTTCACTTTGGCAGGTTTGACGTGCGTTTTGACAGCCTGCAAGACTTAAGCGCAGGCCAGGCTTTTTCCATCATGGAAATCAATGGCGCAGGCTCGGAAGCCATCGAAGCCTGGGACCCCGATACCGGCATGGTGGCGGGCTTCAGGATGATCTTCAAAAAGCAGCGCATTCTGTTTGCCATCGGTAACGCCATGCGGCGCAAAGGCTTCAAGCCGCTGGGCGTGCTGGCGTTGGCGCAATTAAACCGCCGGCAAAACCAGCTGATCAAACTCTACCCGCCGTCGAATTGAAGGGTTGGACAGGGTAGGGGATGGCATACTCCACGGGTGAAAAAACACATCTACATCTATTCTCCTTCCAGCGCGGTGCGTGACAAGGCCAGCTTCAAGCGCGGCGTCAAACGCCTCAAGGCCTTGGGCCATGAGGTTGAAATTGACGAAGCAGCTCTGGCCAAGTACCAGCGCTTTGGCGGGGACGATGCAACCCGGCTGGCAGCCATTGACCGCGCCGCCGCCAGCGGGGCTGATGTGGCGCTGATCACGCGGGGCGGTTATGGCTTGACGCGCATCCTGCCCGCTATCAATTACAAAGCGGTGGCGAAGTCGATTGACAAGGGCACAAAGTTTGTGGGGTTGAGCGACTTCACGGCGCTGCAAATGGCGCTGCTGGCTAAAACGGGCGCTGTGACCTGGGCCGGCCCGGCGCTGGGGGAGGACTTTGGCACGGCGCACCCGCCTGACGACATCATGGAGGCTTGTTTTAATGACCTGATAAGCGGGCAGGGTGAGGGCACGGGCTGGCAACTGCCTAAAATCGCAACCTTGATTGCTCCTGATTCAATAGCTGCTCGCGCCCGAAAACAGGCGGCTACAGGTCGATTTAATATCCAAAATGCGATGCTTTGGGGTGGAAACCTGGCAGTTTTGGCCAGTTTGATCGGTACGCCGTACTTTCCGAAGCCTGAGCTAATTAAAGGCGGCATTCTGTTTATTGAAGATGTTGGTGAACACCCGTACCGGGTAGAGCGCATCCTGACGCAGCTGCTGCACGCCGGTGTGCTGGCTAGCCAAAAGGCGATTGTTTTTGGTCAGTTCAGTAACTACAAACTGGTGCCGGGTTATGACAGTGGTTTCAATCTGGCGGGGGTGGCGGCCAGGTTGCAAAGCCAGGTCAAGGCACGGGTGCTGACGGGCTTGCCGTTTGGCCATGTGACCACCAAGACGCTGCTGCCTGTGGGAGCCAGGGTAACGCTGGCAGTCGATGGCAGGGATGCATTTGTTTTATGGGGGCATCGGCATTGAAGCGCGGTAAAAGTAAGCGTTTAAAGCGTTTAGCGTGCCCGGCTGCCGGCCCGGACAGTCAGGCTTTTGGGCAGCAGGCCGTTAAAACGACCACTGATATTAGCTACCTTCTCCCTGGCCAGGGTTTCGCCATAGGTGGTGGCCAATATCGCCATGACATCGCTGCGGGCATACCATAGGCCCTGAATGTCGGGGGCGTAACGAACGCGGCGGGTGACAGCGGGGAATTTCTTTTCACCATAATCGCCGAGTTCGCGCAGCATCAGTTGGCGAATAACCTCGGTGCGTGCATTCAGTGCTTCGGGCGTAGGCTCAGTTCGGCCCAGCAGCGCCATGTAGCTGGTCCTGATCTGCGGCATAAATGAAGGCATGCTGAAAGAGGGAAGCAGGGAGCGCATAAAACGTCTCGTGTGAACTGAAAATGGATATTATTTAAAACTACTTTTCTGCTAGATTAAGACTCTTGTGCCAACAATGCAAGCGGGTTTCCGTGACTTAGTTAACATGAAACAACATATGAATCAAACAGTTAGTAACCAAATGTCAAGTTGGTTCTAGCTTTTGTGTTAGCCGTTTTGGTTATTAATACCATTTTTTTTGTAAATTTAACACCTGAATATGACAACCACAAAACACCACACAACAAACTACCCATCGCATTACATCAACGGCCAGTGGGTTAAAGCCCAGTCGGCGGATACCTTGCCGGTGTACGACTCCAGCACTGAGGAACTGATGGCGACTGTGCCATCGGGCACCGCGCTTGAGGCTGAAGCTGCTGTGCTGGCCGCCAGGGCCGCATTTGATAGCTGGGCAGGCTTGCCAGTTGAAACCCGTGCCGCTTACCTCGACAAAGTGGCCGCTGGTGTCAAAGCACGGTCAGACGAAATGGCCACGGCCATTGCCCGTGAGGTCGGCATGCCGCTCAAAATGGCGCGTGCCGTGCAAGTTGGCGGCCCAGCCTGGCATTGGGGCAACTTTGCCAAGGTGGCGCGCAATTTTGAGTGGGAGAAAAAAGTCGGTAACTCGCTGGTGGTGCGCGAAGCGATTGGCGTGGTCGGCTGCATCACGCCGTGGAACTTTCCACTGAGCCAGATCACTCTAAAAATCGCGCCCGCCATGGTGGCAGGCTGCACGGTGGTGCTCAAGCCCAGCGAGATAGCGCCCGTTAACGCGATGATCCTGGCTGAAATTATTCACGAGGCAGGCATTCCGCCTGGCGTGTTCAACCTGGTCAATGGCATGGGCCCCGTGGTGGGCGAGGTGTTGGCTACCCACCCAGAGGTTGATATGGTCAGCTTTACCGGCTCCACCCGGGCCGGCAAGCGTGTCAGCGAGCTGGCCAGCCAATCTGTCAAGCGCATTGCGCTTGAGCTGGGCGGTAAATCGGCCAGCGTGATTTTGGACAGCGCCAATTTTGAAGCAGCCGTCAAAGGCACAGTAGGTGCCTGCATGCTGAACAGCGGGCAGACTTGCTCGGCCCACACCCGCATGCTGGTACCCGCAGCACGTTACGACGAGGTCAAGGCATTGGCGCAAGCAGCGATTGCCAAATTCAGCATTGGCCCCAGCCTGGACGAGTCCAGCAAACTCGGGCCCTTGGTCAGCGCCACGCAGCGTGACCGCGTGCTGGGCTTTATTAAGACAGGTATTGAAGAAGGCGCAGATGTAATTGCTGGCGGTGCCGAGGCTCCGGCGTTTGCCACGGGTTACTTTGTGCAGCCAACAATTTTGGGCATCAAACCGACCGACACACTGGCGCAAGAAGAGATTTTTGGCCCGGTGCTGGTGGTCATCCCCTACCAGGACGAAGAAGAAGCGGTGGCAATAGCCAACAGCACCATTTACGGTCTGGGTGGCGCGGTGTGGGCGGGCACAGACGAAGAGGCATTGAGCGTGGCACGCCGCATGCGCACGGGGCAGGTAGACATCAATGGCGGGCCGTTTAACGCCAATGCACCGTTTGGTGGCTATAAGCAATCGGGCAATGGCCGCGAGAACGGGGTTTACGGTTTTGAAGAGTTTCTGGAATTCAAGTCTTTGCAGCTAAAACCCGTTACAGTTTAATGCCACACGCAACTACAAGGCTAATCACCTGAACGCATGGCAGAAGTCACCGTCGTCTTTGCCGACTTAACCGGAAGCACTGGGGTGTTTGAAGCTCTGGGCAACGCCAAAGCCACGCAAGCGATTACCCGCCTGACGGACTGGATGGGCAAGGTTTGCGTCGCCAAGCGTGGCCAGGTGGTGAAAAATCTGGGTGACGGTGTGCTGATGGTGTTTAGCCAGAACGACGATGCCGTCGAAGCTGTGACCGACATGCAGCGCATGCACACCGAACGCATCAAAACCTGGCCCGACAAGCTCAAAATGCGCCTGCAAATAGGTCTGGCGCGGGGTGAGGTGATTGAGCAGGGCGGCGACTTTTTTGGCGATGCTGTGAACGTCGCCTCACGCCTTTCTGACCTCTCGGGTCCTGACCAGATTTTGGGAACAGACATGGTTATCAACGAGCTGCCATCAGACACACTGGTGCGGTTTCGCAGTCTGGGCGCCATGGACATTCGGGGCCGCAATGAAGCCTGCATGGTCTACCGGGTGGAATGGCAAAACGAAGTGTTGTCAGATTTTTTTACCGTACCTGCAGGTTTAAGTGGATCACCGTTTGCCAAAACAGTGCCACAGGTGGGTGCCATAGCGCTGTCGTGGCTGGATGTTGAGGCTACTTTCCCGTCAAGCGCGTTACCGATTCATCTGGGCAGGGTGGCTGATGCGCAATTTATTGTTAACGACCCACGCGTGTCGCGGCTGCACGCCAAAATTACCTGGCGGGCGGGCAAGTTTTACCTTGAAGATGTCACAGCTACGGCACCTGGGTTCGCTTTGCGGGCGGA
>JAYWBS010000092.1:0-16740 GCA_043781295.1 Polaromonas sp.
GAGCAGCCGACAATGCCGCCGCCCACAATCACGATTTCTGCATGGGTTGGGAGAGCCATTTTTATCTCCAGAATGATGCGAGCCGTATAGCCATCACCCCGCCAACAATGGCGCAGGTGCCTAGCAGACGGCGCAGTGTGAAGGCCTCTTTGAGCAGCCAGGTGCCAATCAGCACGGCAAACAGCACCGAGGTTTCACGCAGCGCAGCAACGGTGGCCACCGGCGCGCGCGTCATGGCCCAGAGCGCGATGCCATACGAGCCCAGCGAAGCAAGCGCACCCACCGTCGCCACCGGCCAGCGCTGACGCGCGTAATGCCCCATGGCGCGGCCACGGCGGGCAAACATCAGCAGTGCAAATGGCCAGCCATCGAGTAAAAACAGCGCCGCAATGTATTGAAGCGCATGACCAGAGGCACGTACCCCGAGTGCATCCACCACCGTGTAAATCGCGATGATGACCGCATTGACCAGCGCAAAGCCCACCGCCTTGGGCGCATGCAGGGCGTGGCGGCTCAAGCCCAATACCAGCACGCCGCAGCTGATACCCAAAATGCCCGCCCATGCCAAAGGCGTCAAGGTTTCGTGCAGCGTGAAGGTTGCCGACAAAGCCACCAGCAGGGGCGCAACACCACGCATCAAGGGATAGGTCAAACCCAGGTCACCATGCTTGTAGGCCTGCGTGGTGGCGATGTAGTAGCCGATATGAATCACCACCGACGCAGCGATATAGGGCCAGGCTGCTACAGGGGGCCAGCCGACCAGCGCCACCAGCGGGATGGCCAGGGCAGAGCCAATCAGGTGAATCACCGCCATGTCGAGTGACATGTCGCTGCTGGACTTGACCAGTGCGTTCCAGCTGGCATGCAGCAGTGCACCAAAAAGCACTGCGCCAAAGACTGGCCAGGTGAGGCCCAGAACTTCAGGCAACAACCGCACTGCCCGATTTAACGCAGCGCTGCGCACGCTGCATGAAGTGCGTCAATGACGGCGTGGCTTTGTCGGCATCTTTGGCCAGGTCGTCCCACAGGCGCAAGCTGACTGCCGCTTCAGCGCCCGGCTGGGCAATGAAATTTTCTGCTTCCTGGTAACTGAAGATGCCGCCTTGCAGCAGCAGGCTGCGTTTTGAGTCCTCTGACAGACTAGCATGATACGCGGGCCGGGTCGCACACAAATAGCGTTTGGCATCGACATGCAGCTTGATGGCGTCGAGCACTGCATCATCAAACAGGCCGCGCAAAAACGGCAGCGCGCGGTACTGGTGTACGTCGTCCACGCCGTGCAGTGAAGGCGTATCGCCCAGGTCATGCATCAGGTGACCCAGGTCGTGCAGCAGGGCGGCCGTCACCAGTGCGTCGCTCGCACCTTCGGCTTCACCCAGTGCGGCAGTTTGCAGGGCATGCTGGAGTTGCGTGACTCTCTCACCGCTGTACTGCTCGCCGCCACGTTCTTCAAACAGGCGTTCGATGTCTTGCAGCGTCAAAGCCATGGCATGAATAATATGAGACTCACATCCATGGGAGTGAGTACGTTTTTAAGTTGGTAAAACTTTTCATCGCTTCCTGCACACCTTCCTTGTAGCCGAGGCCAGAGTCCTTGATGCCGCCGAACGGCGTGAGCTCCAGCCGGTAGCCAGGTACCTCACGCACATTGACGGTACCCACATGCAGCTCACTGACAAAACGGTTGATGTAGTCGAGCCGGTTGGTACACACAGCGCTTGAAAGACCATACGCCGTACCATTTGAAATCTGTATCGCTTCTTCAATATTTTTGAAGCGGATGACGGGTGACACGGGGCCAAAGGTTTCTTGCATTGCCACCGTCATGCGCGGCAAAACGTGGTCAATCAGTGTGGGCGAATACAGCGCACCGAGGCGCTGGTTGCCCGCAAGTAGTTTCGCTCCTTGCGCCACCGCTTCATTGACACGCGATTCAAACAACATGGCGGCGGATGCATCAATCACCGTGCCCATGTCGTTGGCTTTGTCCACCGGGTTGCCATGCTTGAAGGCCAGTGTTTTTGCCAGCACCTGTTCGACAAATTCGCCAGCTACGGCCTCATGTACCAGCAGGCGTTTGACCGCCGTACAACGCTGGCCCGAGTTTTTGTATGAACCCTGCACTGCCAGCGTGGACGCTTCGTCAATGTCGGCATCTTCCATCACGATGATCGGGTCGTTACCGCCCAGCTCCAGCACCACGCGGCGGTAACTGGCCTTAGACGCGATGTATTTGCCAATGGCCACACCACCTGTAAAAGTCACCAGGTCCACCAGCGGGTTGGTGATGAGCTCGTCGGCTATTTCACGCGGGTCACCGGTGATCACACTGAGCATTTCGGGCGGCAAACCCGCCTCGTAAAGAATGTCGGCAAACAGCAGGGCAGAGAACGGTACTTTTTCAGACGGCTTGAGCACCATGCGGTTATTGGTTGCAATGCTGGGCACCACCTTGTGTGCCACCTGGTTCATGGGGTGGTTAAACGGCGTGATGGCGGTGATCACGCCCAGCAGCGGCGAGCGATGCGTGTAGACGCGGCGTTTCTTGCCGTGCGGCGTCAGGTCGCAACTGAAAATCTGGCCATCGTCCTTGAGGACTTCCGTAGCACCGAACAAAAGTACATCACTGACGCGCCCAGCTTCGTAAATCGAGTCTTTCAGGCACAGCCCGGATTCAGAAGTAATCAGACTGGCAACCTCATCAAGCCGCTCCATGATGATGGCCGCTGCACGATTGAGAATGGCAGCGCGTTCGTAGCGGGTCAGCGTTGGTTTGCAGGCATGGGCTTTGGCAAAGGTGTCCTGCACCTCTTCCAGCGTGGCTTTGGGCACCGTGCCTATCAATTGCTCGGTGTAGGGGTTGAACACTTCAATCACCCGCTCACCACTGCGCTCTGCACCCACCTTGCGGCCTGCAAGGCGCATGCTGTTCAGGTGATGATCACGAATGTACACAGCGATGTCATTGCGCATAATTCAGTGCCAGATCAAACGCATCAAAATTGCGAAAGCGCCGTGCCAGGTCAAGCCCGGGCAACTTACGGTTGACGATCAGCGGCACGCGCTGCTCGCTGATGCCGCCGTGTGAGCGCAAGGGGACTTCAAGCGCTGTCAAGTCATGGCGCGCGGCCGATGTACCGATGACCGTGAAGCGCTCAGACACAGCCACCAGGTCGCCAATGCGGTCGGCGGGCAGCTCAAATCGTTCGGCGGCCTGCTCACGCGTCAGCACCACCTCCATGCCTTTGAGTGCAGCGAGTCGCTGGCAGGCCGCCGCGACATCAGCGCCTTGCGGCAAGTACACCGTGGCAAACGAGCCCAGCGCGCCGTGGTGCACCACGTAAGGGTCGGTGATCGGCAAAATCACGCGTGCAATGGATTTGCCCAGCCAGTCGTCAAACCAGTCTTGCAGGTAAATCACATCGGGCGTGCCGTCCATGGCAACTTTGGCGTTCATGCCGTGGTCAGCCGTCAGGGCAATCACGCAACCCATGGCCTCCAGTTGGCCGAGGTAGCTGTCCATCATGCGGTAAAAAGAGTTGGCGCCATCGGTGCCCGGTGCATGCTTGTGCTGCACGTAGTCGGTGGTTGACAGGTACATCACGTCAGGTTTGTGTTGCTGCATGATCTTCACGCCAGCCGCAAATACAAACTCCGACAAGTCGGCGCTGTACACGTTGGGTAAGGGCAAGCCAGTGAGCGCCAGCACGTTTTCAATACCGTTGTCTTTCAGGTTTGCCTGGTCTGCTTTTTCAGCAGAAAAGCAAATACCCTTCATTTGGTGACCAAGCAGGGTACGCAGCTTGTCTTTGGCGGTGATGACTGCCACCGATTTGCCCGCATCAGCCAGCGCGGCCAGCAGCGTGGGTGCACGCAGCCATTTCGGGTCATTCATCATGACCTCGGTGCCAGTGGCGGTATCAAACAGGTAGTTGCCGCAAATACCGTGTACGCTGGGCGGCACGCCAGTCACGATGGACAGGTTGTTCGGGTTGGTAAAGCTGGGCACCACGCAATCAGCCGTCAGGCCGGAGCCCAAGGCCAGCGTGCGCTTGAGCCACGGCATCTGGCCGGTGGCCACGGCCTGCGCAAGATAGTCGGGCTCGCAGCCATCGACGCACACCACCACTGTGGGCTGACGGGGCTGCTTATACGTCCGGCCATTCACATTGAATACGTCATTCAACACGTTATTTGCCACGTTTGGCCCTTTCCTGTTTGCTTGCAAGCGCAAGGTTTTGCGTCAACCGTGCCTGCCTGCGCAAATCGTTGTCAATCGTGCGCTCTTTGCTCTCCATCACATGCTTGAACATGGCTTTGCCAGCCGCGTCTGCATCACCCGAGGCAATGGCTTTGACAATTTGCCGATGCTCGTTCGCGGAGATCGGCATCAGCCAGCCATCGGCCAGGTTCAAGCGCCTGAACAGCGACAGCTCCTTGATCAGCTTGCGGTAAATCTCGGTGAGCTTGCGGTTACCCGCCATCTCGACCAGGCGGTCATGAAACTTGAGGTTGAGCAGGTGGTAGTTGTAGGTGTCTTCGGCTTTGACCGATTTTTCCATCGAATCGACCAGCGCCTTGATTTCCTTGAGCTGCACCGGCGTGATGTTGACCGCCAACTGGCGGCCCACCAGCTCATCCATCACAGCACGCAAATCAAAAATTTCGATAGCCTCATCAATCGGGATATCACGCACAAAAACGCCACGGTTTTTTTCAACCCGTACCAGCCCGGCCTCTTCAAGCATGCGAAAGGCCTCACGCACGGGCCCACGCGACACACCCAGTTTGAAGGCCAGCGTGGCCTCAATCAATTTGCTGCCAGGCGCGTATTCGCCGACAAGAATGGCCCGCTCTATTTCCTGCTGCACCACGGTGGTGAGCGAGCTGCTTTGGAGCAGCGCAATGGTCGGATGCAAAACAGCGTTCATGCCCTGCATTGAAGCACAAAATAGCAGATTGTCAACAATCTTCAAAAAACAATTGACAAGATGAAAGAGTCGGCATCAAATAAATCCGAACTGGGCTGATATGACGTGAAAAGCTGAAAACAGGTTGCGTCATCACGGTGTCATGCCACTGACATGCTCAGGTCACAACATTGCAGGCTTTCCCACAAAGGATTTTTTATGCAGCTGACTACCCCTTTCAAATATCTCGCCCAAGCGCTTTCAATGGCCGGGCTACTGGTATTTGCCACGCTGGCCTCAGCGCAAAAAGCGCAGTTGCTGGTGTACACCGCACTGGAAACCGACCAGATCAAGGCCTACCAGGAGGGCTTTAACAAGGTCTACCCGGACATCGAGATCAAGTGGGTTCGTGACTCGACCGGCGTGATTACTGCCAAGCTGCTGGCCGAAAAGTCCAACCCGCAGGCTGACGTGGTGATGGGCGTTGCTGCGTCGAGCCTGGCGCTGCTCGACAAGCAGGGCATGCTGGTGCCGTATGCGCCACTCAACCTTGACGGCATCATGATGAAGTACCGCGACACCAAAAAAGTCCCGGCCTGGTTTGGCATGGACGTGTGGGGTGCCACGGTTTGCTTTAACACCGTTGAGGCAGCCAAGAAAAACATTCCCAAGCCTGAAAGCTGGCAAGACATGATCAAGCCGATCTACAAAGGCCAGATCGTCATGCCGAATCCGGCATCCAGCGGTACAGGCTACTTTGACGTGACCGCCTGGCTGACGCTGTTTGGCGACAACAATGGCAAGGGCGGCGGCTGGAAGTTCATGGACGGTTTGCATGAAAACATGGCGCAGTACACGCACTCGGGCTCCAAGCCCTGCAACATGGCGGCGGCTGGCGAGTTCATCATGGGCATTTCATTTGAATACCGTGGCAACGCCAACAAGGCCAAGGGCGCGCCGATTGATTTGATCTTTCCCAAAGAAGGTCTGGGCTGGGACCTGGAAGCCTTTGCGATTCACACGGGCACCAAGAAACTCGATGCCGCCAAAAAGCTGGCCGACTGGGCATCGAGCAAAGACGCCATGATGCTGTACGGTAAAAACTTTGCGATCACCGCGCAGCCTGGCTTGGCACCACCGCTGGCCAATGTACCGAAAGACTACGAAGCGCGTCTGGTCAAAATGGATTTCAATATGGCCGCTGAAAACCGCGAGCGTGTTTTGGCTGAATGGACGAAACGCTACAACAGCAAAACCGAGAAGAGATAGCCCCCTGTCTCGGGCTCACTTCGTGTAGCCCGGAATCCCCCTCAGGGGGACAACCGCTGTGGCCCGGCAAAGCCGGTTCCACGCCGTTACTTGAAAGATAGCTTCAATGCAGTGCTCTGACTCATGAACCAGGATCTGTTTCTAAACCTCCGCCATATCCGCAAGGAGTTTGGTGCCTTCACCGCGCTGCAAGACATCAATCTGGACATTCGCAAGGGCGAGTTTGTGTGTTTCCTGGGACCCTCTGGCTGCGGCAAGACCACGCTGCTTCGCATCATTGCGGGGCTGGACGTGCAGACCTCGGGCGAGGTGCATCAAAACGGCAAAGACATCTCTCGCCTGCCGCCTGCACTGCGTGACTACGGCATTGTGTTTCAGAGTTATGCGCTGTTTCCCAATTTGAGTGTGGCGGACAACGTGGCCTATGGCTTGGTGAATCGCAAAACACCCAAAGCCGAGGCGTTAAAGCGCGTGACTGAACTGGTCAAGCTGGTCGGCCTGCCGGGCAGTGAAAAGAAATACCCCAGTCAACTCTCAGGCGGTCAGCAGCAGCGCATTGCGCTGGCCCGTGCGCTGGCCACGTCACCGGGTTTGCTGCTGCTGGACGAGCCGCTGTCGGCCCTTGATGCGCTGGAGCGGGTACGTCTGCGACAAGAAATTCGCGCGTTGCAGCAAAAACTCGGCGTGACCACCATCATGGTGACACACGACCAGGAAGAAGCCCTGAGCGTGGCCGACCGCATTGTGGTGATGAACCATGGCGTGATTGAGCAGGTGGGCACGCCGATGGAAATTTACCGTGAACCGGCTTCACCCTTTGTGGCCGACTTTGTGGGCAAAGTCAATGTGCTGCCCGCCCGCGTCACAGCGGGTGAGCTGCGCTTTGGCGCACTGTGCTTGCCTTACGTGGGTATGGTGGATGGTGCAGACCGTGACGTGAAGGTTTATCTAAGGCCCGAAGACGTGCGGGCACGCCCGATTGCCGAAGGGGATGCGCATGTGTTTGACGCGACGCTGGAGAAAATCGAATTCCTCGGCTCGTTTTGCCATGTGCATGTCAGCTCACCCGCACTGGGTGGCCACAAGCTCACGGTGTATTTGTCACTGAACTTTTTATCAGAACAGTCGCTGCAAATTGGCTCCACTCTCAAACTCAAACTGCTGCCCGAGCGCATCAAGGTGTTTTGATGCAAGCCGTCATTGTGCATCCCGCCATCAAGCAGCAGACACATTGGGTTGACTATCTTGGCCATTTGCTGCTGGGGCTGATTGCGCTTGTGTTGCTGGCATTTTTAGCTGCGCCGCTGTTGGCAATTTTGCAGCAAGCCCTGCAAGACAAAACCGGCCAGCTCGTCTGGTTTGACAACTTCATCGACTACGCCAAAACCCCGGCCCTGCTTGAAAGCCTGTGGAACAGCGTTTGGGTGTCAAGCCTGGTCACGCTGATTGCTGTGCCGCTGGCGTTTGGTTTTGCCTACGCGTTAACGCGCTCCTGCATGCCGTTCAAGGCGCTGTTTCGTGGTATTACCCTGATACCGCTTCTGGCACCGTCGCTGCTGTCAGCCATTTCACTGATTTACTGGTTTGGCAATCAGGGTGTGCTCAAGGGCTGGATGCAGGGCATCGGCATTGACCAGATTTACGGCGCGCCGGGCATTGTGGTGGCCGAGTGTTTTGCGGTGTTTCCGCACGCCTTGATGATTCTGGTCACGGCCTTGAGCCTGTCTGATGCACGCCTGTATGAAGCCGCCAACGCCATGGGCACCAGCGCTTCGCGTAAGTTTTTTACCATCACCTTGCCGGGCGCCAAATACGGTTTGATCTCTGCCGCGCTGGTCACGTTCACGCTGGTGATGACCGACTTCGGCATTCCCAAGGTCATTGGCGGCAACTTCAATGTGCTGGCCACCGATGTGTTCAAACTCGTCATTGGCCAGCAGGACTTTGCCAAGGGTGCCGTGGTGGCCATTTTGCTGTTGCTGCCTGCGGTGCTCACATTTACCGTAGACAGTTACCTGAGCAAGCGCCAGACTGCCATGCTGACGGCACGCGCCATACCGTACCGGCCCACGCCCTCGCGCAGCTACGACATCATCATGACGGCGTACTGCTGCGCGATTGCCTTTTTGGTACTGGCCATGCTGGGCATGGCGGTGTTTGCCTCGTTTGCCAGTCTGTGGCCCTACAACCTCACGCCCAGCCTGCGCCACTACACGCTGGGCTTGATAGATGCAGAAGTCGGCGTAGGTTTTGTCAACAGCTTGAAGATGGCGGCAGGCACAGCCGTATTCGGTACCGCACTGGTTTTTTGCGGTGCCTATCTGCTTGAAAAAACCAAGGGCATGGATGGCTTGCGCGGCCTGGTCCGCATGCTGGCCATGCTGCCCATGGCGGTGCCGGGCCTGGTGCTGGGGCTGGGCTATATTTTATTTTTCAATGCGCGTGACAACCCTCTCAATGGCCTGTACCACACCTTAACCTTGCTCACGCTCTGCACCATCGTTCACTTTTACACCACCGGGCACCTGACGGCGGTAACGGCACTCAAGAGCCTGGACGGCGAGTTCGAGTCTGTCAGTGCGTCGTTGAAAGTCCCGTTTTTCAAAACCTTCTGGCGCGTAACGCTGCCCATCTGCACGCCTGCGCTGGTCGACATTGCGCGTTACTTTTTCATCAATGCCATGACCACGATTTCTGCGGTGGTGTTTTTGTATTCACCTGAAACCAAAGTCGCATCGATTGCGATTTTGAACCTGGATGAAGCGGGTGAAATGGGGGCGGCTGCCGCGATGGCCGTGCTGATTGGGATGGCATCGACGATTGCAACGCTTTTGTTTATGGCGCTGGCGTGGTGGGTGAACAAAAATACCCAAGCCTGGCGGAAATGATGCCCCCACGCTTTTCACTTTGTGTAATGCGCTGCCCCCCGAGGGGGCTAAGCTTGCTTGGGGCGGCCCTGCGCTGCGCTTGACCTCACATTGAACTAAAAATATGGACAGAGACAAAATTCTTTTGACCCCCGGCCCGCTAACAACGACGCTGCGCACCAAGCTCGCCATGCTCAAAGACTGGGGCTCGTGGGACGCCGACTTCAACGCGGTCACGGCCAGCGTGCGCAGCAGCCTGCTCAGCATCATCCACGGTCACGAGTCCCATGTGGTGGTGCCGCTCCAGGGCAGTGGCACCTTCAGCGTGGAAGCGGCTGTGGCTACTGTCGTGCCGCCGGGTGGCCACGTGCTGGTGCTTGACAACGGTGCCTACTGCAAGCGTGCCGCAAAACTCACCGCCCTGATGGGCCGCCAATGCACGCTGATGCCTTTTGATGAAGCGGCGCAGGTGTCACCCCTGGCGCTTGACGAGAAACTCAAGCAGGACAAAAGCATCACGCATGTGGTGTTGATTCATTGTGAAACAGGGGCGGGCGTACTCAACCCCTTGCAAGAAATTGCCGATGTCTGCAAAGCCCACGGCAAGGGGCTGATTGTGGATGCGATGAGCTCGTTTGCTGCGCTGGAAATAGATGCACGCAAGGTGCAGTTTGACGCACTGGTCGCAGCCAGTGGCAAATGCCTGGAAGGTGTACCTGGTATGGGTTTTGTGTTCATTCGCAAGGCCATTCTTGAAGGCTGTGCAGGCCGCAGCCAGTCGCTGGCGATGGACCTCTATGACCAGTACGCCTACATGGAAAAAACCACGCAGTGGCGCTTCACGCCACCCACACATGTGGTGGTGGCATTGGCCGAGGCGATAGCACAGTTTGAAGAAGAAGGCGGCCAGCCAGCCCGTCTGGCGCGCTATCTAAGTAATTACAAAACGCTGGTTGAAGGCATGGCAAAACTGGGCTTCAAACCTTTTCTTGATCCCGCTATTCAAGCGCCCATCATCGTGACGTTTCATGCACCGGGTGACAGCCGTTACGACTTCAAAACCTTTTACGCGGCAGCACGCGCGCGCGGCTTCGTTCTGTATCCTGGCAAGCTCACACAAGTAGAAACTTTCAGGGTGGGCTGCATAGGCGCAATTGGCCCACGCGAAATGGCGCAAGCCGTGCACGCCATCGCAGGTGCGCTTGAGGACATGGGCATCACGTCAGCTACGCCCGCGCTGCAATAAAACAAGGACAGCAACATGGCTACAAAAGCATCCAGCAAAATTCACCCCGCCGTGGCAGCGATCAAAAAGTCTGGCGCTGCCAAAGTCAAAGTCGCCGTCAGCGACATCGACGGCGTGCTGCGCGGCAAGTACTTGCACAAGGACAAGTTTTTTGGCGCCGCCGAGCCCTACCCTGCTGGTGGCTTTGGCTTTTGCGATGTGGTGCTGGGCTGGGACATGACGGACACCTGCTACGACAACACCTCGGTCACGGGCTGGCAGCATGGCTTTCCCGATGCACTCGCGCGGTTGGACCTGAACACTGCCCGCCATGTGCCCTGGGACGATGGCGTGCCATTTTTCCTCGGTGAATTCGTCAATGCAGACGGCACGCCGCATGCCGTGTGCCCGCGCCAGACGCTCAAGCGCGTGCTCAAGCGGGCTGAAAAAATGGGCTTCATGCCCATGACCGGCATGGAGTTTGAGTGGTTTAATTTTCTGGAAACACCGCAAAGCTGGGCCGCCAAAAAAGGCGTGGGGCCGGAGCAACTGACGCCGGGCATGTTTGGCTATTCACTGCTGCGCATGAACCAGAACCGTGATTTTTTCACCGCCATCATGGACGAGATGCTGGCCTTTGGCGTGCCCATCGAAGGCCTGCATACCGAAACCGGCCCCGGTGTGTATGAAGTCGCCATCGGCTTTAGCGAAGCACTGGAGCAGGCCGACCGCGCCATTTTGTTCAAGACGGGTTGCAAAGAAATCGCCTCTCGCTTCGGCATCATGCCCAGCTTCATGGCCAAGCCCAACCAGCAGTTGCCGGGCTGCAGCGGCCACATTCACCAAAGCTTGTCTGACGGTCTCAAGGGTAAAGGTGACAACCTGTTTTATGACGCGAAAAACCCGCGCAAAATGAGCAAGCTGTTTGAGAGCTACGTCGCCGGGCAGGTCGCCTGCATGATGGACTTCGGCCCCATGATTTGGCCCACCATCAACAGCTACAAGCGGCTGGTCGATGGTTTTTGGGCACCCGTCAAACCGACCTGGGGCATCGACAACCGCACCGCCAGTTTCCGCGTGATTGCAGGCAGCCCCAAGGCGACACGGTTAGAGACGCGCTGCCCCGGTGCCGACGTGAACCCCTACCTGGCGATGGCAGCGGTGATTGCGGCCGGGCTGGACGGCGTTCAGAAAGGCCTCAAGCTCACAGCGCCACCTATTACCGGCACCAACGGTGGCGCAGAGCACATTGCCAGAGCGCCGCGCACACTGATTGAAACCACGCGCATCTTCCAGCAGTCAGACATTGCGCGCGACTGGCTGGGCGACACTTTTGTAGACCACTTTGCAGCCACCCGCGACTGGGAGTGGCGGCAGTGGCTTGACGGCGTGACCGACTGGGAATTGAAGCGCTATTTTGAGATTATTTGACAGGGCAGTATTTACCTCAAAAGTAAGGCAAAATCATTTACCGCCTTACCAGCAAAAAGTCAATGCCATTGGCGTTCAAACTATAGGAGTCAATATGGAAGAAGCTACCCTGACTAGCAAAAGCCAGATCACCATGCCCAAAGTCGTGCGCGATGCGCTGGGACTGGCAACGGGCGACAAAATCCGGTTTGTGCCGGCACGCAACGGATTTCGGATCGTCGCCCTGCAAGGCGATTTGCAGTCACTGCGTGGTATGTTTAAAAATCGGCGAGCCAAACCCTTGAGTATTGCCGAGATGAATAAAGCGGTCAAAGAAATGGGCTCACGTCAGGAGCCTCGCTAGTGATTGGTATTGACACCAATATCCTGGTTCGATATTTCGCGCAGGACGACTCACTGCAAGGTCCACTCGCCAAACGTTTCATGGAGCGACGCATCTCCAGTGAGCAGCCGGGATTCATTTCTTTGGTTGTACTTGCAGAGCTCACATGGGTGCTGCGGTCACGCTACAAAGCTACGCGCGACGAATTGATCCAGGTCGTAGAGCAGCTTCTGGCCCATGACCATCTGGAAGTCCAGGAAAGCAATGCAGTGTGGTTGGCGCTTGACGAATATGACCAGTCTGGCGTTGATTTTGCCGATGCCCTGATTGCCTCACTGGGCGTGCAACGCGGCTGCCAGCAGACGGTCACCTTTGATGCCAAGGCAACCCGCATCACAGGCATGGAGATGCTGGTATGACGCTAGACCCTCCAGAGCGGCTGTTTCATTTGCGGGTTTTTCGGCAGGCACGAGTTGGTTTGCTGGACGATGCGGAGGCTTACTTGCCAGTGTTTGTTTGTCTAGAAAATCTTGGTCGCCGTCTGTACGAAGGAGACAAAACTTCGCCCAGTTTTGTAAAAGATCTAGTTAGTCCTTTGGCAAGTTTTCTAGCGCCATCTGCATATGAAGTTTTAGTAGTAAACGATAGAAAAAACCATGTCGAGTCAATGCTCAAGAGGCTTGCGCGTGCAAGAAATGATGCTGTTCACAGTGGTGCTTATGCGCGTCACTTGGGTGTCGGTTGCTTGGATGTATCCCTGATAGCAGAAGAGGCTTTGTCCCAAAATATGAATACTGTTTCTGATTTCATGGTCAGTAGCGTGGTAGTGGCTGAAAGCTGGCAACCACTTTCATTCGCTCGGCAAATCATGCTGAAAAACTCATTCACATGGTTGCCAATTTTCTTTGGCGAGAAATGGCAGTTTCTTTCTGCGGAAGATATTTTGAAAGCACTTGGGCCATCAAAGGGCGAAGACCGAGCCAAAATTTTGAATACGCCGATCGGAGAGTTGGCGCAGGATAACAAGATCAAACTCAGCCTAGCCACGCAAATACAAATCAAAGCTCCTGCTGACGATGCCAGAGCGATATTGAGTGACAAGGCAGAGCCTCTACTTGTTATAGATGAAGCGAATCACCTTGTTGGCATCGTGATGGCATTTGATTTGCTTTAACCAATATTGAAACCCTTATCAATCATGACTATTTCCAGCTTCAGTTTCCCCACCCCCATCAAATTCGGCTCTGGCGCACGCAAGCTGGTGGGAAAGCATCTGCTGGAGCGTGGTCTCAAGCGTCCGCTGATCGTGACTGATAAGGCGCTGGCTGCGTTGCCCGTATTGGCTGAGTTTCAAACACATCTGACAGGACTGGATGTAGCGGTGTTCTCAGGGGTGTTTGGCAACCCCACTTGCAGCCAGGTGATGGCCGGCAGCACCGCCTACAAGGCACATAACGCAGACTGCGTGATTGGTTTTGGCGGCGGTGCGGCTCTGGATGTGGCCAAGGTGGTGGGGGTTGCCGCTACACATGAAGGCGACATTCTTGAATACGTTTGGGACCATCCGCAAGTCAAACCTATCGCTAACGAACTGCCGTATTTTGTGGCCTTGCCGACGACCTCTGGTACAGGCTCTGAGGTTGGCCGCTCCAGTGTGGTGAGCGAGAACGACACCCACCTCAAGCGCGTGGTGTTCAGCGCCAAGATTTTAGCCAAAGTGGTGTTTGCTGACCCTGAACTCACACTCGGTCTGCCGCCGCACATTACCGCCGCAACAGGCATGGACGCGCTGACCCACAACATCGAAAGTTACCTGTCACCCGCCTACCACCCGCTATGCGACGGCATTGCGCTCGAGGGCACGCGCATCGCCGCTGCGGCGCTGCTGACCGCCTACAAAGAACCTGGCAACCTGCAAGCGCGCAGCGACATGATGATGGCCTCCATGATGGGCGCGATTGCTTTTCAGAAAGACCTTGGCGCGGTGCATTCGTGCGCGCATGCGCTGGGCGCGGTGTGCGACCTGCATCATGGCCTGGCCAATGCGTTAATGATTGATACCGTGCTGGCATGGAATTACGAGGCCGCACCTAGAAAGTTTGATGCGCTGGCGCATGTCTGCGGCGTACCCGGCGGCGGCAAGGCGTTTGTCGGCTGGCTTCAGCAGCTCAAACAAAGCCTTGGCATGGTTGGCCCACTGTCAAAACATGGCGTGACGGCTGCACACATCCCGCGCCTGGTAGAAATTGCCGTGCTTGATATTTGCCACCAGACCAATCCGCGCCCCTGCACTGCCCATGATTTTGAAATGCTCTTCAAGGCAGCGTTGTAGCCATGGCAGGCAAACTCAAAATCGGTATCAGCGCCTGCTTCATGCACCCTGACGCTGCGCGCGCCAGCTTTGCTTTCAAGACCCTGCAATACATTGAGCAGTCAATGGCACACTGGGTGATGTCGGGTGGTGCGCTGCCTGTCATGGTGCCTTCACCCGTCGGTGGCGCTGCGCCTGGCAAGGTTGATGTACATGACTATGCCCAATGGCTGGATGGCCTGGTGCTGCACGGGGGTGCAGACGTGTGGCCAGGCAGTTATGGCGAAGTGCCCCTGCAAGAGGCCTGGCAAGGCGACCGCATTCGGGACGCGTATGAACAAGCCTTGGTACATGCTTTTGTAGCAGCAGGTAAGCCCGTGTTTGGCGTGTGCCGGGGCTTGCAACTCATCAACGTGGCCTTTGGCGGCACGCTGTACCAGGACATCAGCACGCAACTGCCAGATTCGCTGACGCATCGCGACGGTCAAGCCTATGACAAGCACTTTCACACCCTTAAAGTAGTACCTGAAACACGCCTGGACGCCCTGTTGACAGGCGCAAGCAGCTACAAAATAAATAGCATTCATCATCAGGGCATCAAGCAGCTGGCGGAAGGCTTTGTGGCTGAAGCGCATTGCCCGGAAGACGGTGTGATTGAAGCCATTCGCCATACCGGGCCCAGCTACATTGCAGCGGTGCAGTGGCACCCCGAATTTCACAGCACCGAGCTGGGCACACTGGATGATGCGCCTCTGCTGGCCGATTTTTTAGATGCTGCCCGCCAATCATCCAAGCAACCCCAATCGACCACCTGACCATGAACTCTTTGAACGTTTATAACCCTGCTACGGGTGAATTGCTCAGTACCCTGTCTGCGGACGATGCGGCAACGGTTACCGCCAAAGCCGCACAAGCGCGCACAGCACAAACGGCCTGGGCCAGGGTGCCGCTGGCCGAACGCAAAGCCTGCATCGCGCGCTTTCGCGCAGGCGTGGTGGCCGAGCTGGATGCGCTGGCCGCCATCATGACCTGCGAGACAGGCAAACCCATCAGCATGTCGCGCAACGAGCTCAATGGCCTGCTGGGGCGGATTGACTTTTTTCTCAACGAAGTGGATGCCAGCACCGTCACGCAAACTGTGTTCAACGATGGCGGCATGCAGGAAGAAATTGAGCACACGCCACTCGGTGTGGTGGCCAATATTTCAGCGTGGAACTACCCGTGGTTTGTCGGCGGCAATGTGTTTATTCCTGCGCTTCTGACAGGCAACGCCGTGCTGTACAAACCGTCTGAATACGCCGCCATGACAGGCGTGGCCATCGCGCGGTTGCTGCATGCGGCCGGTGTGCCAAAAGATATTTTTGTACTGCTT
Source organism: Polaromonas sp. (assembly GCA_043781295.1). Taxonomy (GTDB): domain Bacteria; phylum Pseudomonadota; class Gammaproteobacteria; order Burkholderiales; family Burkholderiaceae_C; genus Polaromonas. The sequence goes on from JAYWBS010000092.1 coordinate 15,708, forward strand.
GTTGGCGGTGGTGAAGTTGGCGCTGCCTTGCTGACGCAAAAAATCGATGGCCTGTTTTTTACTGGCTCTTACGCCACTGGCGCCAAGATCGCACAAGCCATGGGCCCCCGCATGGTCAAGCTGCAACTGGAGCTGGGCGGCAAAGACCCGACCTACGTTTGCGAAGACGCGAACGTACAGAACGCCGCCGCATCACTGGCCGATGGCGCGATGTACAACACTGGGCAAAGCTGCTGCTCGGTCGAGCGCATTTATGTGCATGACAAAATTTACGACGCGTTTGTAGCGGCGTTTGTAGAAACTGTCAAAACCTTCAAGGTCGGCGACCCGATGATTGAGGCCACCTACATCGGTGCCATCACTAGAGCCCCGCAGCTTGATGTGCTGGATGCGCAGGTGCAGGATGCCAAAGCCAAAGGCGCAACGCTGCTGCACGGTGGCCAGCGTTTGCCTGGCCCTGGTAACTGGTATGCGCCCACGGTGTTTTCAAACGTCAACCACAGCATGGCGCTGATGCAGGAAGAAAGCTTTGGCCCCCTCATTGGCATTCAAAAAGTGTCAAGCGACGCTGAGGCCGTGCAGCTGATGAACGACACCCGCTACGGCCTGACGGCTGGCGTCTTCACACCCATTGAGGCGCGTGCCAAAGCCGTGCTGGCACAAGTCAACGCGGGCAGCGTCTACTGGAACTGCTGCGACCGGGTCAGTCCCCGCCTGCCGTGGAGCGGGCACGGCGATTCAGGTGTTGGGCTGACCTTGTCAACCTATGGCATCCAGACTTTCACAAGACCCAAGGCCTGGCATCTCCGCTCGCCTTGAACACCATGCGCCTGACCCTGTTCGACCTTGACCACACGCTGCTCAGCGGTGACAGCGATGTGCTGTGGTGCGATTTTTTGATGGCCAAGGGCGTTCTCGATAAAAAAGAATTCACACCGCGCAATGCCGACATGGCGGCGCGCTACCGGCTGGGCACGGTGGGCTTGCAGGAGTTTGCTGACTTTTATGTTGGCACGCTGGCGGGGCGCACGCC
>JAYWBS010000093.1:0-5793 GCA_043781295.1 Polaromonas sp.
ATGAAGCTCTATGCCGAGTTGTCTGATACCAATCCGGCGTGGGCCAAAGTCTATGCAGACTACGCCAGATTCAGGGGTGACCAGAACCTGTGGTTTCGCTTTACCGAGGCCACGTTTGACCGCTTTATGCAGGGGCAAAAGCTGTGAGCTTTTTGCCCTGTTTATTTGTCAAAACTACGGGTAAAAACCGGGTCAGTGTTCAGGTGAACACTGACAAAATGTGCAACTCAGTCGGGCGTTCAAAGGGTTCTGAAGAGAATATTTTGGGTGTACGGCAGATCAATGCAATGTGAAACTTATGTCAATAAACCTCTCAGGAGATAGTCATGGATCGTCGTTCTCTCATTAAAAATGCCGGTATTGCCGGTGTGCTTGCCGCTGGCGTTGCGCCTGCCGTGCATGCGCAGGCCACTGTGCGCTGGCGCCTGGCGTCCAGCTTTCCTAAGTCACTGGACACCATCTTTGGCGCTGCCGATACCTTCTCGAAATCCGTCAAGGCGATGTCGGGTGGCAAGTTTGAAATTTCAATCCACGCGGCGGGCGAATTGATGCCGGCTTTCGGCGTGGTCGATGGCGTGCAGCAAGGCTCGGTGGAGTGCGCACATACCGCGCCTTACTACTTCTTCGGCAAAGACGAATGTTTTGCACTGGGCTGTGCCATTCCTTTCGGTCTGAACAGCCGCCAGATGACCGCCTGGATGTACGAAGGCAATGGCTTGAAGCTGATGCGCGAGTTCTATGCCAAGTACAACATTGTCAATTTCCCCGGCGGCAACACCGGTGCCCAGATGGGGGGCTGGTACCGCAAAGAGATCAAGACTGTGGCCGACATGAAGGGCCTGAAAATGCGTATCGGCGGCTTTGGCGGCAAGGTGCTGGCGCGGCTGGGTTCTGTGCCGCAAAACATTCCAGGCGGCGAGATTTATCAAGCGCTTGAAAAAGGCACGATTGACGCTGCCGAGTGGATAGGCCCGTACGACGACCTGAAGCTGGGCTTTAACAAAGTTGCTCCGTTCTACTACTACCCTGGCTGGTGGGAGGGCGGTCCTGAGCTGGACTTCTTCATCAACAACAAGGCTTTTGAAGCCCTGAGCCCTGAGTACAAAGCGATTGTTGAGGCTGCGGCATCCCATGCGCACGTGGTCATGCAGGCCAAGTACGATGCCGTCAACCCGGCTGCCTTGAAGCAACTGGTTGGTGCGGGTACCAAGCTGCGTCCTTTCCCGAAAGAGGTGATGAACGCAGCGTTCAAGGCGTCCATGAGTCTGTACGAAGAAATTTCGGCCAAGAACGAAAGCTGGAAAAAAATCTACGCCGATTACTCCAAGTTCCGTGCTGACCAAAACCTGTGGTTCCGCTTTACCGAAGCTACGTTTGACAAGTTCATGCAAGAACAAAAACTGTAACTACAACGCTTGCGTTTGACACAAAAAAGCCGCATTTTGATGCGGCTTTTTTTCGTTTTAAAAAAGATGATTCAGCGTATTTCCCGAAACGCCTTGAGTTCTTTCACCAGCCGTTCAAACTCGGCAATCATCTCGGGCGAGGTGGCGTAAAACACCGCAAACTTGCCCATCAGCGTGCGCACGTACAAGCGCGGTGCTATCAGCCATTCCAGCCCCCGCACGCGAATCAGTTTGCCGTAGGCCAGCTCGCGCAGTTCCATGTGCTTGTTCCAGACCCAGCTCTGATGCAGACCTTCGTCGTCAATGCGGGTGGTGCTACGCAAAATATTGACCCAGGTGTACAGCAGCAGCAACACCGCACCCAAAAACCAGCCACCCCCCGCCGTGCCGCCGGCGAGCCTGCCGGTCCACCAGTTTTGCAGAAAAGCTGCTGAACAGCCGAATACGATCACTGTGGCCAGCACCTTGAAGGCGACGGAGTAAGCCGCACTGCTAGCACCAGCAACTTTGGGTACAAATTTAAACGATGGTGGGCCCATGGCGGGCAGGGTGTTATTGAACATGGTGTGTAGTAGCTAGTGACGAGGTTGGAATAAAAAAATGCCCCTCAAAGGAGGGGCATTGGGGGGCATTTTTAAATCAAATGGCGTGTTGAAACTGGGCTATTTATTTTTTGAACAAATCATCTATTTTCTTTTGCTCATCATCGGCGCTTGGCGCTGCTTTCGGTGCCAGCGGGTCACTGCTGGCCGCACCGCTGGTTGCAGTGCCAGGTGCTGTCACGGGGTCAGGCGTTTCAACAGGCATCTCAATTTTTACTTTGTCGAGGTCAATTTTTTCTTCCTTGTCCAAAAACACGGTAACGGTTTGCGGGACAAAGATCACGATCAATACCAAAATCATCTGCATCGCCACCCAGGGAATCGCGCCCAGGTAAATGTCATTGGATTTGATGGCTTCAGGAATGCGCTTTTCCTTGAACAAGGTGTCGGCAATACCGCGAAGATAAAACAGCGCAAAGCCAAACGGTGGATGCATGAAACTGGTTTGCATGTTCACGCACAGCAGCACGCCGAACCAGATCGGGTTGATGCCGAGCTTGGCGGCCACAGGCCCCAGCATTGGCAAGATGATGAAAGCGATCTCAAAAAAGTCCAGGAAAAACGCCAGAAAGAAAATGAAGATGTTGACGACGATCAAAAAGCCGGTCTGGCCGCCCGGCAGGCCCGTCAGCAAATGCTCCACCCATTTGGCACCGTCAACGCCCTGGAACACCATCGAAAACACGCGTGCGCCAATCAAAATAAACACTACCATGGCCGTCAGGCGCATGGTGCCGCTCATGGCTTCCCAAATCAGTGCAATCGTCAGCCGCCTGTGAATAGCAGCCAGCACCAGCGCACCGACCACACCCATCGCACCCGCTTCAGTCGGCGTGGCAATGGCGGTATTGATGCCTGGCAAGCCGCCCATGGAGCCGAGTACCGCAAAAATCAAAATGGCTGAAGGAATGATGCCGCGCAGGCATTTAGCCCACAGCGCCCAGCCGTTGAGTGTGCGTGCATCTTTGGGCACGCCGGGTACATGGTGCGGCTTGAAGACACCTAAAAAATAGGTATAACCCGCAAAAATCAGCACCTGCAAAATCGACGGGCCCCAGGCACCTTTGTACATGTCACCGACGGACTGGCCCAATTGGTCGGCCATCACAATCAGCACCAGCGAAGGCGGTACCAGTTGGGTGATGGTGCCTGATGCGGCCAGTACACCGGTGGCGTAACGCATGTTGTAACCGTAGCGAATCATCACGGGCAGCGAGATCATGGCCATGGCAATCACCTGGCCTGCCACCGTACCGGTAATGGCACCCAAAATAAAGCCGACGATGATGACCGAATAACCCAGGCCACCTCTTGCAGGGCCAAAAAGTTGGCCCATGGAATCGAGCATGTCTTCAGCCAGGCCGCACTTTTCAAGGATGGCCCCCATAAAGGTGAAAAATGGAATCGCCAGCAGCAAATCGTTCGACAAAATGCCAAACATGTTGAGCGGAAGATTGGACATGAAGCTGGCGGGGAACCAGCCCATTTCAATCGCAAAAAAGCCTGAACCCAAACCCAGAGCCGCCAAAGAGAAGGCGACGGGAAAGCCAATCAGCATGATCAGCACGAGGCCCGCGAACATCATCGGGGCGAAATTTTCCATTTGCATTTTTATTATCCTGAAACGACTTGAAGGGGGAGGGTCTGGTGAGGCAACAGCCGCTTACTGAACCGGTTTCTCATAGTGCGTATCCATCTCGAATTTGCCTGCCAGGTAGCCCAGGCGCTTGATGATTTCCGAAATTCCCTGCAAGAACATCATGCCAAAACCTAGGGGTAGCAGCAGCATGGCGGGCCAGCGAATCAGCCCGCCCGCGTTCGGTGACATTTCGCCGGATTTATACATGCCGATGAACAGTGGCCAGCTCAGGTACGCCATCAAAGCCATGACAGGCAACAGGAAAAAAATCAGGCCAAAAATATCAACATAGACGGGGCCGTTGCCTTTGAGCTTGCCGTAAATGATGTCGACCCGCACATGCTCATTGAGCTTGAGCACCACGGGTGCGCCCAGCATGACGGTGGCCGCAAACAGATACCACTGAATTTCAAGCCAGCCGTTGGAACTGATGTCCAGCCCGTAACGGATGAAGGCGTTGCCTGAAGAGATCAAAGCCGCAAACAACACAGCCCATGAGGCTACTTTGCCGATTTGAGCAGCCAGCCAGTCGTATGCCAATGCAAGTTTGAGTAATGCAGCCAAGGGGAATATCTCCAGAAATAGGGGAAGTTTTTTCCAAACCGATAAGGCGCGGCGCATAGCAGCCTGCCACCAACTGATGGTAACTTGTAAGCTGGGACTGCAACTTAAGGAATGCTGACGAAAAAGACTCGGGGAAACCCTGATACGTGCCTGGGCTCAATAAACGCTCACGCCTTGCCCGTCGCGTACTTCTCCCACCACAGCAGCTTCTGCAAAGCCCTGGGTGTGGAAAATCTCCAGCACCTGTGCGGCCACATCAGGGCTGCAAGACACCAGCAAGCCGCCAGATGTTTGTGGGTCGCTCAGCAATGCCTTGTCTTCCTGGGAAAAATCCTTCGGCAAGGTTACTTCGCTGCCGTAGCTTTCCCAGTTGCGGCCTGACGCGCCTGTCACGCAGCCCTGCGCCGCCAGCTCGCGCACGCCAGCAATCAGGGGCATGCGCGACCAGTCCAGGCGTATTTGCACTTTGGCGCCGCGCGCCAGCTCCAGCGTGTGCCCGGCCAGACCAAAGCCGGTGATGTCGGTCAGCGCGTGTACGCCGTCGAGTGCAGCCAGCGCAATGCCGGGCTTGTTGAGCTGCGTCGTCACTGCTATCATTTTTGCGTAACCCGCAGGCGGCAGCATTTCTTTTTTCAGTGCGGCTGACAAAATGCCCACGCCCAGCGGCTTGCTCATCACCAGCACATCGCCGACTTTGGCGCCTGAGTTTTTCTTGACCCGCGACGGATGCACCAGGCCCAGCACCACCAGACCATAAATCGGCTCAACAGAGTCAATCGTGTGACCGCCTGCAATCGGAATGCCCGCGTCGCGGCACACGTCCTGGCCGCCGCGCAAGATGGCGCCTATGACATCCAGCGGCAGCACGTTAATCGGCATACCCACCAGGCCAAGCGCCATGATGGGTGTGCCGCCCATGGCGTATACGTCGCTGATGGCGTTGGTTGCAGCAATGCGGCCAAAGTCATACGGGTCATCCACGATGGGCATGAAAAAGTCGGTGGTGGCAATCAATGCCTGGTTCTCATTGAGCAAATACACCGCCGCGTCGTCAGCTGTTTCAATGCCAACCAAAAGCTCTGGCGGGATGGGCAAGTTACTTGAGTTTTTCAAAATTTCGCTCAGCACGCCGGGCGCAATCTTGCAGCCGCAGCCGCCCCCGTGGGACAGGCTGGTCAGGCGTGGCGTGGCAAGGCTGGTAAGTTTTTCAGGGGCGTTCATGGGGTGTCTTTCAAAACGGATGTCACCAAGTTTAAAACAAGGCGTTTTTCTACAGCAGGCTCAAACAATTTAGCCCGCTGGGCGCACTGGTTTTGCAGCATTGCCAAAAACGCAGGCTCAGTTGCGCACTGGCGTAGCAAAGCAGCCAGTCTTTTCGCATCGCCCACCTCAAAATAGCCCGCGTAGTCAGCGCCCAGCATGCCCAGATTGCCGCTGATGCGAGAGGCCAGCACGGGCGTGCCCGACTGCGCGGCCTCCAGAACCACATGGGCACCGCCCTCCATCAGCGAGCAGTTGACCAGCACGTGGGCGCGCTTGATGCGCTGGCGGGTCTCTGCCCGGGGCAAACCGCCCAGCCAGC
>JAYWBS010000094.1:0-16699 GCA_043781295.1 Polaromonas sp.
TCAGGCCTTTTTATCTTCACCAATCAGCAGCCGTGTGTCTGAAAGGTACATGTGTGGAGGCACTTCGAGGTTGTCGGGTGCGGGCTTGTTTTTGTAAACACGGCCAGCCAGGTCAAAGGTAGAGCCATGGCAAGGGCACAAAAAGCCGCCAGCCCAGTCGTCGGGCAGCGAAGGCTGTGCGCCGGGCTGAAATTTGTCGGATGGCGAGCAACCCAGATGCGAGCAAATACCGACCACCACCAGCATTTCTGGCTTGATGGAGCGGTTTTCGTTTCTGGCGTAGACAGGCGTGAGCTCATCGGCCTTGCGCTTGGAGTTTGGGTCAGCCAACAGGGCATCAACCTTGGGCAACGACGCAAGCTGCTCGGGCGTGCGCTTGACAATCCAGACCGGCTTGCCGCGCCACTCAACCGTGATTTTTTCACCCGGTTTGATGGCTGAAATATCCACTTCAACCGCTGCACCTGCCGCTTTTGCCCTCTCGGAAGGGTCAAAACTTTTCACGAAAGGTACGGCGACTGTCAGCGCACCAGCGCCACCAACAACTGCGGTGGCAACGATCCAGTTTCTTTTATCTTTATCGAGGGGCGCGCCCGCTGGCGCTGCATTCACACTTGCTTGGGTCATGAGAGAGAGTCCTTCAAGAACTGGCTTGAAATAGGCTTTAAAAAAGTGGCATTCGGGGATAACCCGTAATTGTAGCGGAGCGCGAATGTGCTTTTCAAGTTGACGGGCTTAACCCACAGGCGTGTGCGCTTTTCAACCCTGCCGCCTATTTTCTGCAAACAAAACCGTCCATCGACTCTTGGCAGCGCCCCCAAGCCTTCATAATGCGCCCCAAGAAGGCTGTAACGGTGCGGCTGCCAAAAAACAAACAACAACTGGAGAACGCTATGAGCATGATGAAGGAATTCAAGGAATTTGCTGTCAAGGGCAACGTGATGGACTTGGCCGTCGGCGTCATCATTGGGGCCGCTTTTGGCAAAATTGTCGACTCCATTGTGGGCGACCTGATCATGCCCATCGTCGGTGCCATTTTTGGCAAGATGGACTTTTCAAACATGTTCGTCATTTTGGGCAATGTGCCAGCTGGCACGGGCGGCACGCTGGACGCACTGAAAAAAGCCGGTGTTCCCGTACTTGCCTATGGCAACTTCATCACCGTGGCGGTTAATTTTGCGATATTGGCCTTCATCGTTTTCATGCTGGTCAAGCAGATCAACCGCATGAAAAAAGAAACCCCTGTAGCGCCCGCTACGCCAGCACCTACGCCTGAAGACGTGATATTGTTGCGCGAGATCCGCGATAGCCTGAAGAAGTAAGCCCCCACGGTCGCTCACAACGCGCGAGCTTCCTACACCCGAGGGGGCCGCTGCGCCTGCGGACTGGCAAAGCCAGATCCGCGGCCCCTGCTTGAAGGGAGCATCGCATCCGATGAGATCAACCCGCCAGCTTGCGCGCCATGCGAATGGCCGCCACCAGACTGGCCGCATCGGCCTTGCCCGTCCCGGCAATGTCAAACGCCGTGCCGTGGTCCGGACTGGTGCGCACCAGTGGCAAGCCCAGCGTGACGTTCACGCCCTGCTCCACCCCCAGGTATTTGACCGGAATCAGCCCCTGGTCGTGGTACATCGCCACCACCACATCAAATTCGCCTGCCTTGGTTGGCGTATGCCGAGCCCGCATGAACACGGTGTCTGGCGCGAAGGGGCCGCTCACCTGCATACCCTCGGCTTTCGCAGCAGCAATGGCAGGAGCAATGATGGTTTGTTCCTCAAGACCAAACAAGCCGCCCTCGCCAGCATGCGGGTTCAGGCCCGCCACACCCATGCGCGGCGCACGGCCCAGGCTGTTGGTCAAGGCGGTGTGTGTAATGCGCAGGGTTTGCAAAACGCCATCGAACGTCACGGCTTCAATGGCTTGCCGCAATGACATGTGGATGCTGACCAGCACGGTTTTCAGCTCGTCGTTGGCCAGCATCATGCGCACCGGAACGTCTTGCACGGGCTTGCCCAAAAACCTCGCCGCCTCAGCTTGCAGCATTTCGGTATGGCCAGGGAACTGCGCCGCCCAACCACCCGCAGCGGCCAAAGCTTCTTTATGAATCGGCGCTGTCACCATGGCTGCGGCCTGGCCGTTCAATACCGCCCGCGCTGCCCAAACAATGCAATCAGCCGCCGCCTGACCCGTCAAACCACTCACTATCCCAATAGATACGGGTGCAAGCAGCTCACATTGTTGTAGCACGGGAATGCAGCCCGGCGGGGGCAAAAAATCATCCAGTGAGTCAACGTGGGTCACAGGCAAGGCCAGCGGCGCGGCCACCATGGCAGCGGCGCGGCGCATCGCCTGTACATCACCCACCACCACACAGCCTGCCACGTCAAGAGAATGGTCGCGGTACGCCTTGGCGATGATCTCCGGCCCAATGCCCGCCGCATCGCCCATGGTGATGAGCAAGGAGGCTGTCATGACCACCGTCCAGTCAGAGCGTGATTCATCCAAGCAATCAGCCCATAATGGTACATAAATAGCCATGGATAGCGGGTGACATAGCGGGTGAGGATGCCCGGCATGATCCCTGACAGGGGGCAAATACAGGAGGCAGACAAATGCGTTCTTTCGGATTTTTTACCGTCGGCGCGGCAGCAGTCTCATGATACAAGCAGCAGCCATGCATCCCACTGAAATGATGATCTGGAGCGCCGTGATGGGTGTCATCAGCGTGATTGTATTGATGGCTATTGCCGATGCGTTCTACAGCCGCAACCGCTCTTCCGTCAATGCACTGATTTACTTCGCGGGTAACTGGTTATTTGTCATACTGCTCAGCGGGCTACCCGGGGTGGTACTGCCTCAGATGCCCGCTGAGGTGCTGCATGTGCTGCGGGTTCTGGTGGGGCCGCTGACCGCCAGCATGGGCTGCTACGGCGCCAGCCTGTGGCTGTCGGCTCACAAACGCGATCGCACTGTAGAAATCGGCCTGCGCTTCGTGGTGGCCGCTTGCCTGGCAGGCGGGCCACTCAGCCTGCTGTCCAGCCCCGACACCCAGTTGCTCGTGTCGGCTTACCTGACCGTAACTTGCCAATGCGTGCTGATCTTGCTTTGCGTGCGTGGGGCCTGGTTGGGTGACCAGATGGCATGGGGCCTGGCGGGCGGCATTTTCCTGACACTGCCCCTGCAAATCGACATGTACTGGCTGGCGCTCGGCGACCAGCACCCGAGCATCGCGGCGCAGGCCGCCACGGGCATGATCGGAGGGGTCGGCCTGACACTGATCGCTTTAATGGTCTGGATACGCAGCCGCCAAGATCAGCAGTTCCGCAATGCGGATCATTCGCTACGCGACAGCATCACCCAGCTCTACGGCAGCGTGGTGATCATCCAGAAAATCATCCTGGCACAACGCCGACTGATGCGCACCCGGCGCGACGGCGCGTTGATGGCCGTGATGCTGTTTGAACCGGAAAACCTGGCGGCTCAGGTTGGTCAGGCCGGGCTCAATGACGTTTATGTCCAGCTAGCCAGGCGCATGCAGCGCCACACCGGCATGCTCAACCCGGCGGGCCGCTACTATGACCGCTGTTTTCTGGTGCTGATGGAAACCATGCATTCGCCAAGCTTGATACGCACCGTCGGCCTGCGTGTGGCATCCAGCCTGCGGCGTCCTCTGGCGGTGATGTCACTGGCAGGCGAACGCATCATGGTCACTGCCGACATTGCGGTCGGAATAGTCCATCTCTCAGGCGCGGGCATTGACGTGGATCAGTTGCTGCATGAAGCACAAAACGTTGCTGAGGCTGCACGGACCATGCGCTCACGGGCGGCATTGCTGGACCCGCAAAGCAGGCGGGCTATCTCTCTGGAAAAGGCCGAACTGGGCAGTAGCTGGCAGGCCATAAAAAAGGCGGAAGCCAAAAAGGTGACGAAGGCCAAGGCCGCCATGGCGTTTGCCAAAAAATAGCGGCTACACCTGGGCGGCAGCGCAGCACATGGCCGTGAAACCAGGCATTAAACTCAGGCCGGGTTGTCGATGTCAATAAATTCATGCGCCAGCCCAAACTGCGCCGCCACATGCGCGGCCACAGCAGGCGCGCCATAGCGCTCAGATGCGTGATGGCCGCAGGCGATGAAAGTCACATTCATCTCGCGTGCGTAATGCGCTTGGGGTTCTGAAATTTCGCCAGTGATGAAGGCATCCGCCCCGGCAGCAATCGCCGCCTCAAAATAGCCTTGCGCGCCGCCAGAACACCACGCTATACACGCTATGTTTTTAATAGCTTCTTGCGCCCGTATTACTTGGGTTACAGGCCTATTTAATACCTTTTTAACGTGTTCTGACAGCTCAAAAGCGTCTTTGAAGCTGCCGCCATCGGTTTTAGCCCCCAAAAAGCCCAGGTTTTGGTCGCCAAAGCGGGACGTGGCCGTCAAACCGAGTTGCAAACCCAGCTGCGCGTTGTTGCCCAGCTCGGGGTGCGCGTCCAGCGGCAGGTGGTAGGCGTACAGGTTGATGTCATGCTTTAAAAGCAGCGCCAGGCGTTGCTTCATCCAGCCCGTCACCGTGCCGCTCTGGCCGCGCCAGAACAGGCCGTGGTGGACGAATATGGCATCGGCATTGGCCGCGACCGCCGCTTCAATCAGCGCCAAGCTGGCCGTGACGCCCGAGACGATTTTGCGCACGTCTGCCTTGCCTTCAACCTGCAAGCCGTTAGGGCCGTAGTCTTTGAAACGCTCGGGTTGCAGCAGCGTATCGAAAGCTGCGAGTAACTCAGTGCGGTTCAAGGCAGGAAGCCTTCGACGGACAAATACCGCTCACCCGTGTCGTAATTAAAGCCCAGCACCGTGCTACCCGCTGGAATCTCCGGCAGCTTTTGCGCAATCGCCGCCAGCGTCGCGCCTGACGAAATGCCGACCAGCAAGCCTTCCTCAGTCGCGCTGCGGCGGGCAAAGTCTTTGGCGGCATCGCCTTCGACCTGAATCACACCGTCGAGCAAAGCAACATGCAAATTAACCGGGATAAAGCCCGCGCCAATACCCTGAATCGGGTGCGGCGACGGCTTGCCGCCGCTGATGACGGGCGACGCAGCGGGCTCGACCGCGAACACTTTGGTGCTGGGGAATTTCGCCTTCAGCACCTGCGCCACGCCAGTCAGGTGGCCGCCCGTGCCCACGCCGGTAATCAGGTAGTCCACACCGTTGGGGAAATCGGCCAATATTTCTTTGGCCGTGGTGCGCACATGCGCGTCGATATTCGCCGGGTTTTCAAACTGCTGCGGCATCCACGCGCCGGGGGTTTGCGCCACCAGTTCTTTGGCCCGGGCAATCGCGCCGTTCATGCCTTTTTCACGCGGGGTCAGGTCAAAGCTGGCACCATAGGCCAGCATCAGGCGGCGGCGTTCGATGCTCATGCTGTCGGGCATCACCAGCACCAGTTTGTAACCCTTGACAGCCGCCACCACCGCCAGGCCCACGCCCGTGTTGCCGGATGTGGGCTCAATGATCGTCGCACCGGGCTTGAGCACGCCCGATGCTTCAGCCGCCTCCACCATGGCCAGCGCAATGCGGTCTTTGATGGAGCCGCCCGGGTTGCTGCGCTCAGACTTGATGTAAATGTGGTGCGTTTGGCAGGCCGCGCCAAACAGGCGGTTGACACGAATATGCGGGGTGTTGCCAATGGTGGCTAGGACGCTTTGGGCTTTCATACTGGTTTCCTTGGGACGTGACAAGTGTGTGGCTTTTGATTATCGCTATTTGAATTTTTGCGCGCTGTAAGACAAAATGCACAAGTACGACTTATTGGTTTTGCGGCACCCAGCCCCATATCAAAGTTTGATTTATTCCACACCCGGCACACCATGCGCAAATTCTGGCTTTTGTTTTCTCAAACCGTCACCGTTTTGGTAGCGGCATTTTTTGTGGTGTCCACGCTCAAGCCGCAGTGGGTAGAACGCCGCCCTTTTTCTGGTTCGGTTGGCGCGGTGGCGGTGCTGGAGGCACCCGCTGTGCAACGTGGGGCCAGCCCGGTCGGCAGCTTCAGCTCGGCGGCCAAAATAGCTTCGGCCGCGGTCGTCAGCATCAACACCAGCAAAGCCGCCGCTAAAAATCCGCATGCGGGCGACCCATGGTTCAAGTTTTTTTACGGCGACCAGGGCCAGGGCGAACCACAAGGCGGCCTGGGCAGCGGCGTCATCATCAGCGCCAGCGGCTACATACTCACCAACAACCACGTGGTGGAAGGCGCTGACGAGATTGAAGTGGTGCTGGCCGACGCGCGCAAAGCCAAAGCCAAAGTCATCGGCACTGACCCCGAAACCGACTTGGCGATTTTAAAAATCGAGCTCGACAGGCTGCCCGTGATTGTGCTGGGCAACTCCGATGCGCTGCAAGTCGGCGACCCGGTGCTGGCCATCGGCAACCCGTTTGGCGTGGGCCAAACGGTGACGGGCGGCATTGTCAGCGCACTGGGCCGCAACCGCCTGGGCATCAATACGTTTGAAAACTTCATCCAGACCGACGCAGCGATTAACCCCGGCAACTCAGGCGGCGCGCTGGTGGACACCAGCGGCGCGCTGATGGGCATCAACACCGCAATTTACTCCCGCTCTGGCGGCTCGATGGGCATTGGCTTTGCCATCCCCGTATCAACCGCCAAACAGGTGCTGGAAAGCATTGTGAAAGACGGCCAGGTCACACGCGGCTGGATTGGTGTGGAACCGCAAGAGCTCAATGCTGAACTGATGGAAACCTTCAACGTCAAAACCAAAGATGGCGTGATCATCACCGGCGTGCTGCAAAACGGCCCTGCGGGACAGTCAGGCATCAAACCCGGTGATGTGATTACTGCGGTGAATGGCAAGCCCGTGGCCAATGTGACCGAGCTGCTGGGCGCGGTGGCAGCGCTGAAACCCGGTGTGGCCGCGCCGCTTAGCGTGCAACGGGCGGGTAAAACGAGTGATATTTCTGTCACGCCTGCCAAGCGGCAGCGGCCCAAGGTGCAGAACTGATTTAACCGTGATGTTGTGACTCTTATGAACGTAGCCGCTCATCCATCAAGCATACGGGTAACGCCCCAATGGGTGAGGAATTTACCTGCCATGACTCAACAACAGGTCGTGTCCTTCGTTGTCCGCTTTTGATGAACTGGATGCCTACAGGTCAAGCACAAGTCGGCGTGTTTTTGATCGAGAGCAGCACACCGTGATCGTCCTGTTGCTGGCTTTCTCGGTGTCGGTCTGGACAAAGTCGCGGTGGTCCGGCATACCCTCGATCACACGTGTGATACAGGTTCCACAGACGCCCGACTGGCACGACATCGGCACGTGAATGCCGTGTGCGAGTAGTTTCTCTGCAATGCGTTCTCCAGGTAAAACTTCGAACGAAATATTGCTTCGTGCCGTCATCACTGTGAATGGTTCGCCGTCGGTATTGACCTCAGCGCCGAAGCGTTCGAGGTGTACCTGATCGTTATGCCAACCCAGCCGCTGCGCTGCTGTGGTTATAAAGTCCATGAAGCCGTTTGGTCCGCACACATACAGATGGCGCGAAGCCGATGGCTCTGCCAACACTTCGTCGGTATTCAGCGGCTTTCCTGACGACCCATCGTCGAGGTGAATTTCGACGCGTTCACCGAAACGTTTCAAATCGTCGAGGAAAGCCAGTCGAGATGCTGTGCGTCCGCAGTAGTGCAGTTCAAACGATCGCCCTGCCGTCTGTAGTGCGCAAGCCATCGAAAGAATGGGCGTAATTCCAATACCGCCAGCGAACAAGATCGTATGTGTCGCGTTAAGGTCGAGTGGAAAGTTGTTACGTGGCCGTCCGATCTCGATAAGCTGTCCTGGCTGGAAATCAGAGTGCACCGCCATGGAACCGCCACGCGAATTTGGGTCAAGCAGGATACCCAGCCGATAACGGTAGCGCTCGGCTGGATCACTGGCCAGAGAATACTGGCGCAGTATGTCGCTACGCGGGCGTACATCAATATGCGCACCCGCGTCGAACGGTGGTAGAGGCTGACCGTCAATACTCTCGAGTTCGAACGAGACGATGTCTTGTGCCACGTTACGGCGAGCGGAAATACGCACGTTCAATGGTTCTGGCTTCGCAACCTCGCCCAGTACAGACATGTCAGCACCGGCCGGATCGGGTTCGACGACAACAGGCATCGAGGCCCACGCGCGGATAGTGTTGTTCATGGCAACCACTGGCTCACCATCCAGCGTAATTGTTTTGACACGTCGCGCCATTGACTGCAGCAGGCTAACAATCTCCAGCCGCGCCAAGTGCATGCCCATGCACATGTGCACACCCGAGCCAAAGCCCAGATGGTCGTGAACATCACGGGTGATGTCGAAGCTGTCGGGGTCGGCGAACTTGCGCTCGTCCCGGTTCGCCGAAGCGAACATCACCATCACCCTTGCACCCTTTGGGATGGCCACGCCAGCTATTTCGCAATCCTCCGCCACATAGCGCGTGAAGGCCCTGATGGGTGACGCTAGCCGTACGACTTCTTCGACAGCGTTGGGGATCAGTTCGGGGCGCTCACGCACCAATGTCCATTGATCGGGGTGATCAGCGAAGAACTTGATGGCTTGGCCGGTGGTCGATATCGTCGTGTCAAGGCTCGGGTTGATGTAGTCGCGCATCAACTGTGCACAGGTTGCGTACGGGATGCCGCGCTCGCTGCCGACTTTGAAGATGCGCTCAGCCCAGCCTCCAGGCTTGAGCTTCTCAGGTGTACCGTACTCGTCGAGGAAGGCTTTGAGGTCGCGCAGGCTCTCAAAGGATGCTTTGGCGCGCGCGTTCTCTGGACCGAATAAGTTGAAAGTGGCCGATGCCCAAGTCAACATCTTCTCGCGCCCCTCATTTGGAAGACCGACCAGCTCGGCGACGATGCTCACTGGCAGGAACTGCGCAAAATCGGCCACAGCATCAAAGCGCCGACGCTTGGCAAGCTCTGCGACCAGAGTGTCGGCTGCCTGGCAGATGCGCGGCTTGATCGCCTCCAGCGCGCCTGGCAGTAAAGGTTCAGCTGTCACGCTGCGAGTCAGGTCGTGCTCTGGTGGATCGGAATTCAAAGTATTGCCAGCGAGCAGTTGGTTGACCTTGTCGTTCAGCGACACACCGCGTGAACTGATGAACCGCTTCGGCTGACGCAACACGCTAGCCACCTCGGCATACCTGGGCAAGGCATATACATCATGCTGCCTCATGTAGACCACCGACCCCATCGCGCGTAACTGTGCGTACACTGGATAAGGATCATTGATCACTGAATCTGCGTAAAAGTCATCGTCATAAATGGGCGCATTCATGCTTGTATTCCTTGGGTAGGTTTGTTGTCAGAGGCGCAGGCCGCTCAACACAAGAGCGTCACACACGCCGAGAGCGCCAATACCGCCATCAATCGGTATGTCAACGCCTTTGAGCCAGACGCTGGCGGGTGACGCCAAAAAGACGATCAATTGCGCAACCTCTGACGGCTGGGCTGGACGACCCACCCGGGCAAGCATCTTGGCCACCCGGTCGCCGAACGCAGTTTTGAAATCATCCAGGATGCCAGTGGCGACAGCACCCGGACTGACCGAATTCATGCGAATACGACGGGCAATGAGTGGCTCGGTTTGTGCCATCGTCCAAACCGTGACGGCTTCTTCCGAAAGGTTATAGGCGCGTGTATCGTCAATGCCTTGCTCTTGGCAAAAGGCGTCTAGATTCGCGTCGTCCGGTAGTGACATCAGCGCTTTGACCTGAGCGATGTTTTCGCGCCAATTTGAACCAGCGCGCGAGGAGACGTTGACAATAGCGCCATCGTTGACCATGACTGACAGCAGACCTGTCGTCAGCCGACGAAGGCCGAAAAAATTAACGCGCAGTACGGTCGCAGCCATTTCGGGACGAGGTGGTAGTCCGGCCACATTGAACAGGCAATGCACGGGTGTCTCAATAGCAGTGATTGCTTTATCTATCGAGTTAAGGTCGTTGAGGTCGAGTTTTATGTAGGTGTCGACTTGATGAACTGGCTCATGAATGTCGAGGACAGTCAAGCGTGCGCCGCTACTGCTCAGCAAGGCGCAGGTTTCGGCACCAATACCTGTGGCGCCACCCGTGATGACGATGTGTTTGTTTTGCATGGTGTGTACGTTTGGTTTCAGAAGTCGTCAATGGGATGACCGCGTCAGGGTGTTCACACCAACCAGCCGGCGGGGCCAGAAATGGAGTGGTAGCCTTGAAACTGGGTCACGCCTTCAAAGCCCATGTTGCGTCCGATACCCGAGTGTTTAAAGCCGCCGAACGGGCTTAAGCCATCCTGGGCAGTTGGGCCGTGCGCATTAATGTATGTGAAGCCGGCTTCCAGTTGGCGAGCGATGGCGATCGCACGGTCCCGGTCAGGTGTCCAGATGGAAGAGCACAGGCCAAACTCCGAGTCGTTGGCCGCAGCAATGACTTCGGCTTCTGTTTCGAATGCCATGATGGGCAACACAGGGCCGAATTGCTCTTCTCGAACCACACTTAAATGTGGGTCGGCGTTCAGCACGAAGGTGGGCCTTTGGAAGTAGCCGGTGTTGTACAAATCCTGGTCGGGCACCTGACCAAACTCCTGAACGTTCGCGCCCGATGCCCGCGCTTCTTCGATCATCCGTCTGACAACAGCGAGTTGTTTGGCGTTGTTCAAAGGCCCCATCGTGGTTTGCGGCAGCAGACCGTCGCCAACTACCTGTTTGGCTGCCACGGCCGTGATGCCGGCTACCACTTCGTCGTAGCGGGAACGGTGAACGTACAGACGCTTGAGCGCCATGCATATCTGTCCAGTAGACATGAATGCGCCCATATAAAGGCGGTTGAATGCAGCCTCATCAAGCACAGCGTCTTCAAGTACGATGCCAGGATCATTGCCGCCCAGTTCCAGTGTCACGGGTGTCAGGTTTTCTGCCGCAACCTTCATTACATGGCGGCCAATCCGGACTGAGCCCGTGAAATTGACGAAACGCGTCAACGGGTGACCGGTGAGTCGGTCGCCAATGCGGTTGGAGTCACCGGTCACAATATTGATGACGCCTGGCGGTAGGGCGGCGGCGATCATGTGAAGCGTGATTGTTGGCGCCAGCGCCGCATTCTCCGACGGTTTGACGACCACAGTGTTGCCAGCCATCAGTGCCTGCGGCAATTTGGCACCCAGAATGGCCAGTGGCCAGTTCCAGGGCACCACCAAGACGGCTACACCGCGTGGTTGCCTTGTGACGATGGTGTCAAAAGGAGGGCCAGAGATGTGTTCTTCCTGTGCAAGCCTTGCAGCATAGTCCGCGTTCTGGCGGAAACGATCACCCAGGCGGGCGATTTCAAGCATGGTCTCGCGGCGGATCTTGCCATGCTCTCGTGTAAAGAGCTGGGAGCGTGCCTGAACCTCCGCCTCGTCGGCAACAAGTAGGTCTGCAACCCTGTTCAACATCACGGCACGCTCACGGTATGACAGGGCCGCCCAGGACGGGAAGGCGCGGTGTGCGGCCTCGACCGCAGCGTCCACATCGCTGACCGTGCCTGCGGCAACATGACCGACCAATTCGATCGGGCGTGCCGGATTGTTCAATGGGTAGGTGCCGCCATCCGCTGCAGGGCGAGCTTCACCGTCAATGTAGAGCTGGGTGGTGATTGGAGTCATTCTCCAGTTCCTTTGGTGGGCAATTTTTGAGCATCGGGCACTTCAGACTCTTTCCAAAATCCGATAAGGATGCCTTGTCGAGCGCTCTTGCCAGTGAGCTTCTTCATCTGCTCGTCATCTATTGCTGTACGGTTACGCAAGCCAGCAGACCAATCGATCATCAGGTCTTTCATTCGTTCGCGAACTGTGGCCAATCCGGAGTCACGACCACGATCACACAGCTCCTGTGGATCTTCCTGAAGATCGTACAACATGGGTGCAAAACCCAGGCAGTGCACAAACTTCCAGCGGCCATCAAAGCACATGGTCATGCGGGCCTCGAGTGGATCGCGACCCAAAGCCTGAGCGACTGGCAAACGGGCGTAGTCACATTCGCTGAACACCGCGTCTCGCCAAGTGACAGGCTTTTCACCGTACAACCACGGTTGCAGCGAACGGCCCTCAAGCAGGTGGCGCGGAGGCGTACCGCCCAGGGTTTCGATGAAGGTTGGGATCAGATCAATGGCACCGACCAACGCTTCGCATGAAGTACCACGTGTAGCTGCTGCTTGCCTGCTGGGGTTGACGACAATCATCGGCAACTTGGCTGCAGCATCGTGGAACAGGTCTTTCTCACCCAGCCAATGGTCACCAAGATAGTCACCGTGATCAGCCGTCAGTACGATCAGCGTGTCGTCGAGTCGGCCTTGCGCATTCAAAAATGTCATGAGGCGGCCGATCTCGTCGTCAACCTGACGAATCAAACCCATGTATGCCGGAATGGCCCGTGCGCGGACTTCATCACGCGAGAAAGTCTGTGCCACACGCAACTTCATGAACTCGGCAAATAGCGGGTGTGCCCCCTCTCGCTCTTGTTGGGTACGTACGACAGCTGGGACATCGTCCGCGCCGTACAAACAATGATATGGCGCTGGTGCAATGAGCGGCCAGTGGGGCTTGATATACGAAAGATGCATGCACCAGGGTTTGTCTCCCGCCTGCGTGATGGCGTCCATCGCCCGACGTGTCATGTACGCGGTTTCGCTGTGCTCTGCCGGTACGCGTGCAGGGCGATTTGCATGCTCCATAAAAAAGCCATTGAGCACATGCCCCTGATCGTCTTGCGCTGAATTGGCCCACGCCAGCCAAGGATTTCGCCCACCCATACCGTGCTCGCGCAAGTAGTCGTTGTAACGTGATGGCCGGGTCGAGTAGAGACCCAATGGTCCTTCGGGATGTAGACCATCGTCACGCTCACCAGCGACGAATCCACACTCTGCCAGCGCGTGACCTATGCCTGCTTGGGCATCCAGATTGAAGCGAGCCAGTCCATTGCTGTCGGCCTGCATGTGAGTCTTTCCCATCAGAATTGTTTGCAATCCACGCTCGTGCATGTACTCGCCGAGTGTGTGTTGGCCGAGACCAAACGGAATGTCATTCCAGGTCGCGCCGTGGCTGCGCACGTGTCGGCCTGTATAAAAGCTGGCACGCGAGTTCCCACAACTCGTGCCTTGTGCGTAGGCTCGTGTAAAGCGAACGCCACGCGCTGCAAGAGCGTCGATGTGTGGCGTCTGCACCGGGCTGCTGCCGTAGCAAGATAGATAGTCCCAGCGCAGTTGGTCGACCATCAAGAACAGGATATTGCGAACGCTCAAGGGGAAGCCCTCATCATTTCTGGTCAGGTAGGTTCAGGGTTAGTCCGCTTTAAAACCAGTTTTTTTGACCACCGGTGCCCAACGCTTGGTGTCCTCATTCATGGTCTTCTGCAAATCTGCGGCAGAGCCACCACCAGCCTCCAGTCCCAGGGCGGCAAACTTTTCAAGAACCTCAGGCATCGCCAAAACTTTGTTCACCGCCTTATTGATCTCATTGATCGCGGTGGTGGGTGTTTTTGCAGGCGCGTACATAGCAAACCATCCTTGACCAACAATATCTGGATAGCCTTGTTCTTTAAATGTTGGAACATCAGGCATCACCTTGCTGCGCACAGCACCAGAGGTTGCCAGCAATGTGATCTTCTTCGCTTTTGCGTTTTGCAACCATTCAAAAACCACGTCAATGCCTGCAGGTACATGATTTCCAAGAACTGCAGCTTGTAAAGCTGCGCCGCCGTTAAATGGGACATGGACAAGGTCAATCCCAATAGCGCTGCCAATCATTTCGCCAAAGAAATGCGGCAAACTTCCAGCCGCTGGGGAGCCAAAGTTTGCATTTTTGGGATTCGACTTTATCCAGGCCGAATACTCAGCAAGATTTTTTACAGGCGCATCAGTCGAAACAGCGAGGCCGAAGCTGAAATCACAAAGTCGAATCACAGGTGCGAAATCAGTTACTGGGTTGTAGCTCAACTTGTTGAACACCATTGGAGCGAGAACGGGAACAACAATGGGTGTAACCATGACTGTGTTTCCATCAGGTGCCGCAGACTTGAGTACATCAGCCGCAAGCCGGCCTCCGGCACCTGGGCGGTTATCGACGATAACTGGCCGCTTCAGTTCATCCTTCAGTTTGTCTGACAAGATTCGTACGACAACATCGATGGAGACCCCTCCCGGAAATCCAACGATCACTCGCAGAGGTTTATCCGACTGCGCAGAGACTGGGGATCCAATCAGTGTTGAAGCAGCTAAGGCAGCCGATATTGATAAGATTTGACGACGTTTCATTTGATATCTCCTGTCAAAAAATGGGGATTGATTAAAAACAATGTTTTGATGCACTTCTTCTGTCTTGTCGTTCGAGTTAGCCGACCTCGGCGCCAAATGATGTGTACAGTCCGCCGTCTACGCAAAAACCCGCTCAACAGGCCGTTTGTTAAACATGAAAAATCTTAGAGGCGACTGATTGATTCGAAAAGATGCTAAATTCAGTCCACGGATAACTGATTGACATTGGTATAAACCCCATATAAAAATGTGAGCAGATTGGCAAAAGGCATTTAATCCTTCAAAAACATGTTGATATGAAGCTGTCCTACATACAGGCGTTTGTTGCAGTGATCAAAGCTGGAAGCATTCATGCCGCAGCGCGGGATCTCGGCTTGTCCCAGCCCGCTTTGTCCAAGAGCATCAGGGCATTGGAAGCGGAGCTGGCGGCGCCCTTGTTGATCCGTAGTATTCACGGCGTCGAGCCGACGGACTACGGTAAGGTTTTTTATCAGCGCGCTCAGATCGTGACCGATGAACTGCGAAAGGCTCAAGAAGATGTCATACACCTGCGCGGAATGCTGGAAGGCAACCTGACCGTGGCAATTGCGCCTGCCAGCACGATGCAGCTGGCGCCCATGGTGTTCAAAGAATTCAGACGCAAATGTCCCGCAGTTAAGCTGCACATTGTTGAAGGCATCTGGCCTTCAGTAGCAGAACCACTGCGCAACGGCACGGTAGACCTGGCCCTTAGCCCTGTGCTGGATGAAATACCGCGTTCTGAATTAGCTGTTGAAAAGCTGCTCGACGTACAAATGGCCATCGTTGTGCGGCCAGATCATCCATTGGTTGCGGCGACATCGCTTCAGGATCTGATTCAGGGTGACTGGTTGCACCAGGGTACAAGCAGCTCCGCCAGTGTTTTGATCCGCCGCATCTTTGAAGATCAGAATCTGCCTGTACCGTCAGTCAGTGTGGAGAGTAGGTCGCTGACTGCAACCATCATGATGTTGCAGACCACGGATTTGATCGCCGTGATGCCTCGTGCAATGCTTGAGTCAGGAGCTGTGAAGGGCACTCTATTGGCTCTGGATCTGAAAGAACAATTCAGAGCGAATCAGTTGGGGCTGATTTACCGCGAAGACAGGCCGCTTACGCGCGTGGCGCAAGTCTTCGCCACCTTGACGCGCAGAGCGGCTGCGTACTTGGCCCAAATAGGCGAAGCAAAAACCTGAATGGCATTCAACAGTACCGTCTGCAAACCGTCGCTTGCCCTGGGCCATGCGCTCAATGGGGCCTGGGCAGGGCATACATGAGATGAATATTGGCTGGCTGCGTATTGGCAATTCGAAATTGAGCGTTGTCACGACAAAAACCTCAAAACAAAATCCCTCCTCTGGTCTAAATAGACCATATAAAAGTGCAGCAGCAAATGGTTTAATTGCTGCATGTCTGCCCCAAGCATTTTGCTAATTGACGACCACGCCATGTTCCGCTCCGGCTTGAACATGGTCATCAGCATGGCCATGCCGCAGGCTGCTGTGTCGCAGGCTGCTTCAGTTGAAGAGGCTTTGAGCCTGGCAACTCAAACGCCCCACATTGTGCTGCTCGACATCAAGCTCAATGGCAGCAGCGGCCTGGAGGGCATTGCCAGCATCCAGCGGCAATGGCCAGGCGTGCCGGTGCTGATGCTGTCGTCGCAAGACGAGCCTGAAACCGCACGGTTGGCGCTGGCACGTGGTGCGGCTGCGTTTGTATCAAAAGCTGAAACGGCTGAAAAAATCATCGACGTGATTCAGCAGGTTTTGCACGGCGACATGGTGGGTGTGAATCCACAACAAAATAACCCCGAAGAGCGCCGCCTGACCCCGCGCCAGCGCGAGGTGCTGGAGCTTTTGCACCAGGGCTTGTCAAACAAGCTGATTGCACGCAAGCTGGAGCTGTCAGACAACACGGTGCGTCGCCACGTGCAGGACATTCTGGAATATTTTCATGCGGTGAACCGGTCTGAAGCGATTTTTGCGGCGCGCCAGCAGGCCTTGGTGAGCTGAGGCGGTTTGATTTGAAAACCAACCCGCTGCAACTGGCAGAAAACCGGATTCTGGTTGAACAACTGCGGCTAATTTACCGCAATATATCAGTGTCGTTTTTGCCGATGTTTCCGGCCATCTTTTTGCTGGCTTGGGCGATAAGCAATCCAGCGAATAGGGTCGGCTTGATCGTGTGGGCCAGTACCCTGTCACTCACCACAGCTTATGCCATATTTGACGCACGTCGCAGGCTAAAACAAGGTTTTCTGGACAGCGAAGCGCCCTTCTTGGCTCGTAAACTGGTGATCATGATGGCCATGGACGGCGCAGCCTGGGGCTCTTTGGCTTTTGGTGTGCTGGGTAATACCACCCCTGTAGGTACGATTGTG
>JAYWBS010000095.1:0-16670 GCA_043781295.1 Polaromonas sp.
ACCGCCTTTGAAGAACAGCTCATAGCGCTCGTCCAGTTTGTCGTTTGAAAAATGTGCCACCCCTTTGGCATCGACATAACCCCACACGTCGGCCACGGCTGGCAAAGCAAACAGCGCCAGCAGCAAAAACATCAGATAGCTAGCAAAGATGCCAGCGACGCGATTTTTCAGATAAGTCAAAGCAGGAGACATCAAACGTCAATTTCTACGGCATCACCGTGTAGTTCCATCAGCTCCCGGCGTGCCGCGGCTTCGCCTTTGCCCATCAGTTTAGTGATCAAACCTTCGGTTTGCAGAAAACTCTGGTTACCCAGTTGCACAGGTAAAAGGCGGCGGGTATCTGGGTTGAGTGTGGTTTCCCATAATTGTTCCGCATTCATTTCACCCAGGCCCTTGAAGCGGCTGATGCTCCAGGACGACTCTTTAACGCCTTCTTTGCGTAACTTATCAAGAATAGCCGTTAACTCACCCTCATCAAGCGCGTACGCCTTCGATGCTGGTTTTTTGCCACGCGCTGGTGCATCGACTCTAAACAGTGGTGGTCGGGCTACGTACAGGTGGCCCGCTTCAATCAGCTTGGGGAAATGCCGAAAAAATAGCGTCAGCAACAGCACCTGAATGTGTGAGCCATCCACATCGGCGTCGCTCAAAATACACACCTTGCCATAGCGCAAACCGCTCATATCTGGCGAGTCAGCAGGCCCATGCGGGTCAACGCCAATGGCCACAGCAATGTCATGAATCTCGGTGTTTGCAAATAGCCGATCCCGTTCGACCTCCCAAGTGTTCAGCACCTTGCCGCGCAGAGGCAAAATAGCTTGGCTTTCTTTGTCGCGGCCCATTTTGGCGCTGCCGCCTGCCGAGTCGCCCTCGACCAGAAACACTTCATTATGGGCTAAGTCCTTGCTTTCGCAATCGGTCAGCTTGCCGGGCAACACGGCCACGCCTGAGCCCTTGCGCTTTTCGACCTTTTGACCGGCTTTTTGGCGAGTTTGCGCTGCGCGAATGGCCAGTTCAGCGAGTTTTTTGCCGTAGTCCACATGCTGGTTCAGCCACAGTTCCAGCGCTGGCCGAACGTAGCTGGAAACCAGCCGCACGGCATCACGTGAGTTCAGGCGCTCCTTGATCTGCCCCTGAAATTGTGGGTCCAGCACCTTGGCGCTCAGCACGTAGCTGGCTCTGGCAAAGACGTCTTCAGGCAGCAACTTGACACCTTTGGGCAACAGGGAGTGCAGCTCGATAAAACTTTTAACCGCTGTGAACAAACCATCACGCAGGCCACTTTCATGCGTGCCGCCTGCGCTGGTGGGAATCAAATTGACGTAACTTTCGCGTACCGGCTGGCCGTCTTCAGTAAAGGCCACGCACCAGTCTGCGCCCTCGCCTTCCGCAAAGCTCTCATGCGACGCATCGGCAAAACCCTGGCCTTCAAACATCGGAATGACCAGGTCGCCATTGAGCGTTTGCGCCAGGTAGTCGCGCAGGCCACCTTTATAAAGCCAGGTCTGGGTTTCCCTGGATTTTTCAGTTGTCAACGTCACCGTGACGCCGGGCATCAACACGGCTTTGCTGCGCAGCAAATGCGTCAGATCAGCCATAGGCAAAACCGATGACTCAAAATATTTGGCATCGGGCCAGGCGCGAACCGATGTGCCTGACTTGCGGTCACCCTCAACGCCTGAATCAAACTTGCGCAGGTGCAATTTTTCAATCACATCGCCGCCAGAAAACACCAGCTTGGCAACCATGCCTTCGCGGTAAGACGTGACTTCAAGGCGTTTGGACAGCGCATTCGTCACGCTGACGCCGACACCATGCAAACCACCTGAAAAGCTGTAGGCACCGCCCTTGCCTTTGTCAAACTTGCCACCGGCGTGCAAACGCGTAAAGACAAGCTCAACCACGGGTGCTTTTTCTTCGGGATGCAGGCCGTAGGGGATGCCGCGCCCGTCATCGTCAACACTGACCGAGCCATCGGTGTGCAGGGTGACTTTGAGTTTTTTACCGTAGCCTGCCAGCGCTTCGTCTGCCGAGTTGTCCAGCACTTCCTGAATGATGTGCAGCGGGTTATCGGTACGGGTATACATGCCTGGCCGCTGCTTGACGGGCTCCAGCCCTTTCAGCACACGGATGGAGCTTTCAGAATATTCAGGGATCACGGAGGACGGCGGGGAAGGTAATTTGGTAGCCATGGAGATCAATTATTTCGCGCAATTGTAGACGCGGTTTGATCATAAACTGGATAAATACACAGGTAACTACGTGGCCAGCGTATTTTCGTTACAGTGGGGAGATGACATCCAGCACCACATCACCTCACAAAACGCTTTCCATGAGTCAGATGCTCATCTGCGGCGCAGCCATCGTCACGCTGTCGATGGGTATACGCCACGGCTTTGGTTTGTGGCTACAGCCGATCACCCAAACGCAGGGCTGGACCCGCGAAACTTTTGCTTTTGCCATTGCGATACAAAACCTGGCATGGGGCGTTTGCGGCATTTTTGCGGGCATGGTAGCGGACCGGTTTGGCGCTTTTAAAGTCATCCTCGTCGGCACCGCCCTTTATGCCTTGGGTTTGGCAGGCATGGCGCTGTCGCCCACAGGCTTTCTTTTTACCTTGACGGCGGGTGTGCTGATTGGCGCGGCGCAAGCGGGCACCACCTATGCGGTTGTTTACGGGGTCATCGGGCGCAATATTTCAGCCGACAAACGCTCGTGGGCCATGGGCGTCACGGCTGCAGCGGGCTCGTTTGGGCAATTTTTGATGGTGCCTACCGAAAGCTTTTTAATCAGCAACCTGGGCTGGCAGCAAGCGCTGTTGATACTCGCTGGCGTGGTGTTGCTCATGATGCCCTTGGCGCTGGGCCTGCGTGAAAGCGGCTTTGCAGGCGGGCAAGCCCCCAAGCGCGACCAAACCATTGTCCAGGCGTTGCGGGAAGCCTTCAAATACCCCAGCTTTCAATTGTTGATGGCAGGCTATTTTGTGTGCGGGTTTCAGGTCGTGTTTATTGGCGTGCACATGCCCAGCTACCTGAAAGACAAGGGACTGTCCCCGCAAGTGGCGGGTTATGCGCTGGCGCTGATTGGCCTGTTCAATGTGTTTGGCACTTATGCGGCGGGTGTACTGGGCCAGCGCATGCCTAAAAAGAATATCCTGGCAGCGATTTATTTTGCACGCGCGGTGATCATTGCGGTTTTTATCGCCGCACCACTTAGCCCAGCCAGTGTGTATATTTTTGCCAGCTTGATGGGCCTGCTGTGGCTGTCAACCGTGCCAGTCACCAACGCTGCCGTGGCGCAAATTTTTGGTGTGGCGCATTTGTCAATGCTCAGTGGCTTTGTGTTTTTCAGCCATCAGATCGGCTCCTTCCTGGGGGTTTGGCTGGGCGGCTATCTGTACGACCGAACGGGCAGTTATGACGTGGTCTGGTACATCACAATTGGGCTGGGCATTTTTGCCGGACTCATCAACCTGCCCGTACGTGAAGCACCTATCAAGCGAGTCATGGCTGCGCAGCAACCCATCGGAGTCTGAATTGCCACGCCAGCGTATCATCAAAGCAGCCACCTGGACAGGCATCATCGCCGTTCTGCTGGGTGTCTTTGCCTTGTACCGACAGCCAGACTTTCTGGTCACGCTGGCGAACCAGGTTTGGGTCTGTTTTTGAGGCAAAAACAATCATTTTTAGTTGCCTTTTAGGCCTCTAGCCCAATGAATTCGGGCGCAAACAGCTATAATTTTCATAGTGAACTCAATACACCTCCCATGACACTTGCTTCGCGCACTGCTGCAGATACGCACGGGACTGAGCCTGCATCTGACTGGGTCAAGCGCTGGTCACACCTGGTCAAACCTCAAGGCAGCGTACTTGACGTGGCTTGTGGCTACGGCAGGCATGCGCGGTGGTTCCACGAACGCCATCACACCGTGTGCGTGGTTGATCGGGCACAGGCCGCTGTTGATGCCATCGCTATTGAGCCGCATGCCTGCGAAAAGCTGGTGGCGGATATTGAAAGCGGCCCCTGGCCTTTTGCAGGTCGGCAGTTTGATGCGGTGGTGGTCACCAACTACCTCTGGCGGCCCTTGATGCCTAGCCTGCTGGCCAGCCTGGCCCCCGGCGGCGTGTTGATTTACGAAACCTTTACCCAAGGCAATGAAACCGTCGGCAAGCCTTCCAGACCCGATTTTTTGTTGCGTCCCGGCGAGTTACTCGAGGTCTGTGCGGGCCTGCGGGTGGTGGCGTTTGAAAATGGTTTTACAAGCGGGACAAACCATTCATCAGCACGCTTCGTTCAGCGCATTGCGGCAGTGCGTGAGGACACCCGCCATTCGGAACCCAAGCGCTACCCGCTACCGGTTGACAGCCATCCCGACTGAGTAGAATGCTGGTTTGCACTTAGCCGATTGTTGGCGGGGCACCGACATCCAACGCAAGACATGAACCTGATTACTGGCAGCATCGTTGCTCTGGCAACCCCCTTACACCCCGACGGCAGTGTGGACTACCCTGCGCTGCGCAAGCTGGTGGATTGGCATGTGGCCGAAGGCACAGACTGCATCGGTGTGGTGGGCACCACGGGCGAGTCGCCCACCGTTAACGTTGAGGAACACTGCGAGATCATTCGCGTGTCTGTTGAGCAAGCCAACAAGCGCGTGCCCATCATGGCTGGCTGCGGTGCCAACTCCACGGCTGAGGCGATTGAGCTGGCCCGGTTTGCCAAGCAAGTGGGCGCTGATTGCCAACTGCAGGTCGTGCCTTACTACAACAAACCCACGCAAGAAGGCCAGTACCTGCACTTCAAGGCGATTGTCGAAGCTGTCGGCGACCTGCCCTGCGTGCTGTACAACGTGCCGGGCCGTACCGTGGCCGATATGGCGCATGCCACCGTGCTGCGCCTGGCCCAGGTACCGGGTATTGTGGGCATCAAGGAGGCCACGGGCAATATCGAACGCGCGCAATGGCTGATCAAGGAAGTGCCAAAAGGCTTTGCTGTGTATTCAGGTGATGACCCGACGGCTGTGGCCTTAATGCTCTGCGGCGGTCACGGCAACATCAGCGTGACGGCCAATGTGGCTCCCCGGCTGATGCACGAGTTATGCGTCGCCGCAGTGGCAGGGGACGCGAAGCGGGCCATGGAACTCCAGCTGAAGTTATTGCCTCTACACAAACACCTGTTTGTTGAAGCCAACCCGATTCCCGTCAAGTGGGCCATGGCACGCATGGGCCTGTGCGGCCCCACGCTGCGCCTGCCCATGACACCGCTTGAAGCGTCTAACGAAAGCACCGTTGAAGGCGCGTTGCGCGCCACTGGCCTGATCTGATTTTTAAGGACTACTCCGTAATGACCATGCAAAAACGCACCCCTGCCTGTACTTTGGCTTTCACACTGCTTTCAGCCACGTTAGTGCTAGCGGGCTGCTCCACTGTCAGCGATCTGATGCAGGGCGACAAAATTGACTACAAAAGCAAAGGTAAAGCGGGACCATCGCTTGATGTTCCGCCCGACATGAGCCAGCTGTCCCGTGAAACCCGCTACGTGGTTCCAGGTACAGCTGTCAGCGCCAGCGCTTACCAGGTAGGCCAGGTATCCGAAACAGTGCCTATCGCTGCGATGACGGTGGGTGATGTTCGTATTGAACGCGCGGGTAACCAGCGCTGGCTGGTCGTTAACCGCCCCGCAGACAAGCTCTGGAGCCCGGTACGTGACTTCTGGCTTGAAGGCGGTTTTTTACTCAATCTGGATCAGGAAAATATCGGCATCATGGAGACCGACTTTGCTGAAAATCGGGCAAAAATTCCACAGGATTTCATCCGAAGCACGATTGGAAAAGTCTTCGATGGGCTGTATTCAACCGGAGAGCGCGATAAGTTCCGGACGCGCCTGGAGCGCAATGCCGCAGGTGGCACAGAGATTTATATCAGCCATCGCGGCATGGTAGAAACGGTCAACACGCGCAGCGGTACAGGCGGTAAAAGCGCGGAGTCAGGCGGCGATACGATCTGGCAACCCCGCCCCGCCGACCCTGAACTCGAAGCTGAGTTTTTGCGTCGCCTGATGGTCAAGCTGGGAGTGACGCAAGAACAGTCCAAAGCGCTGGTTGCTTCTGGTGCAGCCAAGGCCACCTCTCGCCTCAGTACTGTCAACGGCGCGCCAGTGATTCAAATGGATGAGGGCTTTGATCGCGCCTGGCGCCGCGTCGGTTTAAGCCTCGACAGAACCGGCTTTACGGTGGAAGACCGTGACCGCACGCAAGGCACGTACTTTGTGCGCTATGTAGACATCACATCAGACAAAAAGGAGCCCGGTTTTCTGTCCAAGATTTTCAGCGCTGCAACACCATCAGTCCCCCCGCTGAAGTACCGCATCGCCGTCAAGAGTCAGGGCGAAGCTACAACCGTGTCTGTACTGAATGCCCAGGGTGTCGCCGAATCTTCCGTCAATGCGCAGCGCATCGTTCAGGTGATTGTTGACGACCTGAAATAAGGCGAGTGCTCCGATTCAAAAGTCTGGGCAGTGGCAGTTCCGGTAACGCCACACTGGTTGAGGCCACATGCGTCAGGTCATCGAAGTTTCGGCTGCTAATTGACTGCGGGCTGGGGCTCAAACACCTGCAGCATCGCTTGGGCCTGGCGGGCTTGACGACAGCCGATGTGGGTGCAATTTTTATAACCCATGAGCATGCCGACCACATCGGATGCGCTTTGGCACTGTCGCTGCGCCACCGCATTCCCGTCTGGATGAGCCGGGGGACGCATGATGCTATCGGATCGCCTGATTTTGATGGCTTGCTGCATATCGCGAGTGACGGCAAGGCTATTGATCTGGGCACCTTGCAGGTAACGCCATTTACCGTCCCGCACGATGCCAGAGAGCCCTTGCAGCTCACATGCACCGATGGTTCGGCAAAGCTGGGGGTACTGACTGATCTGGGCCATGCCACAGCGCACGTCCTGTCGCATTTGGCAGCTTGCGACGCGCTGCTGCTCGAATGCAATCACGATACTGACCTGTTGATGGCGTCAAGTTACCCGGCTTTTTTAAAGCGCCGGGTGGCTGGCCTGCATGGGCACTTGTCCAACAGCAACGCTGCCGAAATTGCACGCGCCCTGAATCACAGCGGACTCCAGCATCTGGTGGCGGCACA
The DNA here is from genome assembly GCA_043781295.1 of Polaromonas sp. Taxonomy (GTDB): domain Bacteria; phylum Pseudomonadota; class Gammaproteobacteria; order Burkholderiales; family Burkholderiaceae_C; genus Polaromonas. The sequence goes on from JAYWBS010000095.1 coordinate 7,148, forward strand.
CTTGAGCGTACAAAACAATCGTCCCGCAGCCGTGCAAGCCTTGCTGGCTGAAGCTTTGGCATGGTCTGCCAACGATATTGTTGTGGCTACGGCGCATGACGGATCTCCGTGGCTACAGATTTGACCCCAAGTATGTCATGACCATAAAAAAAGCCGCCTCGCGGCGGCTTTTTTAAAACAATCAGAAGAGATTACTTCTTCATGGCGTCTTTAGCAGCATCGGTAGCCTTTTTGGCTGCGTCGCCAGCAGCGCCGGCTGCGTCTTTGGCAGCACCAGCAGCGTCTTTGGCAGCGCCCATAGCACCTTTGGCTGCGTCCATCGCGCCAGAAGCTGCAGAAGCAGCACCAGCAGCAGCGGAGGCGGCGCCAGAAGCAGCGGAGGCAGCACCAGCAGCAGCTTCAACAGCAACGGCAGCAGGTGCAGAAGCAGGAGCAGCCATAGGCGCAGGAGCAGCAGCAGGTGCTTCTTCTTTTTTACCGCAAGCGGCGAGGGCAACAGCAGCAACCAGAGCGGCCAATACGAGGGACTTATTCATTTTTACTATCCTTAAAATTTAAAAGAAAACAATTTCCGGAAATTGTCAAAAAACCGATGTGAAAACCTGTACGGCTTCAAATGTCATTTGACCAGGCAAAAGGACTCGAGCTCTTTTACCCAGCTTAAGATTATAGCCCGGTTTTAGCTACCCTAAAACTGGCACCCCGCCCCTAAGAAATAACCTACAAACTGCGTCATCCACACACCTTAAATCCCCAGTGTTGTGGCAGGGAAAGCCGGGGAACTCAGCCGCAGGCATTCATCAAGGCGCTCTTTCAGAGCTACCCGGCGTGCCGCCTCGTATCCCGACATGCCGGTGCAACGTGCAGGGTCAAGCCTTTGACATACCCAGACTGGACTCCACAACGCACTGGGCATGTCATCCAGTGAAATCGAGGCGTTTGAGCGGCACTCCACAATATGTGACCAAGTTCTGCGCCAGGTCACAAACCGGGCGTGGCGGCGCATCACCTCGTTGTAGTTTTTGGCCAGCATGGTGAGCTTGCGGCCTGACTTTGACCAATCGTTCAGCGACTGGGCCACAGCGCGTTGCCCCAGGGGCCAGTCTTCAAAGGTACTGTCGCAAATGATGATCTCGCGCCAGCCTTGGGCCGCAGCGGCTGCCAGCGCAGCTCGAACCAGTTCAGCAAATTCTGCGGGCCCACTAAAACGCCCTTGGGGTAAAGCGCCGGGGTTCTCAAGAGTTGACTCGTTCGTTGTCACTGGCTTATTCCCTAAACTTTTGGTGCCAGCAGATGCACCCAGCCTTCAGCATGCCAGTCAGCCAGCAAATCCAGCGCACCCCCACTGGCCTTGGCCAATACCGCCGCTGGCAGCGTGCGCTGGTCGGCCAGCAGCCGCATCAACTTAGCATCACGGCCTTTGGCGCGGTAGCTTTCACCGTTGATGAACACATGGTCTGCGTCGTACATCATGCGGCTTTTCGCATCCAAGTGCAGGCTTTGCCCGGCAGTTGGGCCGTCCCAGTCAGCGCCCGTCTGTTCAAACCACACCTGCGCCTTGGGTGCAGTCATGGTCTCGCCCAAAGCGCACGCTATCGCCAGCGGGTCTTGTAACGCCTGGCGTACCGCATCTGTTGCAAACTTGACCAGCGTAGCGGGCAGCTCAGCAGGCGTAGGAGTTGCGGCTTGCCCAGGGTCACGGTACATTTTTTTCGGTCGCTCTGCATCCGCATCATCGCCCGCATCCTCACTGAACTCTGCCAGCTTGTGCAACAGCTCAGCCGTCAGCTCAGCTTGTGCAGGCGCTTTAAAGCCAATTGAATAGGTCATGCAGTCTTGCGCTTTGCCATCTGGCCCAATACAGGCCTCGGCCACGCCATCATGCGCATAGCGCGGCGGCAGGTACAGCATGTCGCCTGCCTCGAGCACAAACTCTTGCTCCGGCTCGAAGTTTTGCAAAATTTTGAGCGGTACACCAACTTGCAAGCTCAGGTCTTTTTGCTGGCTGATTTTCCAGCGTCGGCGGCCACTGGCTTGCAATAAAAAAACGTCGTAGCTGTCAAAATGCGGCCCCACGCCGCCGCCGGGGGTGGCAAATGAAATCATCACATCGTCAAGCCGCGCATCGGGCACAAATCTGAATTGCTGGAGCAACTGATACACCGCCGCATGATGCCCATCCACGCCCTGCACCAGCAAAGTCCAGTCCGGCTTGCTGACAGGCGGCAGGCCGCGCGGCGTAAAAGGCCCGTTTTTCATTCGCCATTTATCAGTATTTTTAACAATCAGCCGCGACTCCACCCCCTCACTGGCGGCCAACCTGAAAAGCTCTGCGCGGCTCAGCAGCGGCTTGAAATCAGCAATGGCAGCGCGCACCAGCCAAGGCTTTTTTTGCCAGTGGCGGCGCATGAATTGCGCAGGCGACAGACCTGCAAGAAGGGGCAAAGCGTGATGTACATCCATGGGACAATTGTCGGATGAAAATCACTCCTACCTGCGTTGTCGGCTTGAGCTGGACGTTAAAAGACACTTTGGGCGACCTACTGGACGAACTCGACGAGCCAGTGGAATTTTTGCTGGGCGGCGACGATCTGCTGGCAAAAATAGAGCAACAACTGCAAGGCCATGAAGCTGGCGAGCAGTTGGCTTTTCAGCTGGAGCCCGAAGAGGCCTTTGGCGACTACAACGAAAACCTGGTGTTTTTAGAGCAGCGCGTCATCTTCCCCACCGAGCTGGAAGAAGGCATGACCTTTGACGGTGCAGCCCTGCCCACCGGGGCCAGCCAAGACACACCCAAAGACAAAATTTACACCGTGACCGAGATCTACCCTGAGCATGTGGTGCTGGACGGCAACCACCCGCTGGCAGGCATCGCGCTGCGTTTGAGCTTGAAAGTCGAGTCGGTCCGCAAAGCCACCGAGGCAGAGGTGGGCAAGGGCTCGCTGGGGACGGGGTTTTTCAAGCTTGAGGCATTGGACTCGATGCCGCCAGACACCACGGTCCATTGAGCTTTTCTACCGCCAGCTTTTAGACTGAATTTTTCTCGCTATTTATTTCATAGCTGCTCGCACACATAAACAGGCGGTTGTGGCTATTTTTATCTCCCGAAACAGCTAATTTTGGCACTTTTTTTAGGTTTGCCCCTGCTGCAAACTTGTTTCGTGCATTTTTTGAGCGATTTTGATAGAACTTTAGTGCTCCTGCCCAATAGATTCATGCGCAAGCTGCTCTTTTTTCAATAGCAATCAGCATCCGCTAAGTGAGCGCGGTGATTGGGCCATGTGACCGGGCTTTGGGGTGAAAGGCGCGCGGTAGCTTTGTCCACAACAACCCCAAAATGGCCAAGCGAAAGCTTGACCCATTTTTCAACATCGCGCGTGTTTTCACCCCAAAAACCGCAGCGCATGGCCCGGTCGCCGCGCGGTGGTTGGTAAAGCATGCTTTCATGAAGTCGGTTCGAATCTAGCGACGACTTTTTCTCTTCAATATCCAAAAATTGCAGCGCCCAACCCACCGAAAGTCGCAACGTTAAAAAAGCTCAATATGAGAAGCATTACGCCGACTATTGACCATAAGGTACGTGTCCATTTGGGAATATCACTCTCGAGACGAAAGTACCACCGAATCAGTAATAAGCAACCGATTAACAAAACGACAAAAGCCGCTCCTGGGAGAAGTTGAAGCCAACTGGGCACTTTGGGAAGACGTAATGCAGCTAAAAATGACAGCGTGCCAGCAATCACTAGCGAAAAACCAAGAGTGCGATATCTAGTTTTTAATTCCATGTCACTTCTTCCCAGTAGACCCATACCCGCCCTCCCCACGCTCGCTAGCGGGGAAGTCTTGCACCACATTGAATTCAGCCTGCACCACCGGCACGATCATCAGCTGGGCGATGCGCTCCATGGGTTCGATGGTGAAGGGCACGTCGCTGCGGTTCCAGGCGCTGACCATTAACTGCCCTTGGTAGTCACTGTCAATCAAACCAACCAGATTACCCAAAACAATGCCGTGTTTGTGACCCAACCCTGAGCGCGGCAGGATGAGGGCTGCGTAGCCGGGGTTGTGCAGATAGATGGCGATGCCTGTGGGTACGAGTTGCCATGCGTTGGCGGCTAGCGTCAAAGGCTCGTTCAAACAAGCCCGCAAGTCCAGCCCTGCGCTACCGGGAGTGGCGTAGTTGGGCAGGTTGCCTTCCAAGCGTGAATCTAAAATTTTGACGTCAATTTTCATGAATTTTTTAGGCTTTGTTGATACGGTTGGCAATCTCTTTGACCAGTTGCCGCGCCAGCGTCAGTTTGCTGGCTCTTGGCATTTCAAGCGTGCCCTGGCTGTCAACCAGCAGCAGCGCATTGTGGTCTTGGCCAAAGGTGTCGGGGCCGATGTTGCCGACCAGCAGCGGCACGTTTTTACGCAGGCGCTTGGCCTGGGCGTTCTCAAGCAGGTCGTGGCTTTCAGCGGCGAAGCCTACACAAAACAATGTGCCGCTTTTGGCTGCAGGTGATTGGGCAACTGTGGCCAGAATGTCCTGGTTTTCAACAAAGCTCAACGTCATAGGCTGCGGTGATTGACCAGAGCCGTCTTTTTTGATTTTTTGGTTTGAAGGCGCATCAGGCCGCCAGTCTGCCACCGCCGCCGTTGCTATAAATACAGTAGCTGCTTGCGCCCGAATAATAATGGCTTCAAGCATATTTGATGCTGATTTCACGTCAATTCTGCTCACTCCACGCGGTGTAGGCAGGCTAACCGGCCCAGCTACCAGCGTCACGTCAGCACCCGCTTCCCGCGCAGCCCGAGCAATCGCAAAACCCATCTTGCCACTCGATAAATTGGTGACGCCGCGCACCGGGTCTATCGCCTCATAGGTCGGCCCGGCAGTGACCAGCACGCGCTGCCCCGCCAACACTTTGGAGGTGAAAAAAGCCATGATGTCTTGCAGCAGTTCGTCAGGCTCCAGCATGCGGCCATCTCCTGTTTCGCCACAGGCTTGAAAGCCGCTGCCCACGCCCAGCACCACTGCGCCATCACTTTGCAGTTGCGCCAGGTTGCGTTGGGTGGCGGGGTGAGCGTACATCTCGCGGTTCATGGCTGGGGCAACCAGCAGCGGCACGGTGTCCATCGGCCTGGCCAGGCACATCAAACTCAGCAAGTCGTCAGCACGGCCATGCAGCAACTTGGCCATGAAGTCGGCACTACAAGGGGCGATCACGATGGCATCGGCTTCACGCGACAAATTGATATGCGCCATGTTGTTGGCCTCACGGCTGTCCCACTGGCTGGTAAACACCGGGCGTCCAGACAGGGCTTGCATCGTCACAGGCGTGATGAACTGCTCTGCGGCTTCGGTCATCACCACCTGCACGGTGGCCCCGGCTTTGATCAGCGCACGGCACAGCTCGGCGGCTTTGTAGCAGGCAATGCCACCCGACAGGCCTAAAACGATGTGCTTGCCCGCAAGCTCAAGCGCAGCATCAGTATTGAGTGGTTCGGTTTGAGAAGTCATGCCCCGCAATGTATCAGTTTGCGCAAACGCTATTGCGCAAAACACTCACCGCCTATAATCAACATTTCCCACCTAAGCGAACGCGAGTTCGTGCCAAGCATGACCAAATTTGTCTTCGTCACCGGCGGTGTGGTGTCTTCCCTGGGCAAGGGAATCGCCTCAGCCTCTTTAGCTGCGATCCTTGAATCGCGAGGCCTCAAAGTCACTCTCATCAAGCTCGACCCTTACCTGAATGTAGACCCAGGCACCATGTCGCCGTTTCAGCACGGCGAGGTGTTTGTGACCGACGACGGCGCTGAGACCGACCTTGATTTAGGCCACTACGAGCGCTTCATTGAAACGCGCATGAAAAAGGCCAACAACTTCACCACCGGCCAGATTTATAAAAGCGTTCTTGAAAAAGAGCGCCGTGGTGACTATCTGGGTAAAACTGTGCAGGTCATCCCGCACGTGACCAACGAGATTCAAGAGTTTGTCAAACGCGGCGCGGGCTTTGAAACACCTGATGCAGTCGATGTGGCGATTGTTGAAATTGGCGGCACGGTAGGCGACATTGAGTCGCTGCCGTTTTTAGAAGCCGTGCGGCAAATGAGCTTGCGCCTGGGTGCCAACAATACCGCTTTCGTCCACCTCAGCTATGTGCCGTGGATAGCCGCTGCCGGCGAACTGAAAACCAAACCCACCCAGCACACCGCCAAGCAGTTGCGTGAAATTGGCATTCAGGCCGATGTGCTGCTGTGCCGCGCGGACCGCCCTATTCCACAAGAAGAGCGCGACAAAATTTCGCTTTTTTCCAACGTGCCCGAATGGGGCGTGATCTCGATGTGGGACGTGGACACGATTTACAAAGTGCCACGCATGCTGCACGAGCAAGGCCTGGACGGCCTGATTTGCGACAAGCTGCGCCTGAACACACCGCCTGCCAACTTGAAGCGCTGGGATGATTTGGTGTATGAAACCGAACACCCTAAAAATGAAGTCCATATCGCCATGGTTGGTAAATATGTTGACCTGAGCGACAGCTACAAATCACTGAACGAAGCGCTGCGCCATGCAGGCATGAAGAACCACGTCAAAGTGGTGATTGAGTACATCGACTCTGAAACCATCAACGAGACCAACGTCTCACGCCTGGCCAAGTTTGATGGTATTTTGGTGCCCGGCGGCTTTGGTGTGCGCGGTGTTGAAGGCAAAATTTGCGCTGCCAGATATGCCCGTGAAAACAAAGTGCCCTACCTTGGCATTTGCCTGGGCATGCAAGTCGCCACGATTGAATTTGCGCGCCATGTGGCGGGCTTTAAAGGTGCGAACAGCACCGAGTTTGACCCGCAAACCCCGCACCCGGTGATAGCGCTCATCACCGAATGGAAAGACGCCGACGGCACCATCAAAACGCGCGACGAAAAATCAGACCTGGGTGGCACGATGCGCCTGGGCGCGCAAAGTTCTGACGTGGCCACTGGCACGCTGGCGCACAAAATTTATGGCGATGTGGTGACAGAACGGCACCGCCACCGCTATGAGGCCAACGTCAATTACCTCGACAAGCTGCGCGAGTCAGGCTTGGTAATATCAGCGTTGACACAGCGCGAGCAGCTCACTGAGATTATTGAATTACCGCAAACGGTTCACCCCTGGTTTGTGGGTGTGCAGTTTCACCCTGAATTCAAGTCCACACCCTGGGCCGGTCACCCGCTGTTCAATGCTTATATCAAAGCCGCGCTGGATCACCAAGTCGAAGGCAAGGCACTGAAAGTGGTGGCTTGACATGAATTTGTGCGGATTCGACATTGGCCTGGACAAGCCGTTCTTCTTGATAGCAGGCCCGTGCGTGATCGAGTCTGAGCAATTGCAGATGGACACGGCCGGCAGGCTGAAGAACATCACGGCGTCGTTGGGCATCAACTTCATTTTCAAGAGCAGCTTTGACAAGGCCAACCGCTCCAGCGGCAGCACCTTTCGCGGCCCGTGCATTGACAAGGGCCTTGAGATTCTGGCCAAGGTGAAACGGGAACTGCTTGTGCCGGTACTGGCGCGTGCCGCAGTGACCGTGGGTGTCGCGGGGCTTTTCATGGAAACCCATCCTGATCCGGCTAAAGCCTTGAGTGATGGCCCAAACGCCGTGCCGCTCAAGCACATGAAGGCCCTGCTGGAAACCTTGCTGGAACTGGACCGCGTCACCAAGAAAAACGGCTTTCTTGAAACCCGCTTCAGCGCCTGAAAATAGCACGCCATATTTGCCAAATTCCGATATAGATACTTGTTTTTGCGATACTGTTGCCCCATGTTTTGACCTTGAACTCGCCTAAGGAGACTTTTATGAGCCGTAACCTTTTAATGTTGTTGGACGATCTGGATCTGGAACCAATCATGGTTAAGGCGATTGACGACGAGGAGGGCCTCGGATGGTCTCTCGACTTCACCAAAGAAGTTGCCACAGAATACAAAAAATTCTTGGCGCTTTGCATTCTTCGTCCGGACGCTCCAATCGTTCCGTCAACTTTTGTAGACGATTTTTGGCATCTTCACATCCTGGATACTCAAAAATACGCTGAGGATTGCGCAAAATTTGTTGGTTCATTTCTGCACCATTTCCCTTACTTTGGGATGCGCGGTGATGCTGATCGAGCCAATTTGGACAACGCGTGGGTTGGCACCTTGAAGCTGTATAGAGAATCTTTTTTGGAAGAGCCAAATTCGAAGATATGGCCAAAATCTAAGAGATGTCCGAATTGCGGCAAGCGGTCCCAAAATGACGCGACGGCAGAAACACGTCCGAGGTTGAGGGATATCGTTTCTTAAGCTATGGCAAACCCGGCAATATCTAGTACCCAATTGAATACCCACTCCGCGCTCGGATGGCGGTTTTGGTGGTTGTCTTTCCTTTGGTTTTTCATGACGATCGCCTTGTGGTTTTTCATCGCGAACGGGGCGGTTTCAGGTCTGATTGACGTAGTTGCTAACAATAAGCCGTTAAATGGAGTGAGATTTGTTGCGAGCGTCACCGAGTTGGAGTACTGGAAGAATTTTGGCTACTTTGTAGGAACGTTGGGTGTTGGTCCGATTGCCATTTATTTGGCATCGATCCGCACTCGAGTTGCCGCTGAACAGCTTTCAACTGACCGAAGCAAGCTTGAAACCGAGCAGGAACGGGTTGCCAATGACCGAACCAAATCAGTAAATGAAGCCTTTGCCAAATCTGTAGAGCTTCTTGGCAACACTCAGGTCACTGTAAGGCAAGGAGCTATTTACGCCCTCGCCAGATTGTCCAAGCTCGAAGAAAACACACTACACGCAACAATTGTCAGAATTTTTGTTTCTTTCGTTCGCGACCAGTCCAAAACTTTTAAGGCAGCACAATCAACGACACCTAGCTCGACCTTGCCGGTTGACGTTGAGACGGCTTTGTACGCGATACGTGATCGAAACGCCACAAATGATTACGAACTTAAAAAACGGCATGAAGCAAGAGCTACTAGCGTTGGCTTTCTTTTTGATATGTCAAATTCTTTCCTCCTAAATGCAGATTTAGATGGCGCAGACTTTGAAGGCTTTAATTTATCTGACTCGAAAATTGAAGGATGCAGTTTCAGTGGCACGAAACTGCCAAGAGTAAATTTCGTTGGTACAGAATTTGTAGATTGTGATTTTTCTGGCGCAACTGCTGAGGCCGCTGATTTTTCGGGCGCAAAGGGATTGACCCAGGCAGTTCTTGCGCAAATCAAGGGAAATTCACTCACGAAGGTACCCGACGGATTAGTAACACCGACAGAATGGACATAGATCGTTCTACGCCAGCATCGATCAAAAATGTCATGCCTCAATCAGATATCTGACGGTTCAATGTTCTTTAGTGTGTAGCTTGATGGCTCAATTTGTCGAATATTTTCGGAAATTTCGCCTGTATTTGTTTGACCACATCACCAAGAAAAACGGATTTCTCGAAAGCAATTTCATCTGACACAGGTTCAACTCACGCAGTTTCGCCAAACTAACCCGGAGACCATCATGCCCTCTGCC
>JAYWBS010000096.1:0-5758 GCA_043781295.1 Polaromonas sp.
ACGCCGCTCCCAACGCACTGTAATGCCTGTTGCGCATCGCAAGGAGCAGGGCATGGCTCTGCTCCTTGGCATGCGGCTTGGCTTATGGGATAGCCGCGCTCTAAATAACGTGACTTTCCTATTGGTCTAAATAAATAGCAGCTCCTAAAAAATCGCTGTTTATGCACGTATTTATTGGATTTCGCCCACTTTTTACTATCTAAAACGGGGCATTGAAACTGCCCCGCAGGTCATTTTTATCCGTTAAACCTTCGCCGCAAGGCACCTAGCGACTTCAATATCAAACCGCCTACAGATGCCTCCTCAATTGTCTGGTTCGAAGTTCTAGTGTTTGTTTTTTTGATCTGCTTTTTACTGTTTGAGCAAAACGGACTGCGCCTTTTGCGGTGCAAACAGCGCAATCACCGGCCCAAAGTTTGAGGCAGCCGTCATGGCGATCGTCACGATCTCCGGATGCTCCTGCTTGAGCAGTCTAAAGAACGCCTGGTGGCTGTGCTGGTTGCCTTCAATGTCGGCGACCAGTACGCCAATCTTTTCGTCTTGCCGTGCTTGCAATGCGCCGGTCAAGTCGCTGGCTTACAGCACGCGGTAGATGCGGCATGCGCTGGTCGCTGACGATCACGTGCAAAGGGTGCTGGTTCAGCTACTCCAGCGGTTTGTTTATTAGCGCTATCCATGGGCAGCGTGATGATGAATCGCGTGCCTTTGCCGATTTTTGGTGGTAAAAAACGGGTCAAATTCTTTGGATAATACGGCTGCTGGGTGGGCAGGGTGGCGATGTCATTGAACAAACTGTCTTCAACGGCCTTTTGCCTTTGCACGCCATTGAACTTGATGATCAATGCGTCAAAAAGGGCGGCCAGATAGGCTGAGTACTTGGGCAGCAGAGCAGTCTGGTTGGACACCATGCGTTTGAGCGCTGCCGCATCAGATAGCAGCTTGTACTTGAGAGTCGCCGTCAGCAGCTCATTGACGCGAACGCCCAGCTTTTGCCCGGCAAAGCGGCGGGTAACGGCGTTCTTTTGGGCAAACACCGTTTTGACGGCTGCACACCAGCCTGGCAGCTACAAGCACATAGCCTGCGGTGCGCAATGGTTTCATGGTGGAAAACTCCTCTGCGAAGTCGTCGAACCAGAGCGCTTGTTCATACGAAATCTTAGGAAAATTTTTGCGCGTACATATTGTCTGCTCTTTATTTAATAGCTGCTTGCGCCCGAATCTATTGGGCTGCAGGTCTTAAATAGCCCCAAAACAAGCCCAAAAAAGGCTTTTAGCGCTTCAAAAACCGGTCTGCAGACCACGGACCCAAACCGTAGATAGCAAGGCCCGCCAGCAGCGAACCCCAGAACACGTGCTGCTGCAAGGCTGCGGGCGCAATCTCACTCAAAGAAATAACGGCAACCGCATTGACGACAAACAAGCCGAGTGCTGAAAACCGACCGCCCAGGCCCAGCAGCAGCAGCGCAGGCAACACCAGCTCACCTGCCGTGCCCATGGCCGCTGCGATGGCAGGCGACAAGAAAGGCACTTTGTACTCGTCAGTAAACAGCGCTACCGTGGTGCCCCAGTCGCGCAGCTTGGTCAGGCCAGACAGAAAAAAGACCTGCGCGATGTACAGCCGGGCCAGCAACGCAGCCAGAGGTTGCAGCTTGTCGAGCGCCCCGGTCAGCCTGGCCCAGAGCGCCAGGCCTTTGCCGATCAAGCCGGGCGGGTGTGCATTGTTCGATGAGATGGGGTTCATGGTGAGTCCTCGTTGGTTTTTATTGAAATTAATAAATGCGCGCCTGTGATCAAACCCGTTTGTACTGACTGCGCAAGCCAGTCATTGAAATCGAACGTTTCTGACCCCGCCTTTTCAAGCGCGGCATCAAGTGCATGTTCAAGCGATCGTCCAGATTGCAGTTCGCACACCAGTACGTGTTCAGCAGCACTGCTGGTGCGAACATGAGGCTTGAAGCCTTGCCGCCAAACCAACGCATGTTCAGCCGTGCCGCTTTGCAGCAGTGCAGCGGCTTGGGCCAAACTGGGATGCTTCAAAAGATGCGCGTTCACCAGGCTGACGACCGGATAAGCGCTGGCAAATACCGCTACGCCGTGGCTCAGGCTCAGGGTAACTTGCGCTGGCTCGCTGGAGCTCAGCAATGAAAACGAGGCTGGGTCAGGTTGCGCATCTTGCGCCGTACTGGCGCAATGCAACGCCCATTCAACCCGAGCGACGTCACCCAAAAATGGCTCCTCGGCAAGCTGCGGTGCAGCATCCAAAAAAACAGCCAACCCGCCACCCCACTGCGCCATGTCACCACGCTGGGGGGGCTGCAGCCGCCAGAAATGACGCGCCAGCGGTGCAAAACTTTGCTCGCCGATCATCTGCGCAACGACTGGATAAGCCGCCGTCAATGCGCGCTCGGCCAATGCCTGGCCATTGGCCTGGTACACCTGCAAGCCTCTGCTGGTCAGACCTTCATGCAGGCTGGTACGAACGGCCTCACCGCCCACAAACAAGGCTTGCAGCAGCAGCGATTGTTCGCGGGCCAATAACATCGTCATGCCGTCTCCACCTGCCTTTGCAGCAGGGCTCTGGCGCGGTCGGCTTCAGCCAACAAGACGCCCAGTGCGGGAATGTCGGTGTCCCATTCCACCAGCGTTGGCACGGCACCAAAAAGCTGCTGGGCGTAGCTGTAAATTTGCCAAACATCCTCACACACACGGCTGCCGTGGTCGTCAATCACGATGTCACCACCATCGAGGTGACCCGCCAGATGCAACTCATGTACGGTGCTGGGCTTGATTTGATCCAGCCACTGTTTACAGGCAATCACCGGGTCCAGGGTGCTTCCTGTGATGCGCTCATTGAGGGCATTGACGTAAATATTATTGACATCAACCAGCAACCCGCAGCCCGTGCGCTGAACCAGCTCGTTTAAAAAATCAGGCTCACCGCGATCTGAGCTTTTAAAGCGAATGTAGGCCGAGAGGTTTTCAACCAGCAGCGGGCGCTGGATACGATCTTGCACGCGCTGGACATTGGCGCACAGCACGGCGAGTGCAGCGTTGTTGAAAGGAATCGGCAGCAAGTCAGCCGCATGAATAGCTTTGCCCGCCAGCACCCCACGTGCAAAGCAGGCGTGGTCAGACACCCGGACCGGGTCTATCTGGGCCACCAGACGTGCCAGCTGGTCAAGATGCCACGCATCGACACCGGTGGCCGAACCCAAACCCAAGCCCACACCATGCAAGCTGACGGGATAGTGCTCACGCGCCTGGCGCAATACGGCAAGTGTTGCACCGCCTTCAGCAAAAAAGTTTTCGGAATGCACCTCGATGAAATCAAGGGCAGGCAAGGATTCGAGCAGCTCGCCGTAGTGCGGGTGTCGCCAGCCAATGCCTACAGGGGCTACAGGCGCTGGTTGTGAATTCAAAGCAGTCATGTGGGGCCAAGCGAGTGATCAGATGTGACGCACCGACTGGCGCTCAACATGGCTTTTGTTTTAAAAAAAAGCGGATCAGCCTTTTTTGTCCATCATCTTTTTGACTTTTTTATTGGCAGCTTCCAGAGTCATGCCTTTCATTTTGGAGCAAGTGCCTTTGGCAACGTATTTCCATTCGTTGGCATCGGCGCCAACTTTGGACTGGCCGGCGCAGGAATGCGTGCCGCTCAGGTTGGCGCAGTCGTTTTGACCAGCCACAGAAATGCCGTAGCATTTTTCTTTTTCCTGGGCCGCAGCAGGTGCCGAAACCAGCAGGGTAGACAACAGGGAGGCAGCGGCGGCCGCGATAAGGACGCGTTGGTTCATGGTGAATTTCCGATAAAGAGTTAAAAGATTGAAATTGAAAATCAACCTGAACAGAGTTTGAAAAAATCGGGTGTTCTCTGTCTGGTTGACTGTTTAGTCTGTCGACACTCGTTTTTCTTACACAACCCCCAAGCAGGGACTAACCCTTATGCAAAGACTCACAACAGATCCGCAATTTTGTCCCAGGCCTCAGCCGGAATGCGGCCTGTATAGCGTTCAACAATCTTGCCTGTTTTGTCTATCAAATAGGCGGATGGCAGCTGCGCGTGTTTGCCCACGTTGTCTTTGTACGCGGACTCCCCGGTCCAGAGCTGCACGAAGCGTTGTTTGATCGGAACAGTACGCGAAATGATGCGTTCATAGTCCAGCAAATCCTGCACGCGGGCGTCGGTACTGATGGCCACCAGCTCGAACGGTTTACCCATCCAGCCTTCGTAATTGCTTCTCAGCTCTGGCATTTTGTCGCGGCAAACGGCGCAGCCGGTAGACCAGAACATCACGAGCACCACCTTGCCTTTGAGCGAGCTGAGTTTGAAGGGGCTGCCATCAATGGTTTTGCCTTCAATTTGCGGGAGCATGAGCATAGCCGGCGTAGCCGCTGCGGCACTGGCAGCCCGAACTGATGGCGGCAGGGTTTGCGCTGCGGCAGGCAAAGCGACTGCGGCAGCCATCACGGCGCAAGCAATACCCAAGGCCGCTTGATGAAGTAAGGTGTGCTTGATCGGCATAGAACTTTCTTTTAAACCAGGCTGGAAAGAGTATGCACCGACACGTAAAGTTCCGCGCAGATTTTCTGTCGATATTTCACAAAAGCGGCGGGGTTGGCGCTAGACTCAAACCAATCACAACCTTTGAAGAGCAACCGATGGCCAGCTTTGAGGAACAACTCGTTGAGCACCGCGTCTACCTGATGCGCTTTGCACGCCTGCAGTTGCGCAACGATGCCTGGGCTGAGGACGCGGTGTCGGAAACAGTGCTCGCGGCATTGTCCAAACCGCAAACCTTCAGCAACCGGTCACAACTCAAGACCTGGCTGGTGGGCATCCTCAAGCACAAGGTGATTGACATGATTCGCATCAACAGTCGCGAGATGGCGATACCCGACTCGGGCGCGGACAACGAAAGCGACGAGCTGGACAAGCTGGCTTTTCAGGTGGATGGGCATTTTGTCAACGCGCCCAACGACTGGGGGGACCCGCACAAAACCTTGCAGCAACGCCAGTTTTTTCAGGTGCTGGACATCTGCATGGAGCGGCTCCCGCCAGCGCTTGGCCGGGTCTTTTTGATGCGCGAGTGGCTGGAGCTGTCTTGTGACGAGGTGTGCAAGGAGCTGTCGGTCACGCCGACCAACCTGTATGTCCAGCTGCACCGCGCGCGTCTGCGCCTACAGGAGTGCTTGAACATCAACTGGTTTGGCAAGCTGCAGGCGTGATTTTTGGCAAAAGCGTAAGAATTTACCTCGCAACGCGACAAATGCCCATGTCCAGCTTCAAAGTTCTATTTGTTTTCTACCCATGATCAAATTCACTCCGTTTATGCGTACCTGCCGAGAGGCGGCGGCTTTGGTTATTGCCAGAGAAGACCGTGCGCTCAACATACCCGACCATGTCGCGCTAAAGCTGCATATGCTTGCCTGCAAGACCTGCCCACAGTTTGAAAACCAGGTCATCACCATGCGCGCTGCGATGGGCCAATGGCGCAACGATGCGGCCGAAAATGAGGCAGGAGGCGACGCAAACCCTTGAAAAGAAGCACTTTAAGCGCTTTTTCTAGGTAATTACGATAGTTGCGTGCTACTTGCTTAACTGGCGCATAATATAGGGGTATAAATTTTGGGTCAGTCTTTGAATTGGCCTGGGCTTTACACAGGTTAGGTGATCGGTCAGTTTCGCGCGCTACAGCGGTACGTTTGAAGATTTGTTGTGCTTTCGGGACCCCATCGCTTTTGTTAATGTGTTTTAGAG
>JAYWBS010000097.1:0-41924 GCA_043781295.1 Polaromonas sp.
GAATGTATACGCGCTGAAGACGCGCAGGGTGCTCGCCGCGCGATGCGCGGCCATATCGAGAAAGCAAGGGTGAGGATGATGTCTCGCGGTTAGAGGGCGGCACCTACAGTTCTTAGTCTGGCTATCCAATATGTAACAGCTTGCGTGCTGAAATCCAAGAATCAATTATGCTTGTAGCCCAATGAAATCGGGCGTAAAAAGCTATGAATTAAATAGCGTATGAAATGTGCCAGCTTTGACGAACGGGCTGACATATTTTGCCAATCCGGCTTGCCATTGCAAAAAGTATCAAGCCGCTTCTGCACGGTGTTTGCGTTGCCGCTTGAGCTTGATTTCGACTGTTTTCCCTACCGCGTTGGCAGCCTTCATCAAGGTATCAAGCTGCACTGACAGGTTGGCAGGGTCCAGCACCCGATCGAGTTGTGATCGGCTGGTTTCCATGCGTTTGGCCATGTCTACTTTGCTTAAGTTGATGGCCTGCATGGCATCGTCGAGTTGTTCAGACAAGGCCCGTTTTAACGCTTTGGCCTGAACTTCTTCAAAAATGCCATCTTCCTTGAGGAAGTCATCAAAACTGCTGCCACGGTGTCGATTCTGGTTAGCCATTTTTCCAATCCTTTATGCGTTTGAGTGCCAGTTCAATATCTGCGAGGTCAGTCTGCTGTGTTTTCTTGATGAATGCATGCAGCAGGATCATTTCTGCTTGTTCAACGGCGAACAAGACACGTGCTATGCGATTACCGACGGTGCTGCGCACTTCCCAAATTGGCCCACGTAAATGGTCAACTCTGGGCTTGCCAATAGGCCATTTGTACTGAACATACGCAATGTCTTCGCCAACGCTTTTACGCTCTTGCTTGTTCAGTGCTTTCAGCCAGTCTCGCACTGGCTCGTCGCCGCTGGCTGAGCGGTAGAAAGTTGCTGGTAATTTATGTGTTGAAGTCACAAATAATTGTACCTCAAAAGGTACTTTAATTCATCGGAACTTGGTTTGCATAGAAGTTGTCCCGGTTGTTTGAACAACATTCTGGAGTTGCTTGTTGCACGCCGGATGGCCCAAGGGTAAGTATTGAGCGCAATATGTTTATCGCAGCAAAAGCGGCCAGGCGGGCCGCTTTTTGTTTGAGACGCTTCAAAAAACCTAAAAACGGGGGTTTTTAAGAACCAATTATGCTTCTAGCCCAATGAATTCGGGCGCAAGAAGCTATGAATTAAATAGCGTTAAAACCTTTAACCAAGTGTGCGGCGTGCCTGCGATAACTGTGAAAAGGCCCAAGTTCATCCATCTAGCTGCGCATCTGATTCGCTAGCCGCGTTTCGAGCGCCGCTTAACCAGCTAACGGCGTCAGCAACACTCCAGAACATGCGGGCTTCATGGCCCAGTCCCTGCGGATCGAGGTAGGTGAGTAACTGCCTGACGGAGTCTTTCACGCGTGCCAGTACCAATGTTCTTCCGCCGCTCGACAGGCGTTTTTCCAGCTCAAGCAAGCATTCTGCGGCTGTACTGTCAAGATCAGAACTTTCTTCCATGCTGAGTACCACGGACTTCACCAGGGGGCGGCTATTGACGGCTCGCATCACATCTGAAACCACGCGCTCCGCACTGGCAAAAAACATAGGCTCCTCGGGACGGAGAATCAGCAAGCCCGGAACTGCTGCCGCATCGGTATGACCATCGAGCACAACGAAGTCGCGTGACCTGCCCAGCTCGCCCAGCTCATGCAGCACGGGCTGGCTAAAGCGCTTTAGTGCGGCCACCAGCGATAAAGCGATGGCCGCCAGCATGCCGTGCAGTACGCCCAATAGCAGGACTGCCGCAACTGAGCCGACCACCAGCAGCCGGTCCCGGTTCATGCGCCACACCGCAAGCAGCGGCGCCGGAGACAGGGCATGCCACAGCGCACTGATGACCGCTACGGCCAACACCGGTCTTGGAAGCAAATGCAGCACAGGCAGGGCAAAGACAAGCGCGGTTGCAATGACGGCCAGTGCAACCACGCCAGCCCAGCGACTTTTTGCGCCGGCAGCAGCGTTGGCCGAACTGGCCGAAAATCCAGCGCCTACAGGCATTCCCTGCATCAACGCGGACATCACGTTGCTTGCGCCTAGTACCAGCAACTCCTTGTTCGCATCGAGTGTGTCGCCGTGGTTAAGTGCGAGTGTTCTCATGCTTCCCCACGACTCTGCAAACACAAGCACCACCAGACCAAATGCCAGCTCCCCCAATCGCAGCCAGTCATCCCAGGGCAGTTGTGGAAGACCCAAGTGCCAGGTGGGACGTAAAACAGTGCCGACCTCGGTGACGCCAAAAGACTTCAAGTCCATGGCGTACGCTGCAAATATGGCCACCGCAATAACGAGCATTGATGCCGGAATCTGAGGCCAGCGTCTGAGTCCGATGATCATCCCGCTGGCAACCGATGTAACGAGCAGACTGGGCATGTGCCAATCAGGCACATGCGTTACTGTGAACAGGAGCAGACGGAAGGGGTCGGTACCGGCTTCGTGCGGCAGCGCAAAACCCAGCGCGTCGGGTAACTGCTTGATAACGATAGTGATCGCCAGGGCGAATGCAAAGCCCCGCAACACGGGTCGGGATACAAAGGCTGAAAGCTGCCCCTGTTTTGCCCAGGCAAGTAGCGCCAGCGCTGTACCAGCCAAGAGCACCAGGGCAAGAAGTGCCTGCAGGTAGGCGGCGCTATTGGCCACCTCCGCTGTGCCAGGAATTGCCAGCACCGCAGCAGCTGATAGAGTCGCCGTGGATGATGTAGGTGCCACGATCGCAAACCGGCTGCCCCCAAATACTGCATAAACGGCCAAACCCACCATAGTCGCAGTGAGGGCATGAATCACCGGCAATCCAGCCAGGCCGGCATAGGCCACAGCCTCCGGAATTAACAGGCCTGCCACGCACAAACCAGCACCCAGATCGCTCCAGCGCGACGCTTTGTCGCCAAAGCCGGGCGTTGTAAATGGGTTCAAACCGCCGCCCCGAATTGTTCAGACATCAAAGTCCCCTGCATCGTAAGACGCGTTGAATAAGGCAGCGTCCTTCTTGACTTGAACCGCGCAACTTCTGGCTGCCGTCAGTAATTTGGCCTTCCATTTTTTACGTGTTCCAAAAGCGATCAAATCGTCTGCAATAGCGGAACCTTGACGACCCGCGCTACGCAACTGGGCCCAGGCCAATATCTGGCCCATGTTGCTTGCAACGAGTTCAAGTTCATCTAAGGTCTGGTGCGCTTCGTCAAGCGATACGCGGTCTTCAAGCGGCTGAAGCTCACGCAGGACATAGCTGCCGCCATTAAATCGCACGGGTTGCAGCAGCGCCATGGGAACAGCTTGCATGCGCCGCTGAATTTCCACCACGCGGTGGGCCTGCGAACGCCACTTGGGCTGCAATGACGGGAAGTGCGTCGCAACACTTGATTCGAGAGCTTGCTTTAAATCCAGAAGGTAATGACCATCGGGAGCGCCCTTGCCGGCAACCAAAATGGCGTAGCGGTCGATCCCCAAACTGCCCGTACCGGCTATGCGTCTGGCCACATCCAGCACTTTGAAAAACGCCGGTTGACTTTGGGTCTGCGCGAATCCCGCCATAAAATCGATCACGGCTTGACGCTGCACGTCTGTGACTGGCAACGCTTTCTTGCCGTCTACTTTAAGCGTCCGCTTCTTGCCTTTCAGTACGGTGCGCGTTTTCAGGAAATCTGCGCGTCGCCTGTCTTTCAAGCCAACCAGCAGTTTTCTGATCACGCCCTGGGCGGTTTCACTTTCAACCCAATAGGCCTTGCCAGCGACCAACATAGCCGCGTAACTGTTCAGAAAGACGGTGCACAACGCGCGCGCATCTGACGGCTTGACCGATAGACTCTCAGCACCCATGAGCAAACTTGTGAGCATGCGAACCAGCTCCCAATGGGCGGGCGCAAGTGCCGCTTCGTCAAAGTCATTCAAATCAAAATAGGCCAGGCGATTGTTACCTTTGTAACTGCCGAAGTTCTCGAAGTGCAGATCACCACAAACCCATGTTAGTGGCGCTGACTTGAACAGTTTGCTGACCGGTAGCCGGTCATAAAAAATATGACAAGTGGCCCGCAGAAACCCGAATGTGCTGCTTCTCATCTTCTGATACTTCAAAGCCAATCGCTCGGGGTCGCGTCCAGCGTTAAAAGCTTGTATTTTCTGGATCACATCCATCGTTATCAGCTCCTCAGGATTTGTTCTGCCGAATGTTTTCAAACATTGTGCCCATTTCAGTCAGCTATAGATGCCGCTTGGAACGGGCTTTAACTTCCAAAGTATGGCTGGTCTCAGCATAAAAATAAATGCCAAGACGCATGCGCTGCCTGGCGTCCGGCTTGTCTTTGTCGCGCTGTACCAGCGCCTCCGCTTCAGGCACCATCTTCTCAAACAGCTGCGACCAAAGCTCTCGCGCAAGGCCGCCCAATTGTTCTGCGGACTCTGCTGTCAGTCCTTTCGCGAAAATACTTTGCTCCAGAAATTTTGCGTCAGCTTCAGAGGTCAGGTTATGAGCGCCTGAGGCCATATGGTCTGCAATGTTGTGACTGAATAGAACCGCTGTCTCCTTGAAGCCTCGTGCAGGTACAAATGCGCCTGCTTTCAGGCGCACGCGGTCCGCCACAACGGTCACGACCCCTAGTCGCACAAGTTCTTCAAGCGCAGTGCGGGGATGTACATCTTTAGAAACAGAAATTGCCAAAGCATCAAAAGAGTGCTCCGAGCCGCTGCGCGGCAGGTTAGCTGGTTTGTTGCGACTGTCCCGATAAACGGGATCGGTGATCCAGCGCGTAAATATCTGTGATGCCAACGTGAGAGCCGCAGGCATCTCCGTCGGCGTAGCCGTGCCCAGCGCACGTACTTCTTTTCTATGCACGCCAGTCAATACGCTGACCGCAGAGTCTGTTTCGCGTTGATGGCGTGTCCGCAGTTCATTTCGGGCAACTTCCAGAAACACCAGTTTCATGGTCGCGGCAAATTGGGGATAGGTGATCCCTTGCTTGATGAGCGCCTGTGCCAGCGGGGCCAGCATGACTTGCGACTCCTGGAGCAGTATTTCGGCAGTATTTTTCATGGCGGGCGACTACACCAATGGTCGTGTCAGATCAAACTAAAGGGATAGTTTCCCACGTTTAACGCGCCATGTTGGCACAAAAAAATGGGGAGGGTCGCCCCTCCCCCAAACTCCAAATGATACTTACCCTGGATAAACCCGACTCACTGATGCGCCTGTCGCTGGTTCCGATTTGATTCTCAACAACCTGGCAAAAAAATGGATTTATTTGCCGATTTGGCGGCTGACTGCATTTTCCTGCTGGTTCAAGGTACGTTGTTCCTGTTTGGTGATGTGACCCCCGTTTTGGGATGCCATCAGACGTTCTTCTTGACGAATCTGCTTGTCTTCGGTGTGAAGTTTGCCCGCTTGCGCTTTTGTGAGTTCTCCTTCGGCCACCTCATTTTTAATTCGCTTGTTTTGATTGGCGAGTCGCTCGTTCACCTGTTCACGGCGTGGATGGTTTTTGGCAAATGAGCCATCGTGCTCCCCGGCGTGTGCAGGAACCGTGGCGGCCCCCAGCGCAGCAATCAGGGTCATGAGAAAGAGGCTGGCAGATTGACGAGTTGACATGATGATCTCCAGTGAGTCAAAAGGCCGACAGAAGGTCGGTTTGCTTTGTTCTCTATAAATGGGTAATTTACCCATTATTTATACAACGGTCAAGAACTAAATCGCGATGACATGCCGCCATCCAAATAGTGTGACCAAGTTCACACTATTGTGAATTTAGACGCGGGTGTGTTGTATTGGATGGAAAGGAAAGCGTTTGGCCAAGAGCGCTTAGCCTGAAAGTGAATGCATTGACGCGACAACCGACCTGCATCGTCGGTATGTCAATAAGGTCTGCGGAATTTGAAAGTCGGCAGATCAGATGGCTATGAACAAAAGCTTATTTCGATGTCCGCTGACCATCGTGTTGTTGTGCCCTGCGTTCTTGCCGCTGAAGAATTTTTTCTTGCCGCTGCTCACGGTTGGCCTGCCGTATTGCCTGCCGGTCATTGGCCGCAGCTGTGGCTTGCGCAGGTTTGGCGCCGGGCGCATTGGCTGGCTGATTGACCTCGGCACGCTGCTGACGCAAAGGCTGCTGACGTTGCCGGAACTGCTCAAAGCGTTCATCGGGACGCAATTTGCCGCGCTCACGTAACCCGTCCTCCATACGCTGGCGAATATTTTGGGCATGGTTGGTCACTGCGCCATCTTGCTGGGTCCGAAGGCGGTTGAAAATAGCCGGTACGGACGCATGACGCACTGGGGCGGTACCCGAACTTGGCGAATAGGCAGCAGTGCCCGAGGGAATGTTCACGACACCGTTGGGGTTGCGCAAAACGGTAGCGCCTTCATTGACACGGTTGTGGACGCCTGGCTCCAAACCCGCCGCCGCATCTTCTGGCACAACCAGGACCACTTCGTGATCTGTGCCGCGCACCCCAATGGTTGTTGTGTTGGCAGTGATGCGGTAACGCATCACGTCAAGCTTGCCTATCCAACCCGTTACCGATCGCAGGGCGCCTCTGACAAGATCAATAGTCGCAGAATCCGTGGCGTCTCCCGTGACAACATAGCGAGCTATCCTGACCGTTGAGTTGGGCCTCACCGCAAGGTAGCCGCCATCACCAAACACGACATGAATCTCTGAACCACCGACAGTCTCGATTTGGTCGCCCTGAAGAAGTTGTGCGCCTTGCGCGATGCTGGTTGGTGGTTGCCCGGCTCGGCGCAAGGTGACGTTTCCAACCACCAAATCCGCACTGCCAATGTTTTGCGTGATCCCCGTCCCGCCCGAGCCCACCTGCGCCGAAACATGGCGCCACCAGTTTAGGGAGGCTAGAGATACAAGACCCGCAAGCAGGCGGCGGCGTAAAAAAAGCGGTGTCAGGTTCATGGGCATCAACTCACAACGGCGAACAACAATGATTGGCCGACAAGCGGAACAGAAAAACGCCGCGCCATTCAAATCAGGTCAGGATGAAGTCGCAGAAAAGTAAAGCGACTCACATATTGCGCCGATATTGCCCGCCCACTTCAAACAGCGCATTGGTGATCTGCCCCAGCGAGCAAACGCGTACCGCATCCATCAGCACCTCAAACACGTTGGCGTTGTCGATCACCGCCTTTTGCAGGCGTTTCAGCATCGCTGGCGCCTCAAGAGAATGCTTGGTGTGGAATTCATCCAGCCGCTTTAACTGACTTTGTTTTTCTTCTTCGGTTGACCGCGCCAGCTCCAGCTTGTCTTGCACGGCATCGCCATGCGGGTTGCGGAAGGTGTTGACGCCGATGATGGGCAACTCGCCGGTGTGTTTGAGCATTTCGTAGTGCATCGATTCGTCTTGAATACGACCGCGCTGGTAGCCGGTTTCCATCGCGCCCAGTACGCCGCCACGCTCGGCGATTCGTTCAAACTCTTGTAGCACCGCTTCTTCCAGCAGCTCGGTCAGCTCTTCAATGATGAAAGCGCCTTGCGTCGGGTTTTCGTTTTTGGCCAAGCCCCATTCGCGGTTGATGATGAGCTGAATCGCCATCGCCCGGCGTACTGACTCTTCGGTTGGCGTGGTGATGGCCTCGTCAAACGCGTTGGTGTGCAGGCTGTTGCAGTTGTCGTAAATCGCAATCAGCGCCTGTAGCGTGGTGCGAATGTCGTTGAACTGGATCTCTTGTGCGTGCAGGCTGCGGCCGCTGGTCTGAATGTGGTATTTGAGCTTTTGGCTGCGCTCATTGGCACCGTACTTCTCCTTCATCGCCACCGCCCAGATGCGGCGCGCTACGCGGCCCATCACGGTGTATTCGGGGTCCATGCCGTTGCTGAAGAAAAAGCTCAGGTTAGGCGCAAAGTCATCAATGTGCATGCCGCGCGCCAGATACGCTTCAACAAAAGTAAAGCCGTTGCTGAGCGTGAATGCCAGTTGCGAAATCGGGTTGGCACCGGCTTCGGCAATGTGGTAACCGCTGATCGACACACTGTAGAAGTTACGCACCCGGTTGTGCACAAAATACTGCGCAATGTCGCCCATGACTTTGAGGCTGAACTCGGTTGAGAAGATGCAGGTGTTCTGGCCCTGGTCTTCTTTCAGGATGTCGGCCTGTACCGTGCCGCGCACGTTTTCTTGCACCCATTCACGGATTTTTTCAGTCTCGGTGGCGGTCGGGTCGCGGCCATTGTCGAGTTTGAACTTGTCCATGTTCTGGTCAATGGCGGTGTTCATGAACATCGCCAGAATGCTCGGTGCCGGGCCGTTGATGGTCATCGACACCGAGGTTGACGGACTGCACAAATCAAAACCGCCGTACAAAACTTTCATGTCGTCCAGCGTGGCAATACTCACGCCGCTGTTACCCACCTTGCCGTAAATGTCTGGCCGCACATGCGGGTCATTGCCATACAGCGTGACCGAGTCAAATGCAGTAGACAGCCGCTTGGCGGCCATGCCTTCGCTGAGCAACTTGAATCGCGTATTCGTCCGGAAAGGATCACCCTCACCAGCAAACATGCGGGTTGGGTCTTCCCCCTCGCGCTTGAAGGCAAAGGTGCCTGCGGTGTACGGGTAGCTGCCAGGCACGTTGTCGAGCATTAACCACTTGAGGATTTCGCCGTGGTCTTCGTACTGCGGCAGGGCCACTTTGCGGATGGTGGTACCAGACAGCGACTTGCTCGTCAGCGCGGTGCGAATTTCCTTGTCACGGATTTTGACAACGTATTCATCGCCAGCATAAGCGGTTTGCATGTCTGGCCACTGGGCCAGCAGGGCTTTGGCGTCGCTGTCCATGCGCGCCTTGCGGTGGCCTGCCAGGTCAAGTGCAGCTTCGGCGGCGGGCGCTCGCTCGGGTTTGTCGAGCTTGAGCATGGCGGCAGCGGCCTTGAGCTGCTGCACTTCGCGAGCTAGCTTGGCCTGAGCCTTGGCGCGCTTTTTGTAGCCACGCACGGTGTCGCTGATCTCGGCCAGGTAGCGTGTGCGTGCTGCCGGTACGACCGGGGTCTGGTTGGTGCTGTGACGCACATCGACCAAAGGCAGGGTGCTGTCACCAAGCTTCAGGCCAAGTACTGCCAGGCGCGGTTTGAGTGCCTGGTACAGCGCCGTCACGCCGTCATCGTTAAAGCGCGCCGCCATGGTGCCGAACACTGGCATCTGGTCGGCTGGCGTGCCCCAGGCTTCCTTGTTGCGTTGCACTTGTTTTGACACATCACGCAATGCGTCGAGCGAACCTTTGCGGTCAAACTTGTTAATGGCCACGAACTCGGCAAAGTCCAGCATGTCGATTTTCTCTAACTGGCTGGCGGCGCCAAACTCGGGCGTCATCACGTACATGGGTACGTCCACATGCGGCACGATGGCGGCATCGCCCTGGCCAATGCCTGATGTTTCGACCACGATCAAATCAAAGCCTGCGCATTTGCAGGCGGCAATCACGTCGGGCAGCGCCTTGCTGATCTCGCTGCCAAATTCCCGCGTGGCCAGGCTGCGCATGAAAACCCGGGGTCCGACAGACCAGGGGTTGATCGCGTTCATGCGAATGCGGTCACCGAGCAGGGCACCACCGCTTTTACGGCGTGAGGGGTCAATGCTGATCACGGCCACGCGCAAGTTGTCGTTTTGATCAAGTCGCAGACGGCGAATCAGCTCGTCTGTCAGCGACGATTTACCCGCGCCACCAGTGCCTGTAATGCCCAGAACGGGTATCTTTTTAGTAGCAGCCTGCGCCCGTATTTGCTTGACCAGCGCTGCATTGGCTTTGTCGTTTTCAAGCGCGGTGATCAATTGAGCCAGTGCACGCCAGTTCATTTCACCGTGGCCTTCAATGGCTTTTACTGCAGATGGCGCAAAAGAGGTCAGGTCTTTGTCGCAACGCATGACCATCTCGCCAATCATCCCTGCCAGGCCCATCTTCTGGCCGTCTTCCGGGCTGTAGATGCGCGTCACGCCGTAGGCGTGCAGCTCGCGGATTTCAGGCGGCACAATCACGCCGCCGCCGCCGCCAAACACCTGAATGTGCTCGCCGCCCCGGCTCTTGAGCAGGTCCACCATATACTTGAAGTATTCGACATGGCCACCCTGGTAAGAGCTGATGGCAATGCCTTGCGCGTCTTCCTGTAGGGCAGCCGTGACGACTTCATCAACGCTTCGGTTGTGGCCCAGGTGAACCACTTCAGCGCCCATGCTTTGCAAAATGCGCCGCATGATGTTGATGGCGGCGTCGTGCCCGTCAAACAGGCTGGCGGCCGTGATGAAGCGCACCTTGTTGGTCGGGCGGTAGGTGGCCAGGGCTTTGTATTCTGCGGACAAGTCGGTCATTGGTTTTCCTCGGCAAAGGCTAAAAACATCTGCTGATGCAGGATCTGCATGATATTACGTTTACGTAAACGTCAACTGAAATTTTGAGCACGCCTAGTGATTGCGCCCGCCAAATTAAGGGTTAACCCTTAATTAATTGAAATATTTTGCAAGCTGAATCAAAAAAAAGTCATGGCTGTTTTGATCGCCAATGCTGTCGATTTGCTGAAACCACTAAGACAACTTACGATTAAATCGGATAAATTAGTGGGTTGCATATGACCTGCAAATATTAGTCTTTGCAAATGTCGAGCATGGCAAGACTGTTTATGTGCATAGCAAAGAAATTTACCAACCTGGAGACAATATGACGATTCGTTTTAAAAAATTGGCCACTCAACTTGCCTTGGCATCTGCTGTGCTTTGTGGTGCGGCGACGGCCCTGGCTGCAGACCCGATCAAAATTGGTGTGGCGGGCCCATTCACGGGCGGCTCATCTTCCATGGGCGTGAGCATGCGTGATGGTGTACGCCTCGCAGTAGCTGAGATCAACAAGGCAGGCGGCGTGCTGGGTCGCCAGATTCTGGTTGTCGAACGCGACGACGAGGCCAAAAACGAGCGCGGCGTACAAATCGCGCAAGAGCTCATCAGCAAAGAAAAAGTGACGGCCGCAGTCGGTTACATCAATACTGGCGTAGCGCTGGCGTCACAGCGGTTTTTCCAGGAAGCAAAAATCCCGGTGATGAACAACGTGGCCACGGGCAGTATCGTGACCAAGCAGTTTCCGGAGCAGGCAGAAAACTACATCTTCCGCAATGCTGCGCATGACAGCATTCAGGCGCCCATGATTGTCGAAGAGGCCATCACGCGCCGTGGCTACAAGAAAGTCGCCATTCTGGCTGACTCCACCAACTACGGCCAGCTAGGCCGCGATGACTTGGAAAAAGCACTGGCGACCAAAGGCGTTAAAGCGGTTGCGGTTGAAAAGTTCAACATCAAGGATGTGGACATGACGGCCCAGCTGCTCAAAGCCAAAGAGGCGGGCGCTGAAGCGGTGTTGACCTACGGCATTGGTCCCGAGCTGGCTCAAATTGCGAACGGCATGACCAAGCTGGGATGGAAAGTCCCGATGATTGGCAGCTGGACGCTGTCGATGGCCAACTACATCGACAACGCCGGCCCTGGGGGTGAGGGTGCGCGTATGCCGCAAACTTTTATCCAGGAGCCCACCACGCCTCAGCGTCAGGCCTTCATCATCAACTACCTGAAAACCTTCAACCCGAAAAACGCGCGTATAGATTCGCCCGTATCGGCTGCACAAGGCTATGACTCCATCTATCTGCTGGCAGCCGCCATCAAGCAGGCCAATTCAACCGATGGCTCGAAAATCCGGTTGGCGCTGGAAGACCTGAAGACACCTGTAGTTGGTGTGGTCACAACTTACAACAAGCCGTTTTCAGCCAAAGACCATGAAGCCATTACTGCCAACATCCCGGTGTTTGGCGAGGTCAAGGGCCAGCGAGTGGTGTACGCCTATCCGGCTGACCAGCAAAAAGCATCTGAAGTTCGCGTCAAGAAGTAAGCTGCAACCTTCACTGTGAGTGACAAGCACTGCGCTGGCAAATTCAGCTGGCGTAGTGCTTTTTTTGAGTTGTGATCGCTTTGTTTTGATCTGTTTTTGATACCTTCCTGGAACCAGCCGTATGGAAATTCTGCTTCAACTTATTTACAGTGGTGTCGCACTCGGCATGATCTACGCGGTCATTGCCTTTGGCTACCAGCTTACATTCCAGACCTCCGACACCCTTAACTTTGGGCAGGGAGACGCGCTCATGTTGGGCGCGATGGTGGGGTTGACGCTGGTCAACATGGGCGTGAACTACTGGCTGATGCTGCCGCTGGTGATTGTGTTCGGGCTGTTTCAGGGGGGGCTGGTTGAGCGCATTGGTGTTCGACCAGCGATCAAAATCAAAAGCGAGTTCGGCTGGATCATGTCGACCATTGCTTTGGGCATTATTTTCAAAAATGTGGCTGAAAATATCTGGGGTCGTGATGACTTGAAGTTTCCGTCTCCCTTGCCAGAGTCACCGCTCAAAATTTTTGGTGCCAATGTGCTGCCAATGGAGATTTTGGTGGTGCTTGGTGCTGTGCTGATGATGCTGGCGGTTGAGTTTTTCAACCGCAAAACCATTTACGGCAAAGCGGTGGTGGCCACCTTCAATGACCGCGATGCCGCCAAACTGATGGGTATCAATACGGGTTTGGTCATCACGTTTTCTTACGCCCTGTCATCGGCAACTGCAGGATTTGCGGGGGCGCTGATTGCGCCGCTCACGTTGACCGGTGCCACCATGGGGGCGGTGCTGGGGCTCAAGGCTTTTGCGGTCGCCATTATTGGCGGGCTGACCAGTGGCATGGGCATTATTGTGGGCGGCATCATTTTGGGCGTGGCCGAAACCACCACCGGCTTTTATATTTCAACGGGCTACAAAGACGTACCTGGCCTGGTGCTTTTGTTGCTGGTTCTTGCCTTCAAACCTGCTGGCCTGTTCGGCAAAACCGCTATCAAGAAAGTTTGAAGATGAACCGCAAGACTTTGATTGCGGCGGTACTTAGCCTGGCCTTGCTGGCCGCTGCACCGCTGCTGACCAGCAACGCGTATTACATCCACATGATCGGCACGATCATGATCTACGCCATTTTGTTGTACGGGCTGGACATCGTGGTCGGCTACACGGGTCAGGTGTCGCTGGGTCATTCGGGCTTGTTTGGTGTGGGCTCCTACACCGCAGGCGTGCTGTTTTTAAAACTGGGTGCGCCTCTTTGGGTCATCATCCCAGCCAGCATCTTTGTAACGGCTGGTTTTGGCGCGCTGCTGGCCTTGCCTGCGTTGCGGGTGACGGGGCCTTACCTGGCCATGGTGACACTGGCTTTTGGCACCATCATCCAGATTTTGATCAACGAGATGACCTTTCTTACCGAAGGCCCGCTGGGTATCAAAATCCCCAAACCGTCGATTGCCGGGCAGCAGCTCAGCGAGCACGGCTTTTACTGGCTGACGTTTGCACTGATGGTGTTGTCGCTGGTGGTGGTGCATCGCATTTTGAAGTCGCAATTAGGCCGTGCTTTTGAGGCACTGCGTGGCAGTCCGGTGGCATCGGACTGCATGGGCGTATCGGTCTACCGCTACAAGGTCTATGCGTTTGTCATCAGTGCAGGCTTTGCGGGTTTGTCTGGCTGCCTGTATGCTTATTCAGAGCAGTACATCTCGCCGAACACCTATAACTTTGAGCTGACCGTCTTGTTTTTGCTGGCGGTCATCATGGGTGGCCGTAAAACCCGTTCGGGTGCACTGCTTGGCGCGGCCATTATTGTGATTTTGCCCAAGCTGCTGGATGACCTTGAGATGTTTCGCATCGTCGCGTCAAGTCTGGCGGTGTTGATGGCTATTGGCGCAGTAGTGGGCATTGCCAAAAAGATGACCACACCCAAGGCCATGGCTATTCCGGTCGTGGGCTCCATTGCATTGGCTGCATTTTCATTCTGGTTGCAATCCATCACTGACTGGCGCCTGAGTATTTTTGGCCTGATGATTTTGTTTGTCGTGTACTACCTTCAAGATGGCATTGTGGGTTTTGCACGCAGCCTTTTTGCTCGCAAGACAGTTGCTGCCACACGTGCCGCTGCCGCCTCTGGAAAAGATGCTGTCATGGTGGCTGCCCATGCGGGTGCCAGCGAGAAGGGCACAGACCTTCTGGTGGCAACCGGCGTGCTGATGCAATTTGGCGGCCTCAAGGCCATCAACCAGGTTGACCTGCGTATCAAGCGCGGCACCATTCACGGATTGATTGGCCCGAACGGATCTGGCAAAAGTACCATGATGAACGTGCTGACAGGCATTTATGTGCCAACAGCTGGCAGTATTGATTTTGCCGGCCGCTCCGTCGTGGGTCGAACATCGTCGGACATTGCGCTGTCAGGCATCGCGCGTACGTTTCAAAATGTGCAGCTGTTTGGTGAGATGACCGCGCTGCAAAATATTCAGGTGGGATTGCATCACACATTTGCCAGCAATATTGTGGACGTATCGCTGCATACGCCGCGCTACAACCGCGAAGAAAAAGCCGCTATTGAACGCGGCATGGGCCTGCTTGATTTTGTTGGACTCGGCGATTTGGCTCTTGAGGAGGCGCGCAATCTACCATACGGCAAGCAGCGCCTGCTGGAGATTGCACGCGCTCTGGCGCTGGACCCGCAATTGCTGCTGCTTGACGAGCCCGCCGCAGGCCTGACGGCACCAGACATCAAAGAGCTGGTGACCATCATCCGCAAAATTCGCGATCACGGCATCACGGTAATTTTGATTGAACACCACATGGACGTGGTGATGAGTATTTGCGACTCGGTGTCGGTGCTGGACTTTGGCCAGAAGATTGCTGAAGGCAAACCCGCTGAAGTGCAGGCAGATGAAAAAGTCATCGAGGCCTACCTGGGCGGCACAGCCACTTAATAAAAGAGACATTCAATATGCTGAGTATCAAGAATCTCGAAGCCGGTTATGGCAAGGTGCAGGTGTTGCACGGCATTTCGATTGAAGTGCCCAAGGGGAAAGTTGTCACGCTGATCGGCTCGAACGGCGCGGGCAAAACCACCACCATGCGTGCGGTGTCGGGCATGATCAAGCCTACTGCGGGTGAAATTTCGCTGCATGGCAAACGTGTCGACGGGCTGGAGTCTTACACCATTGCCAAGCAGGGCCTCGCGCATTCTCCCGAAGGTCGCCGCGTGTTTGCCACCATGTCGGTCACCGACAACCTGATATTGGGCGCCTTTCCGCGTTTGACAGGCAGCCGTCCCAAGGGCGATGTGCCGGGTGATCTGGAGCGCGCCATGGAGCTGTTTCCGCGCCTCAAAGAGCGTCGCAACCAGCTGGCTGGGACCTTGTCAGGTGGCGAGCAACAAATGCTGGCCATGGCGCGTGCCGTCATGTTGAACCCTGAAATTGTGTTGCTTGACGAGCCTTCGATGGGTCTCGCGCCCATCTTGGTTGAAGAAGTGTTTCGCATCATCGCTGACCTCAAATCACGCGGCGTCACCATGCTTTTGGTCGAGCAATTTGCTGCGGCTGCACTCAAGGTGGCTGACTATGGCTACGTGCTTGAGAACGGACGTATTTCGGTTCATGGCGATGCTGCAAAGCTGCTTGACGACCCGGCTGTAAAGGCCGCTTATCTGGGCGGTGCAGGCGGGCATTGACAGCTTGCCTGGCTTTCGTCAGATGATCTTGATGCCTTTTAGCGCGGGGTCGCCGGGCGGGTAACGCAGGTCCAGCTTGCGCAGCGCATCACGCAGCAGCGTGGCAATCATCAGGTTGCGGTGCGTCTTGGAGTTGGCTGGCACGACAGTCCACGGCGCCCAGGGCGTGCTGGTGGCATTGAGCAATGCCGCATAGGCTTTTTGATACGGCTTCCACTGCTTGCGCGCCTCAATGTCGCTGAGTGCAAATTTCCAGTGTTTGGTGTCGTCGTCTATGCGATCTTGCAGGCGCACACGCTGCTCATCAAAACTGATATGCAGCATGAACTTCAAAATAATCGTGCCGTTTTCAGTCAGCATGCGTTCAAAGTCATTGATTTGCGCAAAGCGCTGCGCGGTTTGTTTCGGTGTAATCCAGCCATTGACGGGGGGCACCAATACGTCTTCGTAGTGGCTGCGGTTGAAAATCATGGTCTCGCCATTGCCCGGCATTTTTTCGTGAATGCGCCACAGATAGTCGTGCGCACGCTCGTCTTCGGTTGGGGCTTTCCAGCCGATGGTGTGCACGCCCAGCGGACTCATGCGGTTGAACACGCCGCGCAGCGTGCCGTCTTTGCCCGACGTGTCGGTGCCTTGCAAAATCACCAGCAGCTTGTAGCGCTTGTCGGCGTAAAACAGGTTTTGCAAGCCATCGAGCTCGACAGCCAGCGCTTCGGTCGCAGCAATATCGGTTTGCTTGTCACCGCTTGAAAACGGTTTGGCGGCCGGGTCAAAGTCGGCCATGGTGCAGGGTTTGGTTTTGTCTTTACCTGCGCTGGTCAAGGCAGGTTGCCATGCCGCAAGCAATTTGCTGAGTGCTTTGCCGGCGTCAAGTGTTTTATTTTTTGAATTGGCCATGGGCTTCTTTTTGCGATGGTGTAAATTTGTGTGCGATCAGCATGCCGAAGGCCATGCATGCTGTGAAAACAAGCGTATCTTGCCCGCCCCTCAAGAGCGATGCAAGTGCTGGCCCTGGGCAGTAACCTGCCAGTCCCCAGCCCACACCAAACAGGACCGAACCCGCCACCAGTTTGATGTCAATGTCGTACCGGGTCGGCAGCTGAAATGAATCGGCAAACCATGGCTTACAGCCTGCACGCGGCGTGATGGCAAAGGCCAACAGCGTCACGCACAGCGCACCACCCATGACAAACACCAGACTGGCATCCCAAGGGCCAAATCGCTCGGTCGACCAAATGCCTGCGATGTTTAAAAAGCCAAGTACCTTTGCTGGTTGTGTCATACCCGATACCACCAGGCCAACACCAAACAGGCCGCCAGCCAGCAGCGCGGCCAGTAGCCCAGTGAGCGTTGGCTTGAGAAGTTTTGAGCTCATCACACGCCCCTGTAAAGATTAACCAGCAATACGGTTGCCATGGCACTGACCATAAATGTCAGCGTTGCCACCAGCGAGCGCCCAGACCTGCGTCCCAAACCGCAAACGCCATGCCCACTGGTGCAGCCCGAGCCCAACACCGTGCCAACACCAACCAGTAAGCCTGCTGCTGCCAACAGCGCAAGCGGGCGTAATACCGTGGTTGGCGTGTCCAGCAGATGCGCGGTCAATGCGCCGCTGACAACCAGGCCCCCTAAAAAAGCCCAGCGCCAGGCACTATCGCCTTTGGTGGGCACCAGCGTACCCGCCGCAATACCACTGATACCCGCAACGCGTCCCAGCGACGCAAGTAGCAACCAAATGGCACAACCTACCAACAAACCTCCTAGCGCGGATTGAACAAAAGGGTGCATGCAAGCCTTAAAAATTAAAAAATCAGTATACTCCATGGGGTATATTTAGAATAGATGAAAAGAGCCATGTCGCAACTTCAAAACATTGAGAACAAAAAGTCCTTGTGCATCCGACTGGCCCGTGTCGAAGGCCAGTTGCGCGGCATTCAGCGGCTGATTGAGGGCGATGCAGATTGCGAGAAGATTGCCCAGCAACTGGCGGCTGCGCGCAAGGCGCTTGACAAGTCTTTTTTCACCATGGTGGGCTGCATGATGGAGCAGGGCGATTTGTCGGGCGCGCATGTCGCCAAAATGCTGGCTAAATTTGCATGAATATCAAGGACGTATTCACCATGAAACTGATCCAGCCATGAAACCCATCCAGCTGTTTGATGCCGCATCCAGTACCTATACCTATGTGCTGTTCGACAAGCGCACCCGTGAAGCTGTGATCATTGATCCGGTTGACGAGCAAATCGAGCGTGACCTTGCCGTGCTGGCGGAGTATGGGCTCAAGCTGCTTTACACCATGGAGACGCATGCGCATGCCGACCACATCACCAGCGCCGGGCAACTGGCTGAACATGCGGGCGCCCAGACCGTCGTGCCCGGTGGCTGCGGCATCACCACGGCGGCACTGCAGTTGCAGGACGGTGATGTGCTGCATTTTGGCGGCGAAAGCATTCAGGCGCTGCACACCCCCGGGCATACGGCGGGCAGCATGTCTTACCTCTGGCAGGACCACGTCTTTACGGGTGACACATTGCTGATCAACGGCTGTGGCCGGACTGACTTTCAGTCGGGCAGCGCAGAGGCGCTCTATGACAGCCTGACCCGTGTGCTCTTTGCCTTGCCCGGTGACACCACGGTGTGGCCTGGCCATGATTACCAGGGGTGTCGCTGCTCCACCATTGCCAGCGAGAAAGCTGGTAATTCGCGCGTGGCCGGCAAGACGCTTCAAGAGTTCGTCGCCGCCATGGCTGATTTGAAATTGCCCTTGCCCCGCAGGCTGGATGAAGTGCTTCCGGTTAACCAGACTTCAGGCCTGCGGCATGACGCTGATTTTGTCGATCTGATGCAGGTGCGACCAGCCACGGCCTATGCTGGGGATGTGTCCCCGCAGCTTGCCCAGCAGTGGTTGTTGTCGGGTGAAGCGGTGCTGGTGGACGTGCGTACAGATGCCGAACGTGAATGGGTGGGTTTTGTGCCCGGTGCACTACCGCTTGCCTGGAAGCAGTGGCCAGGCATGGCCATAAACCCGACGTTTGACAACGAATTGAAATCCATCGTTGCCATGGGTAAAAAAGTCACCTTCCTGTGTCGCAGCGGCGTGCGGTCAATTGCAGCCGCCAAACGCGCCACCGAATTGGGGCTGGAGGCCTACAACATTCTTGAGGGCTTTGAGGGTGACCCC
This sequence comes from Polaromonas sp., assembly GCA_043781295.1. Classification (GTDB taxonomy): domain Bacteria; phylum Pseudomonadota; class Gammaproteobacteria; order Burkholderiales; family Burkholderiaceae_C; genus Polaromonas. Next base: position 18,779 of record JAYWBS010000097.1, read on the forward strand.
AATGGCCAGGCACAGCGCGGTTATCTGGGTGGCTGGCGCTTTCGCGGTTTGCCGTGGCGACAGGCTTGATAGCGCCTTCAAGCTTGCAACATTTTGTAACAAAACAGGCAAGAAACCCACACACCCCGCTGTTTTTTAGTAATTAGATAGTTCGCTTTTAGAGTTAAAAAGCACTTTTTTAGCCCTACCCCCTGTCAGAATTGACAGGGGGTAGGGTGTGTTGATGTGTCCAAGCGTTTTCAATGGAGATTCCTTTATCTATGGAGTCTTCCCATGCAAGTACTTGAACGCAAAATTTCGCCTGCCGTCAAGGCATTTCAGAACCCTGCTTTAGGCAAGAATCTTTCGGCTCGAATAGCCAAGGATTTCACGCCTAGATGGGAGCAGCAATGGGGCGGGAAATTCATGCTGCATGGCATAACGCCAAGGCCAAACGCCATACGGCTTGACGGCAATGACTATCTGGGTATTACGGGTCACCCCAGCATTGTTCAGGCGCAGGTAGATGCATTGCGCAAAGAGCAGGAGTTTGTGGTGCAGTCCGGTGTGTTCCATCTCAACCAGCACCCGACCAGGTCGCTTGAGACAACTTTGGCCGCATGGGTCGGTAAAGACGATGGCTTTATCTGCCAATCGGGGTATTCGGCCAACGTAGGTTTGTTGCAGGCCATTGCGGATGCAAATACACCGATCTATCTTGATACCTTGGCTCACGCTTCACTTTGGGAAGGTGCGCATGCTGCGCGAGCACCGTCTTTTGCATTTCGCCATAACGATCCCGCACACCTCGCGCGCGTCATTGCCAAAAACGGGCCAGGCATTGTCGTGGTGGACTCCGTCTACAGCACAACCGGTGCACTCTGCCCGCTGACAGAAATAGTAGACATCGCCGAGCAGGGTGACTGCATGATCCTGGTGGATGAATCTCATTCTTTGGGTACCCATGGACCGCAGGGCGCAGGCTTGTGTGCTGCCTTGGGGTTGTCAGATCGCGTGCACTTTATCACTGCCAGTCTTGCCAAGGCTTTTGCTGGGCGCGCTGGATTTTTTACCGCACCAGCGCACATGCGTTACTACATTTTGTGCTCCAGTTTCCCCAATATTTTCAGTTCCAGTTTGTTGCCATACGAGATTGCTGGTTTATCAGCAACGCTGGAGCTGATTCGCAAAAGCGACGAAGCGCGCGCGCGCCTGCACGCAAGTACCAAGCGTCTGCGTGCGAGCCTGAGTAATCTGGGATATCCGATACATCAAGGTAGCCAGCAAATCATCGCACTGGAGGTGGGCACGGAGTCAGACACCATGCAGCTGCGCGATCGTCTTGAAGAGCGTAATGTCTTTTCTTCCATGTTTTGCGCGCCAGCTACGAGCAGCAAACGCGCCATGATGCGGCTGACTCTGAATGCCGGGCTGGTGAATTCTGAGCTTGATCATGTCGAGGCGGTAGCACGGGAAATTGCACCTATCGTCAAGCCATGGGACTGGCCAATTGCGCGCCGCGCCCGCGCCGCGCAAACAGACGCTTAGTCTTGCAGTTGCCTGTTGCCTTGGCCAGCGAGAAAGCGCTGGTAGCTGTCGGTGGATTGCGGGCAGAATGTCTCGCTGATCTCAAAGAGTGCGGCGTACAAAAGCGCCGGGCCAGTGCCAAGTGTGAAGGCTTCCCGTGGCCTGGCTTTTTGGTCTGCCCCCACTGCCAGCTGCAACTCAAGGTCGATCAATTTTTTGCCAGATCGTACTTGCTGCACAGTGATGGCGTCCCAGCCCTCCGACTCGGCCATTTCAGCCAGTTCTGACAGCCTGTCTACAGGCTCAAGCTGTAGCCACATGGCTTGAGCCGCGCTGTCCAGAGCGAGTACACCGAACGGCTCACCTATCACCACGTGCTCTACCCAGCCCTGGATTCGCACAAGTTTTTCCAACTCGGCAGCAATCGCCGGGTCACTTAAAAACGCATTTTGTTGCATCGATAACGTCGCACGCCAGGTTTGTTCATGCCTCAGACTGGGCTTGTGCAGCAGGCTTTGTATGGCCTCAGTGAGGCGCTGCCGTATTTCAATCGACTGTTTGGGAATGAACTGTTGAATCAGCCCGCGGTTAAAGGCCGACACGGCAAGCTGTTCATCAGCGCGGCCTGTCAGCAAGATACGTGAGCCCAACCAGGGCGTGAGTTCGCCCAGTACCTTCAAGCCGCTCATGGCGGGCATGGAGTAGTCCACCACGAACACATGCGCCAGCGTAAAGCGGGCAATGCCGTCTTCCCGCCAATATTTGAGGATTTGCGGAATCAGTGCGGTGCCATCGCGCCAGCAATTAATGATCTCCTGCTGCCGCCACATGTCCAGTTCTCTGGGGGCGGTTTCATTCAACAGCATGTCAATGCAAGCCACAGGCCGAAGCATCAGATGCACGTACCAATCCATCGGCATGACTTCAGCCAGCATTTCAAGATAGTCCAGGTCGTCGTCTAAAAAAACCACAGCCCCCGGACGACGATAAAGTGGAAAAGACATAGTCGTTATTCCATGAAGTGGGTAAAAAAATCTTGTGAGCCTGTCACATTGCCAGCGGCACCTCAATCGTAAAAATTGCGCTAACCGCAAACTCCGACCGCACCTGAATCGTTCCGCCAGCACTATGTACTACTTGCTGGCAAAAAGCCAGACCCAACCCGTGTCCGGTACCGCGATTGCTTGAAAAGAAAGGTTTGAAAATTTGCTGCAGGAGTGCAGGCTCTATGCCCATACCCTCGTCTTCCACAAGAATTTTTCCTTTGCCCTGCGATGTGCTGACCTCAATGCGTAAAGCGCCAACCGGATACCGCGAGTCAGCGGCCATCAGGGAGTGAAACGCATTTTTCATCAGGTTGTCCAGAACCTGCGAGAACTGCCGTGAAGATGATTTAAATTTAAAGTCTTCATGGACCAGCACCCTGACACATGCGCGCTGGCGGCTGGCAGCGTAGGGATAGTTTTCCACCACATCAGTGACCAGGCGTTTTGCTGAAATCAATTCAGTATGACGCGGCAACTCGCGCAGTTTGGCATTGGCAATCTGGGTGTCAATTTGATGGTTCATATTGCGCACCAAGGTGTGCAGACGCAGCGCGAGTTTTTCTATTTGCGGCGCTCTTGCATTGTCAGGTTGGCGCTGTACCTCCATCTGGATCGCATCACCTAGCAAGGCTGCCGTGGACAGCGGCGTTCGAAGTTCATGCGCCATGATGCCAATCGTCGCGAGCGTATGCGAAAGGTGTGTTCGCCTAAGATTTGCAGAAGACAGATTCAGGACTAACGCAATGGACCAGGTGAATGCAAATACCACTGCGTGCACCATTGCCTGGTCCAGCGGAAAGGGCGCTGCTTTGGTTTCCATCATCGCGAAAAGTATCCATGCCAGCAGTGCACCCGTAATGGTGCCAAACGTAGCCAGACGCCAGTCAGTGACGAGGTAGTAGATCAACACCATCGACGCCATGGTCGCAAGCCAAACCGGGTTGCCGTGGTTACACAAATACATCCAGCTAAAAAATACCGGAAGCACCAACCAGAACACCAGGCTGAAAACGCGCTGCGCAAAAAGGCTGTCAGGGTTTTGGTTGACCTGTTTCGTCATGAGGGCATAGCCTAAAAGACTGGCCATGACGCGTAGCCCGAAGTTTTCATAAGGTTGCGGCAGCCAGGTTGACCAGATCCAGGCAAACAGCGCATTGCCTGAAAAAATAGACAGGCCCAGCCACCAGATGCGCTTTGACGATGGATGCAAAATAGGCTCGAGTGGCGCGAGGATCAACTCTTCCCGCAACCACCGAAGCAACGGACGTTTTGCAAACTGTAGTTTGGAGCGGACGTGTGTCAATTAAAGGCCCCGCTGGTGGTATGCGAAGCAGTGCGATGATGCATTTAACATTTGTGTATTGTCCTTGTTCTTTCTAAAACAAATCCATGCAAGAACCTGCTAACTTTGACAGTGTGAGCGTTGACGGCGTTGTCGGCGACTGGCTTTCCTCTGTGCGAGAGTTTTCTGTAGAGGCCTTGCTGGTGCTCGGCCCGGACCCGTTTGGCGGACAGGATGACCGACTGGTACTGGCCTTGCATCCGCCCCGCTTACTCAATGCAGCCGAGGCCTTGGCTGAGAGCCGCGACTTTGGCGCGCCCTGGCGCGACGCTGATGCACCGCTGGTGGCGTGGCAGGACATTTCCACCTCGGCCTTTGACAACGGCAGCCGCTGGCGCAGGCTCTGGCTGGGTCACGGCTACCAGAGCGTGGTGCGGATTGCCTTTCCGTTGACGGTGGGTCGGGCGTTTGAGTGTTATTTGTTCAGTCCCCGCCAGTGGCACGACAGGACTGAGGCGGCGCAGCTGGTCTGGTCAGCACTTAACATCTGGCCCTTGCTCAAGCGCGCGCTGGCTGAAGCGCGCAGCCCCTTGAGCCCGCGCGAGCTCGAATGCCTGAGCTTGGCATTTCGGGGCATGACAGCGCGTGAAACCAGCGAGCGGCTTTTTTGCAGTGAACGCACCGTCAACTTTCACATGGCCAACGCCATGGCGCGGCTCAAGGTTGAAAACAAACTGGCCGCCGTACAGCGCGCCTGCTGGTTTGGCTTGATTTGATTTGGAAATAACGAAATAACGCACTTTTTACCCCTACTGGAAAACCTCTAGCCTGAATATGGCTGACAGGCCCTAAAGATGTTCATAATCCCGTCACATGACCTTCCTGGCACTTGATGTGGGTAACACCCGCCTGAAATGGGCGCAGTACGACGCGGCTACCGTGGGCGCAAAGCTGCTGGCGCAGGGCGCTGTGTTTCTGGAAAACATCGACAAGCTGGCCGAGGACGAATGGCACACCATGCCGCCGCCGTCAAAAATACTCGGCTGTATCGTGGCCGGTGATGCCATCAAACGGCGTGTGGCAGAGCAGATGGAACTTTGGGAGGTAGCGCCGCGCTGGGTTGTCTCCAGCGCCGCTGAGGCCGGTTTGACCAACGGTTATGACCATCCAGCCCGGCTGGGTGCTGACCGCTGGGTGGCCATGATTGGTGCCCGGCATCTGCTGCTGGGGCGCGGCATCAACAAGCCCTGCATCGTCGTGATGGTGGGCACGGCAGTCACGGTGGAAGCGATTGACGCCACAGGTAAATTTTTGGGCGGCATTATTTTGCCCGGCCACGGCATCATGCTGCGTGCGCTTGAATCGGGCACCGCCGGGCTGCATGTGCCAACTGGAGACGTGTGCGATTTCCCGACCAACACCAGCGACGCGCTGACCAGCGGCGGAACTTTCGCCATTGCCGGTGCCGTTCAGCGCATGGTTGACAACATCACCCGCCATTGCGGGCAAGCACCGGCGTGCATCATGACCGGCGGCGCAGGCTGGAAGGTGGCACCCAGCATGTCCGTCCAGGTGGAGCTGGTAGAAAGCCTGATTTTTGATGGCCTGCTGGAGATTGCCTCACGGCGCTTTGCAGTTTGAGTCAGCAATTTAGATGCTATTTATTTAATAGCTGCTTGCGCCCGTATTCATTGGATTTCAGGCATATTTAACGGTGAAAATGGCTTAAAAAAACCTAAAACCCGCCTTTTACTCACCCCAAGGCAGCATCAGCGTCACCAAAGACAGCTTCGCAAACTCAGGCACAAACTCATCAATGATGCGCTGCGGCTCGGGGCACAGCAGGCTGTCGGTAATCACGCCAAATTGCACGCCGCCGCCATAGCTCAAAATCGACACGCCCAGGCCCACATCGCCTGACTGCGGCACCCAGAACATGCTTTGCTCCAGCGTTGCACCACAAAACTTGAGCTTGTCTTTGGGGCCGGGCACGTTGGTCATCACCGCCGTGGTTTTTTTGGCGAAGAGGTTAAGCATCACATCTTGCGCGGGCTTGATCAGCAGCCCGGCGACTGCCAGCAAGCTGAACGCCAGCAGCGGCTGGTAGCTGCCTTTGAGTGCGGCCATGCGGCGGCGAACTTCATAGACCCGTTCAATCGGGTTTTCAACCCCAATCGGCAGTACCAGCGGTACCAGGCCAAAGCGGTTGCCCAGCTTGTAGGCCTGGTCGAGCGGGCGCAAGTTGACCGGAACCATGGCTCGGATTTCCTGGCCCGTCACATCATCGCCATGCGACTTGAGGTACTCGCCCAGCGCCCCGGCCACGCAGCTCAGCAGCACATCGTTGATGGAGCAGTTCAATGCCTTGCCGACGGCCTTGACTTCTTCCAGAGGAATCGGCTGGCACCAGGCTACTTTTTTACTGCCGCCGGGCTTGCCCTTGAGCCGGGTTTTGGAGTCGTCGGGCATCAGCGCCAGTGCGGCACCGTCCTTGATGACTTGCAGCAGCACCTTGGCCATGTCGAGAGAGCCACTCACTCCTTGCTCCATGCCTTTTTTCGGCGCGCCCAGCATGCCCAGTGAACGGGCTGCGCCTTCGCCAACTGCGCCCAGTGCCTTGACAGTCATGTCGGTAAACGGTTTGAGCAGGGTGTCACGAAATACGTCAGTTAGCCAGTCTTCAGCCCCGTTGGACACAGCTTCTTTTTTGCGTCGCTCAGGCGGCGGCGCACCGCCATCGACAAGTGACATGGTGACTGAGATCAGCGCGATGCCATCGGCAATGCAGTGGTGAATGCGCACAATCAGCGCGCTGCCTTTCACCCCATCAGGCCCCGTGTAGTCTTCAATCAAATGCATTTGCCACAGCGGGCGTTTTGGGTCCAACCGCTGCGTGGCGAGCACGGCCACGCGGTCTTGCAGGGCGTCTTGCTGATTCATTCCCTTGGCAGCTTTCGGCAGCGTTTCCAGCACCACATGGTTGGTCAGGTCAAACTTGCGGTCCGTCACCCAGGTCGCGCCAGCGGCGTCTTCCATCACGCGCTGCTTGAAGCGGTTGTACTTGAGCAGGCTGTTTTCAATCCGCTCGCACACCGCCGCATGCTTGATACCGGGGGCCAGTTGCCACACACCGACAATCATCATCAGGTTGGCATCGCAGTCCATGCGCAGCCAGGCGGTATCGACCTTGCTCATGCGCTCGCCGCTCAAGCCCAAGGTACCCGCGACCGCACGCTTGACGTTTTTTTGAACCTTGCTGGCAACGTCCGCTGCCATGTCTTGAGCGACTGTTCTGCCGTTTTTGATGCGAGTGACCATGAATGCTTTCCTCAACAAATCTGCCCGATGGGGGGAGCCATCTATTTTGCAGGCAAAGAGGTCGCTAAGATACTGCGAACTAACCCGAAGCATTCAGCCGAATATTTTTTATAAGGAGCATTTCGATGTCAGCACTCAAAGCCTCATTCGACAAAGCCATGGTCGACTCAAAAAACCTGAGCGAACGTCCAGACAACGCCACGTTGCTTAAAATTTATGCGCTCTACAAGCAAGGCAGCACGGGTGACAACGAAGAAAAAAAACCGGGCTTTGGCGATATGGTCGCGCGAGCCAAATGGGACGCCTGGGCCAAGCTCAAGGGCACCTCTACTGACGATGCAATGCAGCAGTATGTGGATTTGATTGCTGAATTGAGCTGAAGAAATTCGTCATACCCGCGAAGGCGGGTATCCAGGTCGGTGGTGGCTTTGGTTAACTGTGCTTGGGCTTGGGACTGGATTCCCGCCTTCGCGGGAATGACGGGAAAGCGCTAGATTTGTGCTTTGGGTGCAGGATGCAGCTCGGTGATGCGCCCCGCCTTGGCCACCTGGCCCGGTACGGCATGGCCCACGACATGCGGCAACTGGCGTGCAAGCGCTAGCAATTTGTCCACATCAATCCCCGTGTCATAGCCCATGGCATCGAGCATATGAATAGCGTCTTCACTGCACACATTGCCGCTGGCCCCCGGCGCGTAAGGGCAACCGCCCAGGCCGCCGAGTGAGCCATCAAAGCGCGTGATGCCGCTTTGCACCGCCGCCAGCACATTGGCCAGGCCCATGCCGCGTGTGTTGTGAAAGTGCATGGTCAGTTGCAGATCGCCCAGCTGTTTTTGTGCTGCTTGCGCCATGCGGCTGACCTGTGCCGGGTGCGCCATGCCGGTGGTGTCGCAAATCGTCAGGCCGCGCACGCCTGCGTCCAGAAAGCATTGGGCATGGCTCAGCACCACCGCCTCAGGCACATCGCCCTCCATCGGGCAGCCGAAGGCGCAAGACAAAGACACGTTGACCGCCGCCATGCCCTGGGCACGTTTGATGATCTCGCTCAGGGCTGCAAAGCTTTGCGCCATCGTCATGCGCAGGTTGGCCAGGTTGTGCGTCTCAGACATCGACATCACCAGGTTCAACTCATCGGCCTTGGCCTCAAAGGCGCGTTCGGCGCCACGCAGGTTGGGCACCAGCACGGTGTATTCGACATCCGGCGCGCGCTGGATGCGTCCCATCACCTCGTCGGCATCGCGCAGCATGGGGATGGCTTTGGGCGACACGAAAGAGGTGACTTCAATCTTGGCGTAGCCGCAGGTGCTCAAGCCATCAATCAGTGCCACCTTGTCATCGGTGGGTACAAACTCAGGCTCCATTTGAAAGCCGTCGCGTGTCACGACTTCATTGAAGTAAATGCGTTTCATAAAGAACCTCCCTGCACAATGCCTTTGTCTTTCAGTGCCTGAATTTGCGCGGCGTTCAAACCAATGCCGCGCAGCACCTCGTCAGTATCTTGCCCCAGCGCAGGCGCGTTGCGATGCTGGCCACCGGGTGTGGCTGACAGTTTGGGCACGATGCCCGGCACAGCCAGCGTGCTGCCGTCTGCCATTTGCACAGACTGCAACATGCCGCGTGCCTGGTAATGCGGGTCAGCCGCAATATCGGCAATGGTGTAAATGCGGCCTGCGGGCACCGATGCAGCATCCAGCGCGGCCAATACTTCGGTCACGCTTCGCTGTGCCGTCCACTGGCCGATGGCGTGGTCAATCTCATCGATGCGCGCGACGCGGCCTGCGTTGTCTTTAAGCGCTGGGTCGTTACCCAATTCTTCCCGGTCAATCGTTTTCATCAATCTTTTATAAATGCTGTCACCGTTACCGGCGATGAGTGCGTAACCGCCATCGTTGCAAAGGTAAGCGTTACTTGGCGCTATACCCGGCAGGGCGCTGCCGCCGGGGCCGCGTACCGCGCCAAAAGCAGAGTGCTCGGGCAGCAAGCTTTCCATACAGTTGAAGACTGCTTCGTAAAGTGCCACATCAATCACCTGACCCACGCCAGCAACGTTGCGGTGGTGCAGCGCCATCAAAATGCCTATCAGGCCGTGCAGCGATGCCAGTGTGTCGCCGATGCTCACCCCGACCCGCACTGGCACACGGCCAGGCTCGGCGGTGAGATGGCGCAGGCCACCCATGGCCTCGGCCACCACGCCAAAGCCAGGCCGGTCACGGTAGGGGCCGGTTTGGCCGTAGCCGCTGATGCGCAGCATGATGAGGCGTGGGTTGAGCGCTTGCAGCACCTCTGGCCCCAGGCCCCAGCCTTCCATCGCGCCGGGCCGAAAGTTTTCAATCAGCACATCGCTGTCTGTAGCCAGCTTGCGCACAATCTCTTGCGCCTCCAGCTGCTTCAAGTCCAAGGCCAGTGAACGCTTGTTGCGCGACTGCACCTGCCACCAGACGGACGTGCCGTCTTTGAGCAAGCGCCATTTGCGCAGCGGGTCACCGGTTTCAGGCGGCTCAATCTTGATGACGTCTGCACCAAAATCAGCCAGTGTTTTAGCCGCAAATGGGCCAGCTATCAGTTGCCCGAGTTCCAATACTTTGAGGCCTGCCAAGGGCCCGATTAGCTGGCTTGGTGGCGGGGACGACGATGTATTCATAGTCCTTGAAGTGTCGGCTGGCACAGGTTTTTAGTCCATTGGCATTTGTGGTCTACAGCCCTCGCGTTTTGCGATGGCGGGTGGTCAGGCTTTTTTCGCTGGCGTTTTTTTCGGGGCCGTTTTTTTGGCGGCAGGCTCATTTTTGGCAATCAGCGCATCCAGGTTCTTGACGATTTCAGCCTCAATTTTGTCTTTGAAGGCGCCCAGCAAAAAGCCCAGTTTGGTGGTCAGCGCGAAACGGTCTTTGTCCACGGTCAACGTACCCGACACGCCAGAGCGGGTGAAGCTGCAAACATCTGATGTTTTGCCTTCTTCGTAGGTACACGCCATGTCGAACTTTTCTTCCGCCTGCTCGGCCCATTTGAAGGCCGCCTTGCGGGCGCCTGCCAGGCTCATGCCGTGCTGGCGCGTGATGTGGATGTCTGCCATGTTCGTCTCCTTATTGTTGAGTCGTTTCTTGCGTCGTTAAGGCTTGGTGGCGTTCGTTTTTGGGTAGCGCGGCCAGGCGCTTGACGGCATCATAAAACCGTTGCCAGTCGCGGCCACCCGCTTCAAACAGCGCCTCAAAGCCGGGCACCAGTTCATCGTAAGCAGCCTGTGCGCCGAAAGACGCATTGTTGGCGCGCGCTACCTGGCCGTCATAACCGGAAAAGCCGCCCCATGCCGCCTTGAGCTGCGCATAGTCACTGCGAAAGCGCTGCATGGCCAATCCTTTTGCTATTGATTGCGTAGCTGCTTGCACCCGATTTGATTGGGCTACAGCCTCATTTGTCAGGTAAATACGGGCTAAATCGGTACGCATTTTTAGTCCCAGTGCCCTGAACTGCTGCCTGCGCTGGTCCAGCGCTGCGTACTCTTGCCGCGCTGCTTCGCTGGCTTGCGTGCCCAGCCAGGACTTAGAGCCCAGGCGCTCGACGGCCGTAGCAAATGATTCGTTGAACATGGTGTCGCCCGATGCATACACCACCTGGTGCGCCAGCTCATGAAAAATCAGCCGTGCTAACTCTCCTTCGGGGTAGCCGATGAAGGTATTGAGCAGCGGGTCGCCACCGGCCCAGTTCATCCAGCCGAGTGTGGAATAGGCAGGCACGCCGTAGACGCTGACTTCCAGGCCTTCAAGTTTGAGTTGTTCGGCCTCGGCTCTGGCTTCAGCTTCATTGAAATAACCCCGGTAGCCCACACAGCCCGCCACCGGAAAGCACCAGGTTTTTAGCGTCAATGAAAACTCGGGCGCAGCCACCACATTCCATACCACCGCGCTGCGGTGCAGGTCGGCGTAGCGGTGGTAGCTGGCGTTGTCGGGTAGCTTGAGCTGTGTCACAGCAAAGCTGCGGATACGCTGGCTGAGTTCAAGCCGTGGTTTTAAAGTGGCTGGGGTTTGTGGGTCTGCCAGCACCTCGGTCACCGGCCGCGCGGCGTTCATCATTTGCATGTGGCCACTGACGGATTGCCAGTAGTAACCCATGGTGCTACAGCCGCTTAAAAGGACGGCTGCGAACAGTGCAAGCAAGCACCTCATGTCAGGCGAACCTCAACCAGGCAGTCATAAAACACTGGGCCGCGTCCCAGGTCTGTCAGTTGCTGGCTGGTGAGCTGATTCACGTTGGTGCCATCAAGGCCCAGCTTGCGCCACCAGATGCCCAGGCCGTTGACCACGCCAGGCCGGGCGCGTGTGGACACTTCGGCTTTGACGTGGTAGCTGCCGCGCTGGTTGAAGACGTTGACGACAGCGCCGCTTGTGATGCCGCGCGGCGCTGCATCGTCCGCATGGATTTCCAGCACCGGTTCGCCTTCCATATCGCGCAGGCTTTTGACGTTGACGAAGGTGGAATTTAAAAAATTGCGTGCAGGCGGCGAGATCATGGCCAGTGGATAGCTTGCTGACGTGCCTGCCGCCTCGAAGTTGGGCAGGTGGTCGGGCAGACCATCGAGGCCGCGCCCGGCCAGCCGGTTACTAAAAAATTCGCATTTGCCCGATGGTGTGGGGAAGTTGCCGTCGGCAAATGGTGCGTCTGGCAGCTTGAGAGTGGCAAAGCCCTTGGCCAGCAGCTCATTGAAATCAATCTTGTCACCAAAGGCTGCACGACACAGTGTTTCATCATCATCAAGAAAACATGCCTCATCAAAATTCATCTGTGCGGCCAGTTCTCTAAAAATCTGTGTGTTGGTTTTGGCCTGGCCCACAGGCGCAATGGCCGGGCGATTGAGCAGCACGTCGGTGTGGCCGTAAGAGGTGTGAATGTCCCAGTGCTCCAGCTGGGTGGTGGCTGGCAAAATGTAGTCGGCGTAGTCGGCTGTGTCGGTCTGAAAATGCTCCAGCACCACGGTAAAAAGATCGTCACGCGCAAAGCCCTGCACCACCTTGCCTGAGTCGGGCGCCACCGCTACCGGGTTGCTGTTGTAGACCATCAGTGCTTGAATTTTGGGGCCAAATTCGTTTGAGGTTTCCCGTGCCAGATCATTGCCTACCGTGACCATGTTGAGGGTGCGCGGCGCGCTGCCTTTGCGCAGGTCTGGCCGTTGCAGGGCTGCCTGGTCAACCGGGAACTGGCCCGAGCTGCTGAGCAGCACGCCGCCCGCGCGGTGGCGCCACGCGCCAATCAGCGCGGGCAAGCAAGCCACGGCGCGGGCGGCGTTGCCACCACCGCGTACCCGCTGCATGCCGTAGTTCAGGCGAATGGCGGCGGGTTGCTGGTTGACCAGGCACTGGCCGTAGTCGCGTGCCAGGTTTTTGATTTGCAGCGCGGGCACGCCGCAAATGTGAGCGGCGCGCTCGGGGTGCCATGCAAGCGCCCGTTCTCGCAGCGCTGGCCAGCCCAGTGTGTGGCGGGCCAGGTAGTCGTGGTCCAGCCAGTCATGGGCAATCAGCTCATGCATCAGCGCCAAAGCCAGTGCTGCGTCGGTACCCGGCAGCAGGGCGATGTGCTCGTGGCATTTTTCAGCGGTTTCGCTTTTGCGCGGGTCAATGCAAATGAGTTTTGCGCCATCACGCTTGGCCTGCTGGGCGTAGCGCCAAAAGTGCAAATTGCTGCCAATTGAGTTGCTGCCCCAGATGATGATGAGTTTTGATTCTGAAAAAAACTCGACCCGCATGCCCACCTTGCCGCCCAGCGTTTGCGTGAAGCCCTCACCGCCCGCAGTGGAGCAGATGGTGCGGTCCAGCAGGGACGCGCCAAGCCGGTTGAAAAACCGCCCGGCCATGGCCTCGCCTTGCACCAGCCCCATGGTGCCTGCGTAGCTGTAGGGAAGAACAGCCTGCGGGTTGCGCGCTGCAATGGCTTTAAGTCTGGCGGCGATGTCTTTGAGCGCGGCGTCCCAGCTGACCGTTTCAAACTGGCCCGAACCTTTGGCGCCGCAACGTTTGAGAGGGCTCAAGAGCCGCTCGGGGTGATAGGTCCGCTCGGTATAGCGCGACACCTTGTTGCACAGCACGCCGCCAGTTTGCGGGTGGGCTGGGTTGCCTTGTACTTTGGTGGCGATGCCGTTTTCAGTTGTGGTGAGCAAGGCGCAGGTGTCTGGGCAGTCGTGTGGGCAAGCGCCGCGCACCAGCTGACCAGGCGCTGTAGCTTGCAAAGTGCTGACATCTGGGCTCGACATAGGGCTGATATGGATGGTATTTTGCATAAGCAGACTTTATATTGCTTGCATATAAAAACATAGCTGGAGACAAGCATGACACGTACACCTCAAAAACCGCCTGGCAGGCCCGGGCTTGTCGAAAGCCTGATCGTCGCCGCATGCGTGCTGTTGGTGCCGCTGGCACATGCGCAAGACGGTGTCAGCAAAGCCGCCATCACCCTGGGCCAGTCTGTCGCTTTAACGGGGCCCTCAGCTACGCTGGGCTTGCCGTTTGCACAAGGTGCACGGCTTTATTTTGACCGCCTGAACAACGCAGGCGGCATCAACGGGCGCAAGGTTGAACTGGTCAGCATGGACGATGCGGGCAACCCGGAGCAGGCAGCAGCCAACACCAAAAAACTACTCGGCCAAGGCGTGTTGTCTCTGTTTGGCTATGTGGGCTCGCCGCAGGTCACGGCTGTCAACGCGCAGCTCAAAGATGCAGACGTGCTGCTGTTTGGTGCAATGGCAGGCGCTGATGAACTGCGTGGCTCGCTGTACCCAAATGTCTATTCCATTCGCCCCGGCTATTCAGAAGAAGCGGCCGTGATTACCAAACATGCTGAAACCCTGGGCATGAAAAAGCTCGCCATTCTGCATGCCAAAGACGCGGAATCGATGGCCGCGCTTGACTCTGCCGAACGCACCATGACCAGCCTGGGCGCAAATCTGGTGCTTAAAGCGCCGATTGAAGGCGTGGACAAAGCCGTTGCAGCCAAGCCGCAATCGGTGCTGCTGATCAGCGAGCCCAAAGGGGCGGCAAGTGCCATACGCGACTTGCGCGCCAAGGGCTACAAAGGCCCGATTTACGGCTTTTCGAACACGGGCGAAAGCCTGCTGGCCGAGCAACTGGGCGCTGCCGGGGCGGGTGTGGTGCTGGTACGCGTCACGCCGCGTTCAGACAACGCCAAAAGTACGCTGGTGCGCGAGCTGCTGGCCGATTCAGCCGCTGCCAAGCTGGGCAAACCCAACGTCTACATGCTGGAGGGCTACATCGCTGCGTGGGCCTATTCAGAAGCGCTGCGCAAAGCCGGCAAGGAGCCGACACGCGCACGGCTGCGCAAGGCACTGGACGGCTTGCAGGAGATGAATCTGGGCGGTTTTCGGGTGCACTTTGATGGCGACAGGGTAGGCTCCAAGCTGGTGGAACTGAGCCTGATTGATGGGGTGGGCCGCGTGCGGGAGTAGGGCTGCGTTTTGGGGTGTCAGTTATGCTTGACGGCTAAGCACATACGTCTTCTGTCATGCCCTCATTTCCTCCGTCAGCTCTCTTCAAACTCACCCGTCCACACCAATGGCTTAAAAACGGCTTTGTGTTTGCGGGTTTGATCTTTAGCCAGCTGTGGAGCAACGCCGTGATGGTCGAGCGGGTGCTTTGGGCGTTTGCGGCATTTTGCATGGTCTCCAGCGCGGTCTATGTGCTCAACGACTGGCTGGACCGCAAGCTCGATGCGCAGCACCCCACCAAACGCATGCGGCCTTTTGCCAGTGGGGCGGTGTCGCCCGGGATGGGGTTGGGGCTGGCTGGTTTGCTGCTGGCTGGCGGTTTTTGGCTGGCCGATGACAACCGTATCTTGCTGGCCTTGCTGGCTATTTATTCGCTGTTTAATCTGGCGTATTCGCTGCGCCTTAAAACCGTGCCGGTGGTGGATGTGTTCATCATCGCTTCGGGCTTCATGCTGCGCTTGCTGGCGGGCACGGTGGCGGTGGGTATTGCGCCGTCGCACTGGCTGCTGCTGACGGGCATGTTTGTCGCACTTTTCCTGGGCTTTGCCAAACGCAAGGCCGAAACTTTTCATGCCGCAGGTAGCCAGCGCGCCGTGCTGGCGCATTACCCGCCTGCGCTGCTGGACACCTTCATCGCCATGACGATGACCGCCATGCTGTTTTCGTACAGCCTGTTTGCTATCAGCCCAGAGTCACAATTTCGCCATGGCGAGCGTTTGATTTACACCGTGCCATTGGTGATTTTTGGCATGTTGCGCTACACCTACCAGGTACATCGGGGCCGGGGCGAAGACGTGGCGCGCGACCTGCTGCGCGACCCATGGATTGTGGTCACGGGCATCTGCTGGGTCGGGTTTTTTGTTTTAAGCCGTTTCTGGAACCAGCTGTTGTGACTGCCGAGCGCGCGGTGCGTTGGCCTGTCAAGCGCCTGCTGCTGGTGTTGGGCCTGGCGGTTACAGCGTATGCCGCGCTGCTGCTGTTGTGGGGCGACGGCCACAGCGTGTCGCTGTCGGTGTTGTGGTCAGCTACGGGTTGGCAAGCCGCTGGCCTGTGCCTGCTGAGTTATGTGCTGCGGGGCTTGCGCTGGCGCTTGTGGATGACGCATTACGATCGGCATTTTGGCTGGGTTGAAGGGCTGCGGCTGTACCTGGCCGGTTATACGTTTACGCCCACCCCCGGCAATGTAGGCGAGGCGATGCGTGGGCTCATGCTGGCGCGTAACCCGCTGCCGCTGCCGCAAAGCCTGGCTATTTTTGGTGCCGAGCGGCTGGCTGATTTGCTGTGTTTGCTGCTGCTGTGCGTGCCCGCTTTGCTTTGGCTGGTCAAACATTCTGCCCTGGAGGGCATGACGGGCTGGTTGATTGCGCTGGCCTTGCTTGCTTTGCTGGTGCTTGCTGGCTCGATCGGGGTGGTCTGGCGCAATCGTCAACGTCTTTTGCAGCGCTTTGTATGGTTGCAAGAGGCGTGGGTTTGTTTGTCGGTGCGGCCGCTGGTCTGGCTTGGCCTGACCCTGACTGCCTGGACAGCGCAAGGCGTGGCCGTCTGGCTGATTTGCAGCGCGCTCGATGTCCACATGCTGCCCGTCACGGCCATTGGGTTTTATGCTGTGGCCATGGTGGCGGGTGCCTTGTCGGCCTTGCCTGCGGGCCTGGGCGGGATGGAACTGGTGCTGGCTGGCCTGCTGGTAGCGCAAAGCGCCAGTACGGCAGAGGCGCTGACGATTACCGTGCTGACCCGGCTGTTGACCTTGTGGCTGGCAGTGGGCATAGGTGTGATGGCGCTGCTTTACAGTGCGTTGGTACGCAAAGACATTCGCTTTTAATGACACCGCATCCAGTTAACGATTCTTCTGTCGTAACGCGCTGGCTACTCGCCGCCGGGTTTGCCTCGTTGCTGCTGCGTGCGACTATTGCCAACACTTTTCCCATCACCGGGGACGAAGCTTTTTTCTACTGGTGGGGGGTGTACCCCGACTGGGGCTACTACGACCATCCGCCCATGGTCGGATGGCTGATAGCTGCCATGCGGGCTACCTTGGGCGACAGCATCTGGTCGATTCGTCTGCCTGTGGTGGTGTTGCCGTTGGGAATAGGTGCGGCGCTGTGGTGGGCACTTGCTGGCGTTGACAGAACGCGCGCTGCCTGGGCTGTAGCCTTCTTTTGGCTGGCACCTTTGAGTTGGCTCAACACGCTGATCACTACCGACACGCCGCTGATTTTCTGGTCGGTGCTGTCGGCCTCTAGCTTGATGCGTGCCGAGCGATCTGAGCGCCCCGCTTACGGCCTGTATGCGCTGGCTGGCGTGTTCATCGGCTGCGCATTTTTGTCCAAATATTTTGCAGCGGTGCTGGGTTTGACCTACACCGCGTACTTTCTCATTTATCGGCGCGACCGCCTGGCCTGCTTTGCCCTGCTGGTGCTTTGCTCGCTGCCATTTGCCGCCATCAACATCGGCTACAACATCTCGCACGGCTGGCCCAACATCATGTTCAATCTGTACAACCGCAATGAAGGCGCTGTATTTGAGTGGCGCAAACCGCTGATGTACCTGGGCATGATGGCGTATCTGTTCACCCCCGCTGCGCTTTGGCTTGCTTTCAAACACCGCAGCACGTGGGTCTCTGCATCGACCAACACCACACATCGCTTGCTGGCCTGTCTGGTCGTCGTGCCGCTGCTGTTTTTTGCGCTGCTGTCAGGCAAAAAGGTCATTGGCTTGCACTGGGTGCTGTCGTTTTACCCGTTTGGCTTTGCGCTGTTGGCGTTTGCGTTACCGCTTGAAAAACTTAAAATCGCCGCTATCGGTTTGGCTGTGTTCACAGGGCTGCATGTAGCCGTGGTTGCGGGCTTGTACATGACCACGTTAGACACCTGGCGCACCGTTGCCCCGCTGTCAAAAATCTATCCGCAGGTCATTCGAAGCTACAAAACGGCAGACATCCTCAAACAAATCAACAAGCCCGGCGTGGTGTTGATGGCCGATGCCTACACCGCGGCATCCATCTACGGTTTTGAGCGCCGCCAGTACATGCCAGTGTTTGGCGTGGGGCGCTTTCATGCGCGGCAAGACGACATGCTGGTGGACTTTTCGTTTTACCAAGGCAAAACGATTCGCATTATCACGGGTGCATCGCCCAATCTGGACGACTTCAAACCATATTTTGAGCGCGTGTCAATGCTGACGGTCATGCAGGACGGCGTTGCTTTTTACGCGGTCGAAGGCGTGGGCTTTAATTACCCGGTCTACAAACAAGGCGTGCTGGGCGACATTTTCAAGCGCTGGTACAACATCCCCAAATGGCTGCCCATGACGGGTTGCCCGTTTTGCGAGCGCTACTGCGGGCAAGTGCGATGCCCCTAGAGAAACTTGCCGTCATTGCCGCATTTGACTTTGACGGCACGCTCACACGCAGCGACACCCTCATGCCGTTTTTGCTACGCGGCCTGGGCTGGCCCAGGTTTCTGCTGGCGTTGCTCAAGTGCTCCCCCTGGCTGGCCGCTTATGCGCTGCGCTTGATACCCAACCACGTCGCCAAGCAAAAGTTGATGCTGGCCACCCTTAAAAACAAAACCACAGCGCAGATGGACGACTGGACAAGCCGCTGGCTGGATCAGAGCTTCCCCGGTCAATTGCAAAGCTGGCCTATGGCCCGGCTGGCCGAACACCAGCAAGCCGGGCACTGCTGCGTGCTGGTCAGCGCATCCCTCGACATTTATTTAAAACGCGTCGCCCAGCAACTAGGTTTTGACGCGCTGCTGTGCACCGAGATGGCAGTTGTTGATGGGCAACTGACAGGCCTGATGCAAACACCCAACTGCCACGGCGAGCAAAAAGTGCTGCGCCTGAAAGCCTGGATGGCCGAGCGCTTTGGCGCGGATGCCGACGCTGAAATTGTTTACGCCTACGGTGACACATCAGGCGACAAACCCATGCTGCATCTGGCAGAACATGCTTTTTACCGTGGCAAACCCTGGCGGGGCTGAAACGCACTAAAAAAGCCTGTTTTTTGACCTTTTCAGGTATTTTTATGGCTGTAGCCCAATGGATTCGGGCGCAAGCAGCTACTAAAAGTGTAGCGTTTGATTAACAGGCCGATCAGTCTTCCAGCTCGGCTTTGGCCATTTCCACATCCAGCCGCTCGGTCGCGTCCAGGGCTTTGCTCGCAGCCGCCTGCTCGTACAGCTGGGTGGCTTCTTTCATTTTTTTGTCGCCCTCCAGCATCACCATGCCGTTGGCTTGTTCGATCATCGCAATCGCTGAAGTTGGGTTTAACTCCAGCGCTTTTTTGAACAGATTCAAACCCACATCTTTCTTGGCGCCATAGGTCATGCCGCCAATCAGCGAGCCGACCTTGTCGATCACTTCGGCATGGAAGGCTGCCAGCGCAATGTGCGCGTCGGCGTGTTTGGGCTGCAGTTTGATGGCTTGTTCAAGTGCCTGTTTGACCTTGGTGCCCAGGCCTTGGGCCAGTGCTTTGGCCACGCTGATGCCCTGGCCGTAGCGGCCCAGAGCGTAGGCTTGCCAATAGTAGGCATTGGCGTTTTTGGCGTCCGCTTTTTGCTGTGCTTCGGCACGCTCGGCCGCTTCCATGAACATGTCGAGCTTGGGCTTTTCTTTGGTTTCCAGGTAGTTGGCGTAAATGCACGCGGCCTTGTTGGCGACCGTGATGCCGTCACCACCAGCTTTCATGCCTGCGTCAAAGGCTTTTTGAAATTCACCGTTGTGAAACAACACCCAGGCGCCCAGCACTGCCGCGTCTTTGGGCAACGGTTCGCAGTCGCCCTGGTGCAGGCGTGCCCAGCTCTTTTTCAGGCTGGAGGCGTCAAAACTGTAGTCGCCCGCGTGCGGGAAAGCTGTCCATTTGGCCATGTTTGTCTCCTTTGTTCATAGCCTGATATTACTCAAGTCGTGTGACTGCTGGTGTAGGCTGTGACGAGGGCTTGCAAATGCGCGCGCTGGCTTTGCTCCAGGTAAGGCACCAGCAGATTGAGCACATGGTGCGCGCCGCGCAGCAAGGCGGCTTGGGCGTTTTCAGGCTCCAGCGCGTTGCGGGGGTCGCGCACGTACTCAAAGCTCAGCCAGTACGTCAAAACCACCACCATGCTGGTAGCGGTGGCTTCGACTTCGCGTGAATCAATGCTGACCGAACCTGCCCGGCTCATGCCGTCAAGCAGGGCTTTGACAGATCGGGTTTTGTTTTTAAGCACCCACTGAAAGTGCGTCTCTAACCTTCTGTTTTTGCTCAGCAGGTCGTTTAAATCGCGGTAAAGAAAGCGGTATTGCCAGATCAGCTCAAACAGCGTGTGCATGAAAAACCAGGCGTCTTCGACATTGCGCACACCGTCGCTGGCATTGAGCAGCTCGCTCAAGGCCCTTTCATAGCGGTCAAACAGCGAATTGATCAGCTCGTCTTTGGCGGGGTAGTGGTAGTTCAGGTTGCCGGGGCTGATGCTGAGTTCAGCAGAAATCAGCGTGGTTGACACGTTGGGTTCGCCAAAGCGGTTAAACAGCTCCAGCGTGACCTCCAGTATTCGCTCTGCAGTACGGCGCGGCGCTTTTTTCGCCATGGTGTCTTCCTTGTGAATTTGCCGACTTTAACCGAGCGCGTTGCGCGGGGGAATAAGGGAAGCCCTAGGAGCCCAGGACTTGCCTAAGGCTCTGCTACATTGATAAAAATGTTTCGAGCAGGATCACCATGACTTCATTTTTCGAAAACAAGGCCTCATTGATCTCGCCACCTTACCCTGCGCGCCGCCGCTTGCTGGTTTCTGGCCTGGCACAGGCCTTCGTGTGTGGTGCCGGGCTGGCAAGCTATTCAGGCGCCTCGTTTGGTCAGGGCGCACCCGCAAAAGACAAACTCCAGGCTTTGACGCCGCAAGACTTTGGTGCCGCAGGCGACGGCGTGCGCGACGACACGGCGGCATTCAAAGCGCTGGCAGCCAAGCCGGGCAGTTACATTCGCGTGCCGCCAGGGCGCTATGTGATCAGGGACACCATTGCCATCCTGGACCGCCAGGTCTGGCAGTTTGAAGGGGCCGAGCTGATTCACGATCGCGGCGGTGCCATGTTCAAGGCTGCTACCGTCAACGATTGGGCGATGTTGGGTGTGGCTCGTTTTACCGGCGTTGGGGCGGTTAAAACATCGCCTGCCAACATGGGGCTGCTGATTGAGACCTGCCGCAGGTTTCGTGTCAGTGCATTGCAGTTTTCGCGCTTCAGTGGTGCGGGCCTGGTGCTTTCTGGTGCAGTGCCCTACCTCACGCCGCGCGGTGACAGGGGGCAGTTTTCAGACCTTGGCTTTACCGACTGCGCGCGGGCCATAGAAATTGGTGCGGCGGCTTCGTCTGAGTACAACATTTTTACCAATACCGCTGTTACCGCCTGCGGTGAGGGTATCGTGGTTGGCGCGGGCAACTGCCAGTTTGTCGGTGGCAATGTGGTGGACTGCCGGGTCGGCGTTGTTCTGTTGCCGGGGCCTAACCACGGTCACGGCGGGTTTCATGGCTTTAACTTGAACCATGCGAGCGAGTTCAACCTCCTGGCCGATGGCATTACTACGGGATTTACCTTCAATGGCTGTCATTTCTATGGCGATGGCGGTCTTAAAGGTGCCATCTTTTTGCGCAACAGCAAGGGGATTTTGATTCAGGGTGGGCAGATTGACTGTGCCGTCATCAACGACGGCAAAACAGGCAAAAACTTTTTGCTCAACAACACGGCGCCCGGGGCCAACTTCAAGCTGGTATCGAACACGCAGGACCAGGCGGGTATTGTTTGCCGCAGTGTTTTACGTTTTGACGGTACGGATGCCTGCAGCGCGTAGCGTCAGGTCACAAGCCTCATAGACGGCTTGATCGCGCGGCTCAAGTCTTCCATGATTTCTTCCAGCGATGTGATGGCGCGGCCCACACGAGTTGCGGCGGGGCGTGGCGCTACCAATTGGCGCTTGGGGTCGTTCAGGGTGTCCATGTTCAGCGATATGCCGTGGCGCGCCAGTTTTGCAGTCAAGGTGGTTTTTCTGGAGCGCAGCATTTGCCGGGTTTTTTGATAGGCGTGCTCGGCCATCTCGCGGCGCTGGCCATAGCTGAAAGTGTTGGCTAAAAACATGGCGGTGTCGCGGTGGTCGGGCTCCAGCAGCAAGATGTCGGTGTCGGGGTAAGCGTGCTCGTAGTGCTTCATGCCGAGTTCCAGCCGCGAGTGGATCATCGCGCGGAACGTCTGGCTCATCACCGCTGGCAAGCCACCATCAATGATGCGCGGTATGCGCTGCTTTTCAAGCGGCAGGCCGCGTTGCATGACACGTTGCGTCATGGCGAATTCGGGCGTATGGGTGGCGTCAAAGGGCACCAATGGGTTCAGGCAAAACATCAAGTCAATGCCCTCGTCCATGGCCACGCCTGCGTGCATGGTTTTTTTCAGTGCGCCGTCCACAAAATACTGGTTGTCAATTTCCACCGGCGGGAAAAGACCTGGCAGCGCCGAGCTGGCCTGCACGGCTTTGGAAATGGGCACGTGGTCCCAGCCGGGCTGACCGAAAGGGGCTGCGTCGCCGCTGTCGAGGTTGGTGGCGACCAGCGTCAGCTTGGTACGCAACTCGCGAAAATCATTGGTACGGCCTGCTTTGGCGAACAGCTTGGTCAGCCGCGCATCAATTTCGTCGTTTGAAAATATACCGGTGGGTAAGGCGGGCCCCAGCGTCTCGAAGGCATTGAGCAGCGTTTTGCCGCCGAAAGTGGCACGCCACAAGCTGGACGCCAGCAGGCCCGGTAGCATGATGCTGCGACGCATAAATTCGCCATAAGCGGGCACCATCAGCCAGGCCGGGTCAAAAACTTCCGAGGCTTCGCTGTCGTTTTCAATAAAAGCGGCACACAGCTCGCGTGGGGTCATGCGGTTGGCCAGCCCCGCCGCAATAAAGCCGCCTGCGGAGACACCGACGTAGTGGTGCAGATGGGTAAAGGTGATGCCCTCTAGCGATTCATCTAACGCGCAGAGTGCGCCGATTTCGTAGATGGCACCCAAAGGTCCGCCGCCAGCTAAGGCCAACCCGATACGGGGGATTTTTAATTGATTTTTAGTTTTCAAATGTGTCGCTGAGGGGATGATTTAAAAAAGTAAAGACGAAAAAAAGGGGCTACAAGCCCCTTTCCCAGTGGCCTAAAACATCAAGCGGATTTACGCGCTGCAGGGCGCTTGGCCGCAGCCTTTTTTGCAACTGGCGTAGTCTTGGCTACAGGGGCTTTGGCGCTCATTTTTTGTACGCTTTTATTCAGCTCATCAATGCGGGCAATCAGCGCATCCACATCTTTGGCCGACGGCACGCCCAGTTTGTTCAAGGCCTTGGCAACGCGGTCTTCAAAAATATTTTCAAGCTTGTCCCATTGCTGGCCTGCTTTTGACTGGATATCGCCCGCCATATTGGCCATTTTGCTGGTGGCTTCAGAGATTTTTTCTTCAGCCACGGCTTGCGTCTTGCGCTGGATGGACAGGCCTTCTTTCATCAAGGACT
>JAYWBS010000098.1:0-5726 GCA_043781295.1 Polaromonas sp.
CCCTGCTTCGTGCCTTCCACGCGGTGGTCGCGGACCCCGACGGCTGGGACGGCAAGGTCGAAGGAGAGGTGCGGGTCTACACAACGAGTTTCATGAGCAATGCGTGGAACGGATTTTCATGGACGTGTGGACGCGCTGCAAACCCATCAAGCTGTCGGTCTACGCCCGCTACACCCGGCGCGGCGGGCTGGACATCAACCCGTTTCGATGTAGCCACCCCACGCAGTTGCCCCCCAACGTGCGTACGGCACGGCAGTAAGCGCTATAAACTTAATAGCTGCTTGCGCTCATCAATAAAGGATAAACGGTGCTTTTTAATGAATCACCACAGACGCTGCTAGTTCCTGCCGCTGGTGCAGCAGACGGCACGCAGGCGTCGCACAGCCCGGCGCAGCGTGTGTTTGGCGAGCAGATTCATACCTTGTACGAGTCCATGGGTTTCTCGCTGAAGGGCTCGGTGTTTACCACGCTGCTTACCGTACTGGTGTGCCAGATGTGGGCTGGCTGGCCCGTCGCGCTGGCTTGGGCCGGTGCGATGTGCGTGCTGTTTGCGCTGCGGTTTTATGGTTTGCGTCAGTACCTGCAAGCGGAAGCAAAGACCGACAACAGCGCGCCCATGTTGCCATCAGACAACCAGCACTGGGCCAACTGGGCTGCGTTGGGTACGGGTGCTACAGGTGCGCTGTGGGGTGCGGCAGGGGTTATTTTTTTCCCCACAGGTCATGTTGAATATCAGGTATTTTTAATTTTGATGCTAATTGGGATGGTCACAGCGGCTGCGTTCGCACAGGCTTCTTATTTGCCTGCGTTCCGGTTTTTTTACTGGGTATTGGTATACCCATGACGCTGGTCATGCTGCATCAGGCCAGCTTGATGCAATCGGTTTTTGCCACACTGTGCGTGATGTATGCGGTGGTGCTGCACCGCCTGGTGGTAATTGCCCACCAGCGCCTGCTGGAGACTTTGCGCCTGCGCTTTCAAACCCAGGAACTGGCCATGCAACTGGCCGAGCAGGTGCGCCGTGCGGATGATGCCAATCTGGCCAAAAGCCAGTTCTTGACCGCCGCCAGCCATGACCTGCGCCAGCCCCTGCACGCCATGGAGTTGTTCACCACCGCGCTGGATTATCAGGACATGGCACCGCCAGCGCGTGCGGTGGTCAGCAAGCTGGGCAAGTCCATCTCTGCCATGCGCAGCTTGCTCGATGCCTTGATGGACATTTCGCGGCTGGACGCTGGTGTGGTGCAACCGCATATGGATACGGTGGCTTTGCGACCATTGATCGAAGACATTGCAGAAGAGTTCATTCCTGTGGCGGCTGAAAAAGGCCTGCTGCTGACCTGCCGCTGCCCGCGCGATGCAGCCACCCTCAGTGATGCGGTGCTGCTGCGCTCCATCCTCACCAATCTGGTCAGTAATGCCGTGCGCTACACCGACAAGGGCCGCATCCTGATCACCTGCAGGCCCCGCAGTGGGTACTGGCTGCTGGCCGTGCATGACACCGGGCGTGGCATTGCAGATGATCAGCAACAACGGGTGTTCAAGGAATTCGTGCAGCTTGATAACCCGGATCGTGACCGCAATGCCGGACTGGGCTTGGGCCTGGCCATCATCAAACGCCAGGCGGCTTTACTGGGTCACACGGTGGCGCTGCGCTCGCGCAAGGCGCATGGCAGCCATTTCTCCATCAGCGTGCCCCAAGCCAGGGCCGTACCTGCTGCCCCATCACAAGGCGCTGTCACGCCAGACCGTTTCGGTGCCGATCGCTGCGTGGTGGTGATTGATGATGATCTGGACGTGCGTGAGGCCATGCAGTTGCTGCTGGCGTCCTGGGGCTTTCAGGTCATAGCTGCGGGTAACGCGCTGCTGGCCATGAACGCGCTGGCCAGCGCACCAGAAAAACCTGCGTTGCTGCTGTGCGACTGGCAATTGGGTGGCGACACCAACGGTCTTCAGGCGATTGAAGCCCTGCGCGAGTTTTTCAACGACGATGCCTTACCCGCATTGCTGATTACCGGGGCGACAGAATCGGCCAACCTGAGCGCAGCCGACCGCAGTGGTGTGCCTGTGCTCAACAAGCCCGTTCGGGCCGGGGCCTTGCGGGCGCAGCTGGTTTTGCTTTTACACAGCACATCGAACACGCCTGACATATTCGGCATAGAGCCAGCAAGCATAAAGGCCCCATGACATCACCACCGCCGCCGCGAATTTTGATTGTTGATGATCATCCCCTCGTCAACGCGGGCCTGGTGGCCATGCTGGCAGGCTTGCCGCACAAACCAGTCATCTTTAGCGCTGGCACAGCAGCGCAAGCGCTGGAGCAAGCTGAATGCCATGCACCGCTGGATGTGATCATTCTTGACCTGCATCTGCCAGACGCCGATGGTGCCAACCTGGTCACCGCCCTGAGAACACGCGGCTGCGGTGCCAGGGTGTTGGTCGTGTCAGCGCAAGCTCAGTCTGATGCCGTGGCCCGTGCCATGGCTGCTGGGGCCAGTGGTTTTTTGTCCAAGACCGTACCCACGGCGCAACTGCTGGAGGCAGTAGCCCGGCTGTTGAACAACCAGACCATCGCCCCGCCCTTTATCAACTACGGCAGCGACCTCACAGCGCCGCTCAACCAGCCCACACATCGCCTGCCAGACTGTCCCGTGTTAACGGCCAGGCAGCTTGACGTGCTGCTGATGCTGGACCAAGGGCTGACCAACCGCGACATAGGCTTGCAACTGGGCGTGACTGAAAAAACTGTCAAAAACCACGTCACCTCACTGTTTCAAACCCTGCAAGTCATCAACCGTTTGCAGGCTACGCGCAAGGCACGTGATTTGGGGTTGTTGAAATAAAACGGGCAATGACATAGCTATGTTTTTAGTAGCTGCTTGCGCCTGAGTTCATTGGGCTACGGGCTGATTTAATAGCTAAAAAAGAACAAAAAGACATCCATAATGACTTATTTTGTTGCTGGCTTGTATTCGGCAATGGCTTTGGCCAGGTCGATGGTTTCTTCGCAGCTAGCGCAAATCACTTTGAGCTTGGCAAGTTGTGCTTGAGCTTTGTTTCTGATCAAGCTTAAACCCTGCGTCGGCGCGGCACCACGGTTAACTGAAAACTGTTTTTAGCAGGCGCTGCGCCAATGACGGCCTGCTGCAAGGGCACATCTACCAGTTGGTCAGATTGCCACACCTTGACTTGTGCCGCACCATCTGGCAAATCGTCAAACACGGCCATGCCATCGGCCCCGGTTTTGGCGGCCCAAGGTGATTCACTGGCATAGATATAGCCGCGCATCGAGCCATGAATAAAGCAGCCCAGAAGTGTTGCACCCACCACGCCAGATTTGCTGATGGTGACTTCACTGGTCTTTGCCGGCTTGCCTTCAGACTTGCCTTCCAGGCGAATCTCAAAACCCGCGTTGGTGGTGTTGAACTGGCCCATGCCCGCAGGCGATGAGCGAACATGGTGGTCCCACGGGTCGTTGTTGGTAAAGGTGATTTTTGCGCCCACCGGTACCAAAGACACAGCCGGGATGAACTGCATTTTTTCCTGGTTGATGTTGGCCAGCAAGGGCAGCGCAGTTTTAGGCAACGCAGCCTTGTTGGTCGGGAAAAGCACCACGACTGCGTCTTGCACAGGCTTGCCTTCTTTGTCCACCACCGACACGGCCAGAGTCCCAGCAGATGCCCAGGTGCATGCCAGCGCCAGAGCAGTTGAAAGCAGTGTTTTTTTCATGGTGATGTTGACGATGGTGGTTGGTAACAGTTGCACTTACTTGGGCGTGATGATGTCGCGGTTCATGGGTGCCAATAATGCCAGCATTTCGCCTTGCTTGCGAAACGGAATACCCTTGGCATCCATGCTCGCTTGCAGTACCTCGACCAATGCATGGAAGTCTGATTTTTTAATGTCCAGATTGGCATGCGAGCTTTTCATGTCTGCGCCCTTGTACACGCAAGGGCCACCACCCAAGGCGCAGAGCTGCTCGACCAACTGCTCTTTAATGCGCTGCTGATTGGCGGGCCCGAAATGCGGGCCGGTACGCGGGTCAGCCACGAGCCGAGTCATGAAGTCGTCCATCAATGAGACCAAGCCGGCTTTTTCGCCAAAGGCTTTGTACAGCTGATCGTCTTTGGGGGCCATGGTTTGGGCAAATGCGCTGCCCACAAGCAACAAGCCTGACGCAGCAATGGCGAGGGAGATAAAAGTTTTTTTCATGTTGATTCCTGAAAGAGATTAAAAATTAAATGAGTCAAGATGGATCACAAAGTCATCAGAAAGTCATCAGAAAGCCAGTTGGGCCGAGACGTAAACGCCCTGCTGTTTGCGTGAAGCGGTGGTGGCGGGTACCACCACCCCCAGGTCGACATAAGCCAGCGTCAGTGACACGTTTTTGGTTGGTGCCCAAGCCACGAAAATGTCTTTCCAGTCCTCAGAGCGCAGCGGCCCGGTGTTGGTGGCAAAAGCCGTGTTGCCAGCTTTGACCAGCTTGTTGCGCATGGTGCGGTACTCAGCACCCACCACCACGTTTTTGCTGACCAGGTAGCCAATCGAAAATTCAGGTTGCAGGCTGTAGCTGTTTTCACTGCCACCCAGTGATGCGCCGTAACCCAGCAAGCCGTTCTGGTTGGCCTTGGTGGCGCGCAGCGTGGCGTTTAACAGCAGGCTTTGACCCAGGAAGAGCTTGGTCGCGCTGACGTAAAGATCAACACCGCTGCGCTTGGCGCCCAGCGCGTCGAGTGTGGCGTTCAAGCCGCTGCCAGCGAGCGTTTTGTATTGCAGGCCTACCGCAATTTGCGGCATCAGGGTGTCGCTGTCCAAAATCGCATCGCCCGCCACTTTGACTTTTGCGCCAATGATGGTCTGCTTCAGGCGCAGGCCGGGTACACCCAAGGCAGTGCCAGTGGCACGGGTGTCCATGTTTTGCTGGCCGATGGAGAGCTCAAAGCGGTCTTTGATGCCGACTGCTGCGCCATAAAAATTAAAGCCATAGTCCTTGGTGCCCAGATTGCTGATGTAAGCAGAGCCGCCAATCTCACCAGCGGTGGCGTTGCTGCCAATCACGGCCCAAGGGGTTAAACCGCCGCCGGCTGCGCCGTCAATGCTGCTCACGCCGCCTGTCAGCAGCAATTTGCCGGTATCAGCTTGCGCGCCTGCACAAAAAGCAGCCGCGCTGGCTGCTATCAAAGTGGTTGCGAGTTTTGTTTTCATAGAGCTCCAGATATGAGTTAGGTGGATTTACTTGCGAGATAAAAATTTGTAATCAGATGTATGCACCATGAATACGAACATGCCGCGCGAGTGGATTCAACTTTTATAAGCTGACTAAATTACCTGGGTTTGTGTCTTTTGTGAATCCAAACCGGACATGTGTCACGTATTCCGCAGCATGAAGTTAATACCGCCCTCCGTTTCCTGGAAATCTTTGCCCACCATCTGCGCTCTACTGGCTGCTGCTTTCCAGCTCGGTGTGCCCCGCGTGATGGCGCAAGCTGTAGTGGCACCTGCGCCTGCGCGCGAATGGGTTAGCCCGCCGCTTGGGGACGTGGCGCGCGGGATGGCCCTGTACCAATCCCGCTGCACAACTTGCCATGCGGTTGACAGCAACAAAATCGGCCCAGCGCATCGCGGTGTGGTCGGGCGCCGCGTAGGCAGCCTGGCGGGTTACACCTATTCCAAAGAACTGGGGCAGTCACGTTTGCGCTGGACACCGCAAACCCTCAATGCCTGGC
>JAYWBS010000099.1:0-16498 GCA_043781295.1 Polaromonas sp.
GAAAACATGGCTCCTGCGCCGCGCCACCAGCGACGTGGCCCGCAGCATTGCAGGCTTCTGGCAATCCCGAACTTTTGACGAAGCTTTCCAGAAAATAACGGCATTTGACCGTGAGACCCTCGTATTACCTCTGCTTGCTGCTACAAAAACAGGAGCATCTGGGACGCTTGCCTCCGCCGGCGATCGCTCCGCCCAGCTCACCCGCGTTCTGCGCGACGCGCTGCATGCCGTGCTGCACAAGCTGCAATTTGGCCAGGTGCTGCTGGCGACTGTCGGTTCCATCGCGCCCTTTGTGGGTCTGCTCGGCACGGTCTGGGGGATTTACCACGCGCTGATCGGTATTGCGTCGGCTGGGCAAATCACCATCGACAAGGTCTCCGGCCCGGTCGGCGAGGCCCTCATCATGACAGCCGCCGGATTGGCAGTCGCGATTCCCGCTGTGCTGGCCTACAACATTTTTGGCCGCTACATCAACCGTATGGAGGCTGATCTCGAAGGCTTTGCGCGTGATCTGCGAGAGTTGTTTGCGGGCCAGCCGAAATGACATTTGGCCGATTGGAGCGAACCCAGGGTGCCCAGCCCATGAGCGAGATCAACGTCACGCCCATGGTCGATGTGATGCTGGTGCTGCTGGTGATCTTCATGCTGACCGCACCATTGCTCGCGTCGTCCATCAAGCTGGACCTGCCCAAAACCGATGCTGCCAAACCCGCCGAGGCATCCAAATTTGTCACGCTGGTAGTGGACAAGACCGGGCAGGTGTTTCTCAATGACCAGCCCGTGGCCATCGCGCAGCTCGCCAGCAGCCTGCTGCAAACTGCCATGCAAAACCCTGAGACCGAAGTCCAGTTGCGCGCCGATGAAACCGTGCCCTACGGCCGCGTCGTTGAGGTCATGGGCGTGGCGCAAAAGGCCGGGCTGAACCGCATCGGTTTTGTCGCCGAGGCGCCTGGCACTTCTCCAAAAACTGCGCCAGCGCTCAGGCGCTAGCTGCAAGCGCTTGCCGAGACGGCTGGCCGGTGACCGGTGCAGCGCCTAAAATCTACTTTTCCGCAGCGCGGGCTGCCTGATTGTTTTGGCCTTCTGCTTTCCCTCTCCCATGCAAGAAAAATACAACCACCTCGACGTTGAGCGCCAAGCGCAAACCCACTGGACGGCCGACAACGCATACCGCGTCGAAGACCATGCGGACCCGAAAAAGCCCCTGGGTAAGTACTACGCCTGTTCGATGCTGCCTTACCCCAGCGGCAAGCTGCACATGGGCCATGTGCGCAACGACACCATAAACGACCTGCTCACGCGCTACCTGCGCATGAAGGGCTACAACGTGCTCATGCCCATGGGTTGGGACGCCTTTGGCCTGCCCGCTGAAAACGCCGCCTTGAAGAACGGCGTGCCCCCGGCGAAGTGGACGTTTGACAACATCGCCTACATGAAGAAACAGATGCAGGCCATGGGCCTGGCCATCGACTGGAGCCGCGAAGTCGCCACCTGCGACCCCAGCTACTACAAGTGGAATCAGTGGTTGTTTCTCAAGATGTTGGACAAAGGCATTGCCTACCGCAAGACCCAGGTCGTGAACTGGGACCCGGTGGATCAGACCGTGTTGGCCAATGAGCAGGTGATTGACGGCAAAGGCTGGCGCACCGGCGCGGTGGTGGAGAAGCGTGAGATCCCGGGTTATTACCTCAAGATCACAGACTACGCCGAAGAGCTGCTGCACCATGTCAAAAACGGCCTGCCGGGTTGGCCCGAGCGCGTCAAGCTGATGCAGGAAAACTGGATTGGTAAAAGCGAGGGCGTGCGCTTTGCGTTTACGCATGACATCAAAGATGCGAGCGGCAAGCTGATCGGCGACGGCAAGATGTACGTCTTCACCACCCGTCTAGATACCATCATGGGCGTAACGTTTTGCGCCGTGGCACCGGAGCACCCGCTGGCGCTGCTTGCCGCATTGAGCAACGCCAAGCTCGCCGCGTTCATTGAAGAATGCCAGTCCGGCGGCACAACGGAAGCCGAGCTGGCCACACAGGAGAAAAAGGGCGAACGCACCGGCCTCTTCGTGTCCCATCCGCTCACAGGCGAGCAGGTCGAGGTCTGGGTCGGCAACTACGTGCTGATGAGCTATGGCGACGGCGCCGTGATGGGCGTGCCGGCGCATGATGAGCGCGACTTTGAGTTCGCTTTGAAATACAAGATTGCAATTAAACCCGTAGTTAAATCACAAGCTCAGTTGGCGATTGAAGATGCCTTGCAAACCGGAGTTGCGCTTAGTTCCGATCCTTTTAGATTCAAAGACGCATTGGACTCAAATCAACGCGAGGACTTTAAGGCTCAGCTTCTTAGTTATACAGCACCCAGTCATTGGAGCGATGATTTTGCTAAAAAAGACGGTGTAGCGATCAATTCCGGCAAATACGACGGTCTGGCTTTCAAGGCCTGTGTGGATGCCGTAGCCGCTGACCTGATCGCCAAAAATCTCGGTGAGAAAAAAACCACCTGGCGTTTGCGCGACTGGGGCGTGAGCCGCCAGCGCTACTGGGGCACGCCAATCCCAATCATCCATTGCGCTGAACATGGCGCGGTGCCAGTGCCTGAAAAAGACCTGCCCGTGGTGCTGCCGCAAGATTGCGTACCCGATGGTTCAGGTAATCCGCTGCTCAAGCATGAAGGCTTTCACGCTGGCGTGGTGTGTCCGGTCTGCGGCAAGCCTGGCCGCCGTGAGACGGACACGATGGACACATTCGTGGACAGCTCGTGGTACTACATGCGGTATTGCGATGCGCAGGCGACCACCCGCGCAGGCGATCCAAAAAACAATCAAGCGATGGTCGCAGAAGGTGCCAACTACTGGATGCCGATGGACCAGTACATCGGCGGTATCGAGCATGCGATTTTGCATTTGCTCTACGCCCGCTTCTGGACCAAAGTCATGCGTGACATAGGTTTGGTCAAAGCTGATGAGCCCTTTACCAAGCTGCTGACGCAGGGCATGGTGCTGAACCACATCTACTCGCGCAAAACAGACAAGGGCGGCATTGATTACTTCTGGCCGAAAGAAGTCGATGACATTCATGATGCGGATGGCAAGGTGCGCACCGCCAAACGCAAAACCGACGGTCTGGTCGTGAACTACGAAGGCGTGGGCACGATGAGCAAGAGCAAAAACAATGGTGTCGATCCGCAGGACCTGATTGAAAAATACGGCGCTGACACTGCCAGGCTGTACACCATGTTCACCGCCCCGCCCGAAGCCACGCTGGAGTGGAATGATGCCGGCGTGGAAGGCAGTTACCGTTTCTTGCGCCGCGTATGGAACTTTGGCATCAAATTAAATGCTACTAATTCAGTAGCTGCTTGCGCCCGAATTGATTGGGCTACAGGCACTTTTAGCAAGGAAATCAAGGCTTTAAGGTTAGAGGTTCACACGGTTTTAAAGCAAATCGACTACGACTACCAGCGCATGCAGTACAACACGGTCGTGTCGGGTTCAATGAAGCTTCTCAACGCTTTGGAGGATTTCAAATCTGAAGCGTCAGACGCATCAAACGCCGCGCTGCATGAAGGCTTCAACATTCTGCTGCGCTGCCTGTACCCTGCTTGCCCACACCTGGCCCATGCACTGTGGGTTGATTTAGGCTACGCCAAACAACACGGTGATTTGCTCGACGCACCCTGGCCGCAAGTCGATGCCAGTGCCCTACAGCAAGATGAAATCGAACTCATGCTGCAAATCAACGGCAAGCTGCGCGGCTCGGTCACTGTCAGCTCTAGTGCCGACAAAGCAACGATTGAAGCCGCTGCGCTGGCAACCGAAGCCTTCATCAAGCAGGCGGTGGGTGCTGCACCCAAAAAAGTGATTGTGGTGCCGGGCCGACTCGTCAACATTGTGGTTTGAAGTAAACAACTGAGGAATAAGCATGCAACGCCGTTTTTGCTTGACCCTGCTGGCCTCTGGCGCAGCGCTTGGTGTGGCTGGCTGCGGCTTTCAGCTGCGCAAGGCACCCAATTTCCCGTTCAAAACGCTGTTCTCTCCTTTTTCAGAAGGCTCAGCGCTGGGCATTGAACTCAAGCGCTCGCTTGAAGCCAACGGTAACGTGCAGGTCATCACCGACACCCGCATGATAGACAAAGCCGATGTGATTCTGGATGTGCTGATTGACCGGCGTGAAAAAACCGTGGTCGGTTTGAATGCGTCTGGTCAGGTGCGTGAGTTTCAATTACGGCTGCGCTTTGCCTTCAGGCTGCGCAGCGCTAAAAACAGTGAGCTGATACCTGCCACTGAAATTTTGCAGCAACGCGACATCAGCTTCAACGAATCAGCTGTGCTGGCCAAAGAAACCGAAGAAGGCCTGCTGTACCGCGAGATGCAAAGCGACATCGTCCAGCAAATCATGCGCCGCCTGGCAGCTGTCACGCCCGACAAACTTTAGCGATCAATTTAGTCACAAATTTAGCCCCATTCCCGGCATGAACCTGTCCCCCAGCCAGCTGCCAGAGCACTTGAAGCGCGGCATCAAAAGCCTGTACACCCTGCATGGTGACGAGCCGCTGCTGCTGCAAGAGTTTGCCGACAACCTGCGCGCCCATGCCAGAAGCTTGGGCTACACCGAGCGTACCGTGCATGTGGTGGCAGGCGCACATTTTGACTGGAGCGAGGTGCTGGCCAGTGGTGGTTCACTCAGTTTATTTGCCGACAAACAAATCATTGAAATCCGCATCCCCAGCGGCAAGCCTGGCAAAGATGGTTCAGCCGCCTTGCAGCAGATTGCAGAACGGGCGCAAGGCGATGATGCCACCCTGACGCTGGTCATGCTGCCCCGGCTAGACAGCATGACGGCCAAAGGCGCATGGTTTGGTGCGCTGGACAGCTTTGGCGTCACGGTCAAGTTTGAACCGATTGATCGTCGCAATTTGCCGCAATGGATTTCCCAGCGCTTAAGCGCACAGGGCCAGCGCGTGGCTGCGGGTGAAGAAGGCCAGCGCACGCTGCAATTTTTCTCTGACCGGGTTGAAGGCAACCTGCTGGCCGCGCACCAGGAGATTCAAAAACTCGGGCTGCTGTACGGCACGGCTAACGGCGGCGAATCATCTGGAATATTAAGCTTTGAGCAGGTTGAAAACGCCGTGCTCAATGTGGCACGCTATGACGTCTTCAAGTTGTCAGAAGCTGTGCTCAGCGGCCAGGCGGTGCGTGTGGCCCGCATGCTGGACGGCTTGCAGTCAGAAGGCGAATCAGAAGTGCTGGTGCACTGGGCCATCAGTGAAGACATACGTAGCATGAAGCGCGTGAAAGACGCCATCAATGCCGGGCGGCCCATGCCGATGGCCCTGCGTGAGAACCGCATCTGGGGCATCAAGGAAAAGTTGTACGAGCGCGTGCTGCCAGGCATCACCGACACCACACTGGCCAACCTGCTCACTGCTGCGCACAAGGTCGACGGCATTGTTAAAGGCTTGAAGCAACCCGATTGGCCTGCCAGTGGTTGGCAGGCGCTGCATCGGCTGGCCGGCATGGTGTGTGAGCAGTGTGCGGGGAAACACTGAGGCTTGGCGAAAGCCGAATCAAGCGGCGACTGAAAAGTCAACGCCCCGGTACAAGTCACGTACCGGAATACTGATGTCACCGCAAGTCAAAACCAGTGTGTCGTCAATACCAAGCACCGTCATGCCCCACTGGCGCAGATTCACGCGCTGGTAGACCTCAATATAGGCTCGGTCTTGCGCCAGCAGCACATATTCACGCAGACTTTGCAGCTTTTGGTAGGCGGCCCATTTTTCGCGCCTATCTGTTAACTCTGTGCTGCGCGACAGCACTTCGGCAACCATGCAGGGGCTGGTTTTGAAATACGCCTCGTTGTCACTGGCATCGCAAACCAGCATCACGTCGGGGTAATAAAAAGCGTTGCCTGCTTCAAGCCGCAGCTTCATGTCACTGGCAAAAGTACGGCAACCTTTGGCTGCTTGTAAGTTGCAATAGCTCGCCAGATTGACAGATATTCGATTGTGATTTTCACTGCTACCCGCCATGGCGTAAACACCACCATTGACAAATTCATGACGCACATCTGCCAACATTTCACCGGCCAAATAGTCGTCTTCGTTCAAGGGTTTGAGCAGTGCTTGAGTCATCCAGACACTATAGCGCAGCCGGGTAAAAAAGATCAGATAATCGATCAGACCATCACAGACCTCATGTCCGCCATGCGTCACAAGGCAAAAGCTAGTTCTGCCGAACCGGCATGGGTGAAACAGCTACGAATAACGTAGCGTTTTTAGCCTTGATACGGTTTCAAATTTTGGTATCGGTACGCGCGTGGTCACTTGTTTGGGTAACGATGCCGCGCGAGCAAGAAACGGCATACGGCGATGCATGTTTGCTTCTAATTGGTCACTCATTCAAATTGATGTAACGCGACTTTTTCGGAGGTTCCTGCTTGTCCTGATTTCCTGCCGGCTGGCTAGCGCGCTCACTGAAAGGCTTCGTTGTGACCTTTTGAGGCTTTGAACTTGATGGACGTGCGCTGCTTGCATTGGTCACGGCTTCGGATTGCTCGGGTTTACTTTGTTTTAATTCAGAGGTCTTTGATGGCTCTGATTGCAGAGTGACGGGCGGTTTTGCGCGTGTCGAACTGAATTTATTTGTATTCAGGGCAAACCACAGGCTACCGAGAATGGTGGCAAAGGTCATCAATAGCGCCGAGATGGCTACCCCGTTTGAACCGGGTTTCGGCATATCCACCGTACTGCCGCCATCCGCCACGGTTTTTGGCGCATGGCCAATGGCGCCTAAACCGAGCGCAATTAAATGCATGGCTGTTGGAACGAAGGGCATCAAACTCAGGCCTGGTGTCATGTCAAAAACCGTTGCGGTGATCGGGAACACCACGATAAAAGTCTTGCTGATGTGCCTTCCGCGTGAGAAAGCCATCAAGGCCAACATCACCAGCGCCCATACGTGCAACCACCAGAATGGGGTCATTCCCCGGCCCACCGCTGCGCCTATGCCGTTTGCGATGATGGAATTGGAGCCAAAATATGGCAGCACGTAGGTAGGCACCATCAAGGCAAGGTACCCGGCGACATAAAAAAATGCGTTGGTCATGGTGGCTATGGATCCTTCAGGAAATCAGAAGTCACCGATTTTCAAGAGTTTCCATGAGCCATCGCTCGTCTTCCTGAAGTAATAAGACAGATTGAAGGTCTCGCCGCTGTCAATCGCAAAGTAAACAGCACGCACCCCTATCGTATTTGCGGCAAGCAACGTCCATTGGTCGAGCGCCTTTACGTCCACACATTGCGATTTATCGTGGTATCGGGTCCGGTTGTTTGGCACGCCCCAAGGATTTTTCGAAACATCAACGCCAGTAACCGCATACACATTTAGAAGGCGCTGGCTTTCGTCAGTCTTCAGGCACTGGTGAATAGAAATTACCTTTTTAACTACGGGCAGCGCTGCATTCATGGCTTCTTCGGTGGCTTTGTCGTTTGGAATGACGAGCTCCGTGGTGATGCTTTTCGATGCATCACCACGCACCGCCATAGGCTCTGCCGCTTGCACGGTTTGGGTACCTGGCGCTGGCGGCGCCCCGAGCGCCTGGTTCAGCGTCTTTAAGCTCTGGTCAAACTTGTCAAAGTCTGCCTGCGCACAGCCAACCAGTGGAAGAAATATTGCCAAACAGGCGAATTTGATGAATTTGATGCAATTAAACAAGAGTGATGCTCCGGGTGATTTTGTTCGGGTTGTAAACGAATCTATTGGCAATTTTGCTGTCTATAGACACGTGTCTAAAGTGTACAGGAGCTAAACAGTAGGGGTCTATGCGACCCAGCAAAAATCAGCCATTAATCAATGCATTGGCGACCGAGATCAAACTCCGTCGGCGAGAGCTGGGTTGGTCGCAGGAAGACTTGGCGGGTAGTTGTCAATTAGACCGCCCGTATATTTCCCTGATTGAGGTTGGGCGCAAACAGCCCACACTTAGCGTTTTGCTGCGTATCGCCGAGGGACTTCAGTACCCGCTGGCTGACTTTATGGGGCGAGTTCAGCAACGTTATTTGCTAGAACAGGCTACAGCCACCTCTATTAATTCAGACACCAATATCTGAGTCTGGCTCAGGGGGGCTTGTGATGTTCGCGGATGTAATGACATACGATTGCCCCAGCCAAGGATGATGTTTCGGCACACAAGTCTTTTAACTGAGCACAAAAGGCAAACGGCATCGTCAAGAACCTGACGCGCCGCCGAGGGTCGCATTTGAGGGAAAATAACGGTATGAACGCGCCCGACCTCCAAAACGTACCGATCCAACACAACGATGTTTCGCAGCTCATGCAGGCCATGGGTAGCAAGGCAAAAGCCGCTTCTACCCAAATGGCACGTGCGCAAGCAGCTACTAAAAACGTAGCACTTTCAAGTCTGGCCGCACTCTTGCGCCAAAACACAGCGGCACTTGCCGCCGCCAATCAGCAAGACCTGGCACGCGCTGCCAGCGCGGGTTTGACAGGCCCGATGCTGGACCGCTTGAAACTCACACCCAAAGACATTGAAACCGTGGCCATCGGCTGCGAGCAACTGGCCGCCATGCCTGACGTGATTGGCGAAATCATCTCTCTGCGCCAGCAGCCCAGCGGCATTCGCGTGGGGCAAATGCGCGTGCCGATTGGCGTGTTTGGCATGATTTACGAGAGCCGCCCCAACGTGACCATTGAGGCAGCCAGCCTGGCGATTAAAAGCGGCAACGCCTGCATTTTGCGTGGCGGCTCCGAGGCGATTGAGTCAAACAAAGCCTTGGCCGCACTTGTAGGCCAAGCCCTGCTGAGTGCTGGCCTGCCAGCGGATGCCGTGCAGTTGGTACCCACCACTGACCGCGAAGCCGTTGGCCACCTGATTGCCATGCCGCAATACGTAGACGTGATCATTCCACGCGGCGGCAAGGGCTTGATCGAACGCATCAGCGCAGGTGCCAAGGTACCCGTCATCAAGCACCTGGACGGCAACTGCCATGTGTATGTTGACGACCCCTGCGACATCGCCATGGCCGTGAAGGTGGCCGACAACGCCAAAACCCAAAAGTACAGCCCCTGCAACGCAGCAGAAGGCCTGCTGGTAGCGCGCGGCGTGGCCGAAGCCTTTTTACCCAAAATCGCTGCCATTTATGCTAAAAAAGGCGTGGAAATACGTGCCGATGAGGCTGCAAGCCAAATAATTCGGGCGCAAGCAGCTACTAAATCAATAGCAATTAAACAAGCAACCGAGCAAGACTGGTACGAAGAGTACCTGGCCCCCATCATCAGCATCAAGGTCGTTGAAGGCGTGGATGAAGCTATTACCCACATCAACCAATACAGCAGCCACCACACCGACGCCATCATCACCACCAACCACCTTCACGCTCAAAAATTCCTGCGCGAAGTCGATTCAGCCAGCGTGATGGTCAACGCCAGCACCCGCTTCGCCGACGGTTTTGAGTTTGGCCTGGGCGCTGAAATCGGCATCAGCACAGACAAGTTTCACGCGCGGGGCCCAGTAGGGATTGAGGGGCTGACTTCGCTGAAGTATGTGGTGTTGGGGGATGGGGAGGTGCGGGGGTGAAGCCTGAAGGTAAAGTCATGGGTTGAATTGCCCTCGTTCAGCCCCTTGCAACCTTTGCCCACGCCCCAAGCTCTGACTTTGACCGCGCGCATTTTTCTCTCTGAATTCCGTCTTTTAGAAAGTGACCTCATGGTCCCGCACCTGATTACTGCCTTGAACGGCCCCATCAACGAGCTTGAGCAGCGCATTCTTGACTCCACCCCCGCCATTGAGCGCTGGTTTCGGCTGGAATGGATGGAGCACACGCCGCCTTTTTATTGCTCGGTGGATGTGCGCAATGCGGGCTTCAAGCTGGCCCCGGTTGACACCAATCTGTTCCCCGATGGCTGGAACAACCTGACGCCTGACATGCTGCCGCTGGCCGTGCAGGCTGCGATGGCGGCGATTGAAAAAATTTGCCCTGAAGCGCGCAACCTGCTGGTGGTACCCGATAACAACACCCAAAACACGCAGCTCGGCAGCTTCTACCTGGCCAACCTCTTGCAACTCAAGCGTATTTTTCACCAGGCTGGGCTGAATGTACGTTTTGGCTCACTGGACCCTGACATCAAAGTTTCAACCGCCTTGAAGCTGCCCACAGGTGAGAGCCTCACGCTGGAGCCGCTCAGCCGCACCGACCGCCGCCTGGGCCTGAAAGATTTCGACCCCTGCACCATCTTGCTGAACAACGACCTGGCTGCCGGCATTCCCGGCATGCTGGAAGACCTGAACGAGCAGTACCTGCTACCACCGCTGCATGCCAGTGGCTCGGTGCGGCGCAAGGCCAACCATTTCAAGGCTTACGAAGAAATCTCCAAGCGTTTTGGCAAGCTGCTGGGCATTGACCCGTGGCTCATCAACCCGATGTTTGCGCATTGCGGTGAGGTTAACTTTGCAGGTGGCGCGGGCATGGATTGCCTGCGGACCAACGTTGACGCGCTGCTGGCCAAAGTCAAACGCAAGTACAAGGAATACGGTATCAATGAAAAGCCGTTTGTGGTGGTCAAAGCCGATGGCGGCGGCGAAGGCACCTGCGGCATGGGCATCATGACCGTGCGCGACGTGAAAGACCTCGACACCCTGCTGGGCAAAAACAAAAACGGTAAAACGCTGCCCGAAGTCATCATTCAAGAAGGCGTGCTGACCAACGAGCGCGTCAATGCCGCTGTGGCAGAGCCTGTCGTCTACATGATGGACCGCTATGTGGTGGGCGGCTTTTACCGCATTCACGCCGAGCGCGGTGCCGACGAAAACCTGAGCGCTCCAGGTACCAGCTACGTACCGCTTGCTTTTGCCGACAGTGGGCGCCTGCCTCAGCCGGGTGAAAAACCAGGCTCCAGCAGCCCCAACCGCTTTTACATGTACGGCGTGATCGCCCGCCTGGCCATGCTGGCCGCGAGCTACGAGCTGGAGGCGACGGATCCGAATGCCGAGGTCTACGACTAAAAATGGGCCTGAAGGGCATTTTTAGCCATTTTCAACCCGTTTTTAGGTGTGTTTTAGGTCTTTAGCCCAATGAATTCGGGCGTAAGAAGCTCCTGAAATAATAGCAAATAAAAACGCCAAGCGAATAGTTGCCGCACTGCAACAAAATTCGAATTAGTTGGCGACAGCATCTTTTGCAAAGCTGAAAGCGCCCTGGTCGGGTGCAAAATAGCATTCCCCAAGCTACCCATTCCCGTTTCAACCAGAAGCGGGAAGTTTTTGTGTCCACATCAAAATCATCACTCTCGGCGCTCACTCTGGGTGCTATTGGCATCGTTTACGGCGACATTGGTACCAGCGTTCTGTACGCCGTCAAAACGGTTTTTGCGGAAGGGCATGTCGCGCTGACACCTGCCAATGTTTTTGGTATTTTGTCTATCTTTTTCTGGACACTCACCGTCATCGTTTCCATCAAATACGTCATGCTGGTGCTGCGTGCAGACAACCACGGCGAAGGGGGTACGGCGGCACTGCTGGCGCTGGCCTCCAATGCGGTTAAAGACAAACCTGCACTGCGCCGGCGCCTGCTGATTGTCGGCATGTTTGGCGCAGCCCTGTTTTATGGCGATGGTGTCATCACCCCGGCTATTTCAGTGCTGTCGGCTGTCGAGGGGCTGGAGATCGTCTCACCCACCTTCACCAAGTACGTCGTGCCATTGACACTGGTTATTCTTTTAGTGCTTTTCATCGTACAAAAACGCGGCACAGGCGGCATTGGAAAATTTTTTGGCCCCATCACGCTGGTCTGGTTTTTCGCTATTGCAGTGCTGGGTGCGGTACAAATTGCTGGCAATCCGAGTATTTTGAAAGCCTTGAGCCCGCATTACGCCCTGATGTTTATGTGGACCAGCCCAGGCATCACGTTTTTAATTTTGGGCGCGATTGTGCTGTGCGTTACCGGCGCTGAAGCGCTGTACGCCGACATGGGTCACTTCGGCAAGCAGCCGATTCGTCTGGCCTGGTTTGCGGTGGTCATGCCGGCACTGACCTTGAATTATTTCGGCCAGGGTGCGCTGCTGCTTACTAACCCGGCAGCGGTTAAAAATCCGTTTTATCTGATGATGCCCGAATGGGCACTGCTGCCGATGGTGGCACTCGCAACCATGGCTACCGTGATTGCATCGCAGGCCTTGATATCCGGCGCCTTCAGTGCCACCAAACAAATCATCCAGCTCGGGTATTTGCCGCGCCTGCAAATGCTCCACACCAGCATCAAAGAGACGGGGCAAATCTATATTCCCTTTATCAACTGGGCGTTGTTTGTGGCCATTGCCCTGGCGGTGGTGTTTTTCAAATCATCAGAAGCGCTGGCTACCGCTTATGGCATTGCCGTGTGCGGCAACATGCTGATCACCACTGTTTTAACTTTTTACGTGATTCGCTACGGCTGGAAATACCCACTGGCCTTGTGCATCGCGGCCACCGGTATTTTCTTTCTGATTGACTTTGCGTTTTTGGCATCCAACGCGCTCAAGTTTGTTGAGGGCGGCTGGTTCCCGATTTTGATTGCCGGTGCCATTTTTACCCTGATGGTCACCTGGAAAGAAGGCCGCCATATCCTCAACCAAAAACTGCGTGAAGACTCGCTGGATCTCAAAAGTTTTCTGGAAGCCGTTTTTGTCAGCCCGCCGGCGCGGGTAGAAGGTACCGCCGTGTTTTTAACGGCAGCGCCCGGTACGGTACCGAACGCCCTGCTGCACAATCTCAAACACAACAAGGTGCTGCATGAAAACAATTTATTTGTCACGGTTCACAGCCACGAAGTGCCCTGGATTGGCCTGGACAAACGCCTGGAAATTGAATCCCTCGGACGCCATTGCTGGCAGGTAGTGATTCACTACGGTTTTAAAAATGACCCGGACGTTCCGCGTGCGTTGCTGCAAATGCGCGGGCGCGGATGTGAGACCGAGCCGATGACCACCAGCTACTTCCTGTCGCGCGATACCGTCGTGCCAACCATTGGTAGCGGGATGGCGCAATGGCGCGAAAAGCTGTTTGCGCAAATGCACCGCAACGCGGGTTCAGCCGCAGATTTTCTGAATTTGCCAAACAACGCGGTGGTAGAACTGGGTAGCAAAATCGAGATTTGAGGTTCTTGCCTGACAAAAGTAGACGTGCGGTTTTTTTAAAGACCTCATGCCAAGTGCCTTCATCGCTGGCTTCGTCGCGATACTCGTCGGCGCGCTGGCGCTGTTTGTACAACAATACGGGCAAGCCCAAAACGCTAAAAACTCCCAACAATTAAAAGACTGCGATGCAAATTCTCTTCGTTGCCGACCCGCTCGAATCTTTCAAGATTTACAAAGACACCACCTTTGCCATGATGCGTGAGCTGCAAAAGCGTGGCCACACGCTGGCCGCGTGCGAGACTAAAGACATACGCTGGCAGCGTGGTGAACCTGTGACGGGTTTTGTAAGGGACATCACACTCACTGGCGCGCCTGATGCATGGTTCACAGCGCAGCAGTCACACCCCAACGAGCGCCCGCAAGCCCTGAAAGATTTCGACGCGGTGGTGATGCGCAAAGACCCACCGTTTGACAGCGAGTTTTTCTACAGCACGCATTTGCTGGAGCAAGCCGAGCGTGAAGGGGCCAAGGTGTTTAACAAACCGCGTGCCCTGCGTGATCACCCAGAAAAGCTGGCGATTTTAGAGTTCCCGCAGTTCATCGGGCCGACACTGGTGACGCGTGATGCGAGTGACATCAAACGCTTTCATGCCGAGCACAAAGACATTATTTTGAAACCGCTCGACGGCATGGGTGGCATGGGGATTTTTCGGGTCAAAGAAGACGGCCTGAACCTCGGCAGCATGATTGAAACGCTGAACAAGGACGGCGCGCAAAGCGTGATGGTACAAAAGTTTTTACCTGAAATTACTCTGGGCGACAAACGCATTTTGGTGATTGGTGGCAGGCCCGTTCCGTTCAGTCTGGCGCGCATTCCGCAGGGCACAGAAGTGCGTGGCAACCTGGCTGTTGGTGGCAAAGGTGTGGCGCAACCGCTGTCAACACGCGACCGCGACATCGCAGAAGCCATTGGCCCAGTGCTGGCGTCACGTGGCCTTTTGCTCGCAGGAATTGACGTGATTGGCGACTGCGTGACCGAAATCAACGTGACTAGCCCGACCTGCTTTCAGGAAATTTTTGACCAGGCGGGGTTCGATGTGGCGGCGATGTTTGTGGATGCGCTGGAGGCGGCATTGAAGCCGTAAGCGTCAAGCCTGGCTCAGAGCCCCGCCTTCAAACACCTTCAGCTCGCCGGGCGCAAAAGCGGTCCAGACCTCATCTGTCGTCAGCGGCGCGCTGACCACCACGGCCACCCGGTCTGACGCGCTGGTGTGGTCTGCAAAATTAATGCTCACGTCTTCATCGCTCAAGGTGGCGTGGGCAAACGGGTATTTGCGCTCGACGTAGTACAGGCGCTGTGAGTCGGCTTTGGTAGAAGCATGCGCCCACAAGGCCTGGCCATTGCTAAGCAAAAAATTGAACGTGCCGTGCACTGCGATATGCGCCGTCAGCTCGCGCAGCGTGATGCTTAGCTCGTTGACGCTCGGCACGCCTGCATGCGACTTGGCCAGCTCTTGCATGATCCAGCAAAAAGCCAGTTCGCTGTCGGTGCTGCCCACCGGCTTGAAGCTGCCGTGCAGGCGCGGCGCAAAGTCTTTTAAATCACCGTTGTGCGCAAATACCCAGTAGCGGCCCCACAGTTCGCGCACAAAGGGGTGGCAATTTTCAAGCGCTACCCGACCCTGCGTGGCCTTGCGGATATGCGAGATGACATTGCGGCTTTTAATCGGGTAGCGGCTGATCAGCTCTGCCACGGGCGAAGAACATGCGCTTTGATGGTCTACAAAATGACGCAAGCCCCTGTCGCCATCGCTGTCATTACTACTATCACTGTCCCCCTCAAAAAAAGCGATGCCCCAGCCATCAGCATGCTGGTCAGTGTTGCCGCCGCGCTGCGCAAAACCACGAAAGCTGAAGGTCACGTCAGTAGGTGCATTGCAATTCATGCCAAGCAGCTGGCACATGATCAATCTGCTTCAGGTGTTGTGGGCACGACAGGTGCCCTGAGCTGCCAGGCCGCCAGCAATGCCAGCGCGCACAAAGCAGCCAGCATGAAAAACGACTCATTGAACGCCGCCAGTCGTGCGGCGCTGCTCAGCGGGTTGGTCAATGAATCACCATGCGCCGCCAGCCGCCATTCCAGCACAATGCCGCACAGGCTCACGCCGATGGCACCGCCCAGCATGCGCAAAAAATTGATCGCGCTGGAGCCCTGCGACAACAGGCTTTCGTGCAGTGGCCGCAGCGAGCCCAAGTTAAGCGAAGGCAAAATAAAACCGAGTCCGATTCGTCCCACAATCGCCCACAGCACCAGCAGCCACGCGGTGGAATTCAGGGTCACGGTAAACATCATGGCAAACGAAATAGCCAGCAATGCAA
This sequence comes from Polaromonas sp., assembly GCA_043781295.1. Taxonomy (GTDB): domain Bacteria; phylum Pseudomonadota; class Gammaproteobacteria; order Burkholderiales; family Burkholderiaceae_C; genus Polaromonas. The sequence goes on from JAYWBS010000099.1 coordinate 15,509, forward strand.
GGCCTGTGCTGACCAGCAACCAGGTCGGTTGTTTGTCGGCCAGCCGACCCACAGCAGCAATCGTGACAGCCAGCACCAGCCCGGCAGGCAACAAAATGGTACCAACATACGATGCCGACAAGTTCAGGCCCAGTTGCATGTACACCGGCAGCAAATAGGTCGAGCCAAACAACGCCGTGCCATAGATAAAAGCCACCACACTGCCCATGGCAAAAGGCCGGTAGCCGAACAGCGCCAGGTTCATCAGCGGCGCACCACCTTTAGAGGCCAAGCGGCGTTGCCAGGCAATAAATACCCACAAAATCAGGGCGGCAGCCCCCAGCAGCAGCGCAGCCTGCGTGCGGTTGTTGCCATGCATTTCGACCATGCCGTTGAGCAGGCACAGCGTACCCACCGCGCCCAGCAACAGGCCGCGCCAGTCCAGGCCGGCACCGGTTTTATCCGCCGCCACGCCGCCCGGCGCTGTGGTGGGTACGTAACGGTAGGCCATGACCAGCGATGCGATACACAGCGGCACGACCATAAAGAAAATCGAACGCCAGCCAAACAAATCAACCAGCACGCCACCCACACTCGGCCCCAGCGCAGGTGCCAGCACCACACCCATGCCAAACAGGCCGCTGGCCCGGCCCTGCTCATGCGGCGCAAAAGCCCGCATGATGATGATGGCCGGTATCGGCTGCACCACGCCTGCTGCCAGCCCTTCGGCCACTCTGGCCGCCAGCACCAGGCCAAACTGATTGGCAAGCCCACCGACGATACCGCCCGTCATCATCAGCAGCATGCAACCCACATAAGTCGCGCGGTAGCCGTAGCGGCCCAGCAGCCATGGCGTGGTCAGCATCGACACTGTCATGGCCACCATGAAGCCCGAGCTCACCCACTGCGCCCTGGCCTGGCCCAGCGTGAAGTGCTGGCTCATGTCGGGAATGGCGACGTTGATGATGGTTGACGACATGATGGAGGCCATCGTGCCAATCATCACCGACA